>DYLM01000028.1 GCA_020722095.1 Chloroherpeton thalassium
GGGAAAAAACCTTCCGAAGGTTTTAAACTTTCGGAAGGTTCATTTTAAATTTTACCCACGAATAAATTCGTGGGCTATGTTATTCTCCCAATACCCAACGCCCAGCACCCAACGCCGAATTTACTTTGTGTTGTTATGCCAATAATCTAAAAACTCTTGTTTCCATTTAGAAAAATCATTAACAGCAATCTTTTCCCTTGCAATATTAACTAACCACAAGTAAAAAGAAATATTTTGCAAGGATGCGATAGATAAAGCCAAGAGTTCATTAGCCATAAACAAATGTCTTAAATATCCGAGTGAATAATAATTACTTGGAAATAAACCAAGATTCTCATCAATTAATTCATCGGAGAATTTATACTTTTGGTTACGAACATTTATCTTCCCTCTTGTAGTAAAAATTTGTGCATTCCGAGCATTTCTGGTGGGAATAACACAATCGAACATATCAACGCCAAGTTCGATGGCATTTAAAATATCATCGGGCATCCCAACGCCCATCAAATATCGTGGTTTATCCTTTGGAAGCAATTCAACGCTATGAGAAATCACTTCCATCATAAGTTCTTTGGGCTCACCAACAGATAAACCCCCGATAGCATAACCATCGAATCCTTGTTCAATAACTGCGTTGAGGTATTCGGCACGCAAATCCAAGAAAACGCCACCTTGACCTATTGCAAATTGAAGTTGGTTGAGTCCATAATGAGGCTCGGTGGAGTTAAAATACTTCCTGGATCTTTGTGCCCAATCCAAAGACAATGCAGCAGACTTCTTGATGTAGGATTTATCGGCAGGATAGGGGGCACACTCATCTAAAACCATTAGAATATCACTTCCGATGGTTCGTTGAATATCCACAACCTTTTCAGCAGTAAATAAATGTCGCGATCCGTCAATGTGGGATCGGAATTCAACACCATCGTTGGATAATTTACGAAGAGGAGACAAGGAAAAAACCTGAAAACCCCCTGAATCAGTAAGAATGGGTCCTTGCCAATTCATAAGGTTGTGTAAACCACGAAATGTGTTGAGGACATCGAGCCCTGGACGTAAGTATAAATGGTATGTGTTTCCGAGAATAATCTTTGCGTTGAGTGCAACGAGATCTGTTTGCTGTACAGCCTTAACAGTTCCCTGTGTACCGACAGGCATAAATATTGGAGTAGGAATCATACCGTGGGGAGTATATAGTTCTCCCAACCGAGCATTAGAATTAATGTCTTGGTGGAGAAGTTTAAAATGTGGAACCATAAAAATCTATATTTAGAATTGCAATATCGTCATTGAAAGAATCAGTAATACGAATTGTTTTTAAAGAATCGATAAGGGAAAATAATAAGTTGGGAGCGGATAAATGCGACTGAACAAGGGAAAATAGTTTGGATTCATCCCAACTGAAAGGATTATAAGTGTGCGGATCAATTAAACCATCGGAATATACAAAAAGTTTAAAGGGATCGGGCAAGTGAATCGCGGAGGAAATATATTTAACATTATCTTTTGCACCGATAAGAATATTTTGCGACTCAAGAATCCTTGTATTATCTTTGGAAAATATGAAAGATGGAGGATGACCCGCTCCAGAATACTTAAGAGTCTTTGTTCTGAAATTATAAACAGCATAAAATATCGTAAAGAAAAGAAAATTATGATACTGAAGAGGGAAAGCGCGATTAAGTTCCGTGAGAACCTGAGCGGGTTCCGTAAAATCCACGTTGGGAAGAGTTCCAAACCGCAGCATATTAAGGACACTGACAGATTCGAGGGCTGACGCCACACCGTGTCCCGAGACATCCAAAAGATAGATAGCGAAATTATCTTCATCTACCCAGTGATATCCGAAGGAATCCCCTCCCAAATTATGAGAAGGCTCGAAATACCAATCAAAACCAAGGCGTTTATCGTTGGAAACCTTTGACGGCAAAAGGGAATGAACGTATTCCGAAGCAGAATCAATTTCATTTTTAAGAATACGATAGAAACGTTCTGTTTCCTCCTTTGACTTTTCGAGGCGTTGGTTTATTTCCGTAATTTCATTCATTTTTAATTGAATAAGTTGGGCGGAAAACTTCAAATCGAGATGGATTTTTATTCTGGCGAGAAGTTCTTTTGAAGAAAAAGGCTTGGAAATAAAGTCAACGGCACCTGCCTCTAAAGCATTGATAATGGAATCTTCGTCATTACGGGCTGTCACAAAGATAATAGGAATGTTTTTTAGTTTGGGTTGGGCTTTGATTTGTTTGCAAATCTCTATTCCATCAATAAAAGGCATCATATAATCTAAAAGGATAATGTCGGGGGAAATACGTTCCAAGAAATCCAAGACAAAACGGGAGTCCGTCAGAGCTTCGACACGGAAATTATTTTCCTGAAGAATTGAACCGAGCAAGGAAACATTGTCTTCTATATCATCGACAATGAAAATCAAGGGTTTATATTTGGGAAATAAGTTATGCATCGTGGGAAATTGGCTTAGAATTATGGAAAAATATATTAATTAGACGAAATCTAAATAGGAAATAAGAGAAAATAATGCCGATACAATCGGCAATGAAATCAAAAGGGTCCATCAATCTTCCGGGAACAAAACTCTGATGAAATTCATCGGACAACGCAAAGAATATTGCAAGGGAAATAGCAAAAAGATAACGGAATTTAATAGAAGTTGAAGGAAACGCAGTCCAAAACAAAAGGAAAGTAGAAACACCATAAAGGAAAAAGCCAAAAAGATGAAGCAACTTATCGTAATCCCAAATGTTAATTGGGATATATTCATTGTGAGGCTGGTGCGATAAAATAAAAATAATAGCCGAATAAAGAAACCATTGTGATATATAAAGGACTTTGATATGTGGTGAAGTAGATTTCATTGCTGGGGAATTGTATAAGGTAAATAATCAATTAAATTCGAAGCAGAAAACCCGAATAGCGAAACATTCTCCAGGAAATAATCTCCAGATTTACTGTGAATAAAAGCGCCGAGACTTGCCGATGTAATGCCGTCAAGTCCTTGTGCCAAAAAGGCAGCGATAATTCCGGTAAGAACATCTCCACTGCCGGCAGTTGCCATTATCGGATTGCCATAAATATTCCAAAACGACACATCGCCATTGGAAATTACAGTAGGAATATGTTTTAACAAGATAGTACAATTTAGTTTTTCTGCCCATTCCTTTGCCAATAAATAGTGTTGCTCGGCAACTATACTGCGAGGAATGGAAGATAACTTGGAAAACTCTCCAATATGTGGAGTAAGAACGATATTTTCTCTAAGTGGAAAGTTTAATAATTCAGGAGTAATTGCATCTGCATCAAAAACAATGGACACTCGGTTAGGAATATCTTTGATTATCCTCTCTACAATTAAACTTGTGAATAAATTCTTTCCCAATCCAGGTCCGATAGCGATTGCATCCATATTTTGAGCAAACTCAATAATTCTATCAATTTCATTTGTGTTAATATGTTCTCCATCTTTTGCAAGTTCAATTGGAATTACTTCTGGCAAAAGATGAGAATGAATACGCGGAGTCATAAGATAAACCAAACCAGCACCAGACTTGATAGCAGCATTCGAAACAAGTGCAGCCGCACCGGGCATATTACTTGAGCCTGCAATTACTAATAATTTGCCATTGTCAAATTTACTACTAACTCGATTTCGTTTTGGTAAAAGTTCGGGAATGTCTTTATCTTCCAATATTTGAACTTTACCCAGCGAATTTGCAATTCTATGTGGTGCTCCCAAGTAGCCGATAGATATTTCCCCGCACATTTCAGGACCTTGATTGAGAAGCATACCTGTCTTGATTGCGAACATTGTAATTGTATAATCTGACTTAAAGCATAGTGAATGTGCGATTCCATTTTCGGCGTTCAATCCTGTGGGAACATCAACAGCAATTTTAAGTGTTTGTATGGAATTCAATTTTTCCATAATATTCACAACTAAGCCACGAAGTATTTCCGAACCACCAACACCAATCAAAGCATCAACAATTATTGGATAATTGAAATCAGTTGAATTAATTTGTTCTTCGGTTTCAAGTTTAGTTGTATTAATTGATAAATTTTGCAAAATCAAATAATTTTGGAATGTTTCGGGAGACATTTTATCAACCGAGCCAATCCACATAACAGAAATGTCGAATTCATCGCAGAGTTGGCGAGCAACAGCAAATCCATCTCCACCATTATTGCCACTTCCACATAATATCAATATTCTTTTATCAACGATGTGTTTTTCTTCTGAAATTTGAATGATTTTTTCGGCAACCGAGCGAGCGGCATTCTCCATCAATATTTCAGATGGAATTTTATACTCAATAATTGCGGTAGAATCAGCAATTCTAACTTCATTTGGTTTTAAAATATATTTCATACATATTTTTTTTTCAAAATTAAAAAAAAAATATGGAAAATAAATTATTTTGCTAATTAAAGAGTTTATTCATTCTTTCGTAATTTTGCTTTATGATAAGTAAACAAGATATATTTTCTCTAATTCAAGACAGAAAAAAATTGCTTTTTGCAATAATAATTGCCTTACTCATCAAGTTAATAGGTGATTTTGCATTTTATTATTTTTTTGGAGCATTTGCTTTTGATAAAAATATTATCTGGAAATTTACAACAACTATAATAATTACAATTCTTATTATTGCCTATTTCTCATTAGTCGTAAAGCCCAAAGTGGAGAAGTTTGATAATTTATTTGTTGATAAATTTATCAATGATATTAAAAACCTTGCAATAATATTTGCAGTTGGAGTGGGATTACTTTGGCTTACCCCAAACACCCAAAAATTGCTAAATGAGCAAGAAATTCCGTATAATTTGATAGTTCAATTATTTGGTTGGTATTTTGTTGTTCTTAGTTTTTTAACTGCAAGGTATTTTTTACGATGGGTGAATGTTCTTAAAAATTCAAGAACATTAAAATACCTTGAATTTTCCAAGTGGGCAATAATTTTTGTCTTGGGTAATATTTTTGTTGTTAAAACACTGAATTATTATTTTGATATTGGTATAATAGTAAATATACTTGATACATTACAAATTTTCTTGTATATTTATACATTTATTGTTAGTTACAAACTTGCGTCAGACAATAATTGGCTAAGGTATTTGAATAAATCTCAGAAAAGACAATTTAATTATTTGTTAAGTTTAACGATAATTATGGCTTCAATTATTTTGGCAAGCACTTCGGGAAATTTAAGAGCATCAACAGATTTAATTTTTCCGAACATCAAAGATTTTGTAATTTATGTAATAGTTGTTATTGTTGGTTTCCAGATTAATCTAATATTTCAGAATAGAACAAGCAATAAAGAAGAATTAGATCAAGGCACTTTAACAATTTCAGCTCTTGATAGATTTAATAAATATATTTTGAAATCTGACATTTTAGACAATACTGAATTATTGAAAAAATTTATTTCATCTTTGAACGAAGTAATTCAAATAGATTTTTCGTGGAGTGAAAGTTATTTTGTTGAAGGAAAACCTTCTATTATTACAATGAATGGTGTGGAAGAAAAATTTTATAATTTTTTAACTAATAGTCCAAACTATCAATCAACTCTTAACAATGCTTCAAATACTATTGTAATAGCGGGCTTATATGAATTAGGATTGAATTTGAAATACAATAATTACAGAAAATCAATAATTATAATCCCAATTTTTCAAGGAAATCTAAAAACATCAACAATAATAATTGGCAGAAATAAGGAATATGCGTTTTCGATTGGTGAAGTGCAAATAATCAACACATTTGTGACAAATTTCGCAGTAGCAATTCAGAATAATAAATTGATGCAAGAGGCAATAGAAAAGCAGAGATACCAATTTGAGTTAAATTTAGCTCAAAGTATTCAGAGAAAGATTGTGCCTGAGAATTTGCCAGACTTGAAGAATTATTCAATAGCAGGAAAATCTATTCCAGCAAATGAATTAGGTGGCGATTACTTTGATTTTGTTTATTTAAGAAACAAGAAACCAGTGATTTTGATAGCGGACGTATCGGGGAAAGGAGTTTCGGCGGCTTTGTATATGGCAGAATTGAAAGGAATTATAATTTCAATTGTAAAATACGTAGATGATATAAAGGAATTAGTTCTCCAACTCAATGATATTTTAGTTAAAAATACTGAAAAGCAAATTTTTATAACACTTTCCGCAATTTCAATTAACGATGATAATGGTGAAGTTTGTTATATTCGTGCAGGACATACTCCACTATTAGTTAAGCAAAATGGAATTATTCAACAAATTAGTCCAAAAGGAATGGCATTAGGTTTAGTTGGTGGCAAGGTATTTGAAGAAAATTTAGAAGTAAAGAAATTAACATTAAAAAGTAATGACTTCTGTTTTGCTTTTACTGATGGATTAAGTGAAATGAGAAATACAGAAAATGATGAGTTTGGATTATTCCGAATTGGAGACATTTTACAAAATAGCAACTTCAATGATGCCAAAAACGTATTGGATATTATAATTGAAGAGTCTAATAAATTCAAGAAAAATAGGCAACTTGTAGATGATTTGACAATAATGTCTTTAATGTTCAAACATAGGGAGTGAAGATGGAAAATAACGAAAAATTCAGTTTATCAATAGAACATTTCCAAACTTGGATTGTGATTAAAATTCAAGGGTATTTAGATGCCCACACATCGCCAATTTTGGAAAATACAATCTCTGATGCAATCAAAAATGATGAAAATCAAATTATTGTAGATTTTGAGCATCTGGATTATATTAGCAGTGCAGGTTTTGGTGTGTTTATGGAATTTATCGAAGAAGTCCGCGAAAAAGAAGGCGATATTGTACTTGTAAAGATGAGTGACAAAATACACAAACTTTTTGAATTACTTGGATTTACATATTTATTTAAAATTTATACAACAATAAGTGAAATTAAATAGTGTTAATAAATTCATCAATAATGAAATTTGAAACTGAAATAACTGCCGATACTTCACATTTGCTCACAATCAGAGAGCAATTAACAAAGTTTTTAGCAGAAATAAACTTTGAAGAAGATAAAATTCTCCAAGTGCTATTAGTTGTTGATGAATTTATCACAAATATAATCAAATATTCTTACCACGAAGACTCAACAAAAGTTATTCGAATGGAAGTTACATCCGATACCGACCAATTAATGATTGAGATTTACGATGAAGGTGAAGCCTTTAATGTTTTAGACTATCAAACAAATACAATTGAAGAGCATATTAAAAGACCACACAAAGGTGGTCTGGGAATTCCATTTATGAAACTTTTTGCTAATTCGATTGAATACTTTCCGAAAAGTGAAAAATCCAAATCTAATATAACTCGCTTCAAATTTATTTCTAATTAAATTTTTTTTCATAATTTTGTAAAAAATAATATCTTATGAAAGGGTTAGTAATAGCATCAAGCGTGATTTTAGGGGTAGTTGTTGGTTTTTTCCCTCAACTATCCAGACCCAAACCTAATTGGTGGAAGTATTTAATTGTTTTATTATTTTTTATTAATTTATTTTTAATATTAACTCCATCTTTGGTTAGTGATAATTCGTATGCTGCTTATGTAGCAAGCCAAGATATTCAAGAGAAAATAACATTAGAGTATAAACCAATTTCATTTTCATCGCAAAAGGACACTATTTATTTAGCAAACCTAAATTATCCAATTATCAATACTCAAAAAATTAATATTGAAAATACAAAATTAATTGACGTTAAATATAATAAAGAATTAAAAGTTTTTAATATAGTTAGTGTAAATAAATACAATTTCATTCCAATTTCCTATCCGCTGATATTGGAATTGAAAGAAAGAATTAAGATAATGGTTATTCACGTCCCGATTGCTTGGGTTTCGGTTTTGGCATATTTACTTTCAATGATATATTCAATAATGTATTTACGCAATGGGAAATATGAACACGATATAATTGCTAATGCTTCGGCAAATGTAGGGGTTATGTTCACTATACTTGCAACTATTACGGGAATGATTTGGGCAAAGTTCAACTGGGGAAGTTATTGGAATTGGGATCCACGCGAAACATCAATATTTATATTATTGCTGATTTATTTTGCATATTTTGCTTTGCGTTCATCAATCGATAATCCGCACACAAAGGCAAAATTATCGGCAGTTTATCTGATAATTGCATTTGCTGCTGTTCCTTTTTTGGTTTTTATTTTACCAAGAATATCAAGTGGTTTGCATCCAGGTGCTTCTGGCGAAAATACTGCTGGTCCTGTTTTAGGTGGCGGTGCCGAAATGCTAAATCCAAATTTATTAATGACTTTTGGATTCTCGATGTTCTGTTTTTCATTATTATTTTTCTGGATTTTAAATTTAAAAATTCGTTCTGAATTAATTAAATAGAGGTATTTATGGATTTTCTCGGAAATCACACTTTATATATTGTATTATTAATTTCTCTGATTGTTTGGCTTGTATTCTTTGTCTATATGTTTATGATTGACAAAAAAATATCAAAATTAGAGAAACTCCATTCTTATGATTTAACAAAAAAGGATATTTAAATGAATAAAAAATATATCATTATTGGCGGAATCGTAATTGCTTTTACAATTCTCGCAATTTTTTCTTTTGATTCTGGTAAAATAGAATACAGTGATTTTGCATCAGCCAAAAAGAATGAAAAAGTAGTCCAAATAATTGGCAAAGCATCGAAAGATATGCCTGTACAGTACGATGAAAAGAATAATAAATTAACATTTATGCTGGTTGACGAAAAGAATCAATCTGCACCAATAGAATACAATGGACCAAAACCAAACAACTTCGACATTGCACCAATGGTAGTTGTGAAAGGAAAATTTGAAAACAATAAATTCGTTGCAAATGAAATATTGACAAAATGTCCTTCCAAATACGAAAGTAAATTTGAAGATGTTAAAAAGCAGGGGATATAATTATGTTTGGTCAGGTTGCTGTTTGGATAAGTGTTGTCTTGTCCATACTTTTTACTATTCTCTTTTTTATTGCACACTTCAAAGATGGAAGAATTCGTAGATTTACGAATATTTTTTATTATACATTGCCAATAACACTTGGAATTACTTCGATATATTTGTTAGTAAATATATTAAATCACAATTACCAATTTACTTATATATGGCAATATTCTAATAATAGTTTGCCTTTGCATTTACTTGTAACTTCGTTTTTCTCAGGTCAGGAAGGTTCATTCTTGCTTTGGGCATTATTAGTTTCAGTTTTCGTACTTTTTGTTAAGAAAAATGCTCGTGAATATGGCTATGACAATTTGGTGATGGCTCATTTTAATATGGTGATGATATTCCTAACGATAATGCTGGTTTTGAAAAGTCCATTTACTTACATTTGGGAATCATTTCCAAACGAAGGATTAACTACTGATTTTATGCCTGTTGACGGCAGAGGATTAAATCCAATCTTAGAGAACTTTTGGAATATGATCCACCCTCCAATACTCTTTGTGGGCTTTGCAGCAATGACTGTTTCATTTGTATTTGCTGTATCAGCATTAATCAAAAAAGATTACCAGAATTGGATAAAAGTTGCTACACCCTGGATTCTATTTGCTTCGGGAATGCTCGGAACTGGTATTATTTTAGGTGGTTTTTGGTCTTATGAAACCTTAGGTTGGGGAGGATTCTGGGGTTGGGATCCCGTAGAAAACGCATCTCTATTACCTTGGGTTGTTTCAGTTGCATTGATACATACATTATTAGTTCAGAAAAAGAATGGAGGTTTAGTAAAAACAAACTTCTTCCTTTCGCTTCTGGCATTTATTTTGGTATTGTTCTCTACATTTTTAACTCGAAGTGGAGTGTTGGGCGATATGTCTGTTCACTCATTTGGAGAACCAGGTGGAATAACTTATGCTGTATTGCTCGGTGGGTTGTTATTATTCTTTTTCTATAGTTTAATATTTTTATTTATTAGATTTAAAGAAATCAATAGGACAATTCCCAAAAATCCATTAATTAGTAGTTCACGTGAATTTATCTTATCGCTCGGTGCCTTATCCTTACTTGTTTCAACTGTAATAATATTTGTAGGCACAACTTGGCCTATTACAACTGAAATTATTGGCGCTACCAAAGCCTCAGTTGATATTAGTTTCTACGATAAATGGAATTTACCAATAGCAATAGTTATGCTTATTCTTAATGGAATTGCTTATTATTTTGCTTGGCGTGGTTCCGATATGCAAAAAGTAATCAAAAGGGCAATTTTACCAACGATTATTTCAGTTATAATTACTGCAATAGTGTATTTTTTGAAAGTTGATAGATTTGATTTGTTGTTATTATTCTTTGCTTCAATTTTTTCATTCATAATCAATCTTGAAATATTAATAAAAACTGCTAAGACATCTCTTGTTAAAACAGGTGCAGCTTTATCGCACATTGGAGCAGCATTACTTTTGATTGGTGTTATTTTTAGCGGAGGATATGCCGAAAAGGAAGCTCATACACTTGCAATTGGGGAAGAAGAAGAAATTTACGGATACAAAGTGAAATTTATTGGGCGTGAATTGGTGAATCCCGACCGAAAAGATCAAGAAAGATTTAATTACAAATTACAATTCACAAAAGGAAATAATAGTGCTGTTATTGGTTCTATTATGTATTTGAGTGATTTTAATGATAGAACTGAAATTTTTTTAGAGCCAGGAATACTTACTACTTTTTGGAGTGATTTGTACGTTTCACCTGTTACATACCATCAAAATCAGGATTATCCTCATTTTATATTAAGCAAGGGAACATCTCAATCAATTCCGGGAGATGATGATATTCAAGTAAAACTTATTGCTTTTGATATGTCAGGAGGTGAAACTAACGAAGAGGGTGCATTGCTTTTTGGTGCTGTATTTGATATTTCTAACAAAGGACAAGTGTATACCGATACTTTATATACTTGGATGAATACTGAAAACTTTTCAGGTTCACCAGTTTGGGAGGAAGTGCCCGGTACTGGTTGGGAAGTTGCATTTGGTGGGTTAGCCTCGGGAGTAAAAAGTATGGGAAATACAAAAGCAATAGTTTATTATCGCGCTGCTGGCAATGAATCTCAAAGTATTACCGAAGCATATACATTCCAAGTTGAATTAAAGCCCTTTATGTATTTAGTTTGGATTGGATCATTTTTTACTGTTATAGGATTCTTTATTGCTATATTTAAAAAATAGTATTCTTACAATCTTGTAATTTATTATTCAATAATGTATTACTCAAGAATATATTCCTCTGCAATAATATATTTTGGTGTTCGTTTATATTTTTATTATTATTAAAAATTAAAGGATTATGAAAAAACAATTAATTGCAGCACTAACAATATTTTTTGTTAGTTTTTTGACTGTATCGCAAACTGCTTGCTCCCGTGATACACAAGCAAATACCCCCGTAAATTCCGCTTATGTTCACGAAATCAAAAGCATATCGCTTGCTGGAGAAAACGAACCGGTAAACTTTACTTGGAAAGAGAACGGCAAAGATATGAATTTAATTGATCAACTAAAAGGCAAAGTCACTTTCTTGAATTTCTGGGGAACTTGGTGCCCACCTTGTCGTGCAGAAATCCCTCATTTTGTTGATTTACTTACAACTTATTCTGCAAGTGGTTTCCAAGTAGTAGGAATTGCATTAGAAAGAGACCCAAATAAAGAGATGGATCTTGTGAGCAATTTTGTTGAAAAACAAAAAATGAATTATCGTAATTTCCCAAGTAGAAAATATGCTGAAGAATTTGCAAAAGTGTATGGAACTATACAATATGTCCCAACAACCTATGTTATCGGTAAAGATGGTAAAATTATGGAAAAAATTGTTGGTGGAAAAACAAAACAAGACTTTGAAGAAATTATCAAAAAATACCTAAATCAATAAAAAAGAAATAAATGGCAGCTGAAGGAAATAAAATTGAATTGGGAAGTAAAATTGTAGAATTCAATTTGCTGAACCCCAAAACAAAACAATTCACTGCATTAAATGATATTAAATCTAATAAGGGCAATGTTATCATAATTATGTGTAATCATTGCCCTTATGTTATTCATATAATGCAAAAATTAGTAGAAGTATCAAACAAATATCAGCAACTTGGTATCAACTTTGTCGGTATAAATTCAAACGATATTATAGCATATCCAGAAGACTCCCCCGAAAATATGATTGATTTCATCGAAAAATATAACATTCATTTCCCGTATTTATTTGATGAAACACAAGAAATTGCCCGTAAATACGATGCCGCTTGCACCCCTGACTTTTATGTTTATAATCAAAATGATATTTTGGTATATCACGGGCGATTCGATTCTGCACGTCCAAAGAATGATGATGCTATAACAGGTAAAGATTTATCTGATGCACTTGACGCAATGATAGAAGGTCGCGAAATTAATAAAAATCAATATCCAAGTATTGGTTGCAGTATTAAATGGAAAGATTCCTAAAATTAAGGATAGTTATGAAAAAGTTTTTTCAATTATTTATGTTAGCAATAACATTAGTTCTTGTTTCTTGTTCCACAAAAGAAAAAGAAACCGCCGACACTCCTCCCAACTCCGAACCCTCCGACACTTATCCAAGAATTGAATATGATTTACTGTCTCATTGGGACGATGAAGACAATATAGATTCTCCAGCTTTCTGGCAATCTGCTGATGAAAAAGAGGCAATTGTTATGGCAACAAGCAAAGAAAGGCATAATATATTTGTATACGATGCAAATAATCTAAAATTAATAAAGCAAGTTGGCAAACAAGGTAAAGGTGAAGTTGAATTTGACCGACCAAACGGAATTTGGGTTGATAAAGATTATCTATTTGTGTGTGAAAGAGATAATCATAGAATTCAAGTTCTAAAACTACCTGAATTTTCATTTGTTGGTTTTGTAGGCGAAAGTGAATTAAAGAAGCCTTATGGATTGTCATTGCATCAAACTAAAGATGGCAATTATCAGCTTTTTGTTACTGATCAATACGAGAGTGAAACTGAAGTATACTTACCTGCTTCATCACTAAATGAAAGAGTTAAAGAATTTTCGTTTAATATCAAAGATGGAAAGATAAATTATAATTTAGTAAAGTCATTTGGTGAAACAACAGGCAAAGGTGTGCTTTGGATTGTTGAATCAATATTGGCTGATACTCTTTACAATAGGCTGTTGATTGCAGAGGAAGATAAAAATCAGAACTTAGTAAAAGTGTATGATATGAATGGAAAATACACCGGAGTAGATTTGGGTGATGATTTAATTGAATATCAAGCAGAAGGTATAATGATGTATGATTGTGGTAATGGTGAAGGTTTTTACTTTTTAACAGACCAAGATTATCACGCATTAAATAATAATACTTTCCACATTTATAATCGTAAGGATATGAAATATATCGGTTCCTTTATTTCGGACAAAATTCATAATACTGATGGAATTTGGATAACGAACCAGAAATTTGGAAAATTTACAAATGGCGCATTGTTTGCAGTTAATAATGATGGTGGAGTTGGAATAATAGATATTAATAAGATATTTACAAAATTAAAAATTAAGTGCAACTAATCTGACTCTTTTGCTTTATTGAAGTGCTCGATTAAATTGGCTGCATTAAGTTTCAAGCCCGATAATTTTCTCCTTTTTATCGGGCTTTTTTTGTACTTTAAATTGAAATTTTCGGGACTCATTTCAATCATATCTATTAAATTGCTATAAAAATTATTCTCATTAATAAATTCAATTATATGAGTTTTTTCTTTTAGCACTTTATTATACGGGCACACTTCTTGGCAAATGTCGCAACCAAATAGCCATTCTGAATTATTTTCCTTTATTATTTCTGGAATATTTTCTTCGGGTTTTGCTTCAACGGTCCAATATGCGATACATTTATTTGCGTCCAATACTTTCGGCTTAACTAATGCATTTGTTGGGCAAGCAACTATACATCTTTGACAAGTGCCACATTTATCCAAAATCGGAGCATCAACTTCAAACTCATAGTCCGTTAAAATTACTCCAAGAAAAATATATGATCCATATTTCTGCGATATTATCAAAGAATGCTTGCCTTGCCAACCAATACCTGATTGTTGGGCAAAATACTTCTCCAAAATATGACCAGTATCTACATAACTTCTTGTTTTAATATTCGGAATTATTTGTTTGATGTATTCTTCCAATAATTTTATTTTATCTAATAATACAAAATGATAGTCAATATTTTGAGCATAACGTGAGATTTTACCAACCAATTTATTGCCATTATCAATAGTTGGATGATTGCCCGGGAAATAGTTTAATGCACATACAATTACCGATTTGCAATTTTCTAAAATTATTGAGGGATTCAGTCGTTTATCTACATTATTTGCGATATATTGCATATTCACATTATAATTTGAATTAATCCAATTTTGCAGATTGATTTTGGTGCTTTCTTCAATATTGCTTGAAGTGAATTTTATATCACTCAAACCAATTTGGAAGGCTTTGGCAATAATATTTGATTTTATTTGATTCATTTATGCAATTTAATACAAACGAACTTAAAAATAGTATAAAAAATAAAAAAATTTTGGCTATTGATTATGGCGAGAAAAGGGTAGGGCTTGCATCTACCGATATTTTTCATATTACTTTTAATCCAATTACAACATTGCAGAACAATGAAACTTTAGAAAGCAAAATAAAACAAATTATTCAAAAAGAGAATGTTCAAATTGTTATAATTGGGTTTCCGATTAGAAATAATAATGCAGAATCAACAATTCACAGCAAAATTATTGATTTTAAAAATGGTTTGTCAAGTAAGTTAGATTTGCCAATTTATTTATATGATGAATCTGGTTCGTCAAAACAAGCATTGCAAAATTTAGTAAAATCAGGAATTTCCAAAAAAAGTAGAAGAAATAAACAAGATTTTGATAAATTTGCAGCAGTTGTAATTTTACAAAACTTTATAAACGAAATTGAAGGTTAAAATTATGTTTAAAAAAACGATAAATATTATTCTTTTTTCGGCAATATTTTTGTTTGCTTATGCACTAAATGCACAAAATCCACAAAATCCACAACGAAAAATATCCCAAAAGAACTTTTATTCAAATAAATTAGCAACAATTTCTACATTCACTGAAATTTATAATAATCCTGATTCTATGAAATTAAACTTGTTTTATTCTTTGCCAATAGAAAACTATTTAATGAAACAAAACGAAAAGGGATATTATCAAACAATCTCGCGATTGGAAGTTACTTTTTCGGATAAAGATGGAGTTGTGAAATTCTATAAAATTATTCAAGATACTATCATTTCACAATTAAGCGTAGAAAATAAATCTGAAACAACTATAAAAAATGGGTATGTTGAAATTATTTTTCCTAAACAAGAAATGGAAATTAAAATTAGAATAACTGATATTAATTCAAAGAAAAGTGAAACAATGGAAGCTCATAATTTATTGATTGATTCTACTACGAAAGCAAAAGTTTCATTGCTTTTTATTTCTGAAAAAGGGAACGAAAACATTCCTAACATTTTGAATAATTCTCTTGAATATTCTCCATTTTCCAAAAAAATATTGCTTTCTTTTCCTTATTCCGAATATGATAATCTATCGTATAAAATAAATTATAAAAAAAGTGAGGATCAACCAAGTATCTTCTTTAAAGAAATTTCTGGCAAAGTAAAAACATTAGACATCAATTTCATTACCGTTAACAACGATTATTCGGTTGTGTTGGAAAGGGAGAGTCAGGCAACTGCTGGAAATTATTATTCAGCCAATTTTATTTCGCTGATTGAATTGCAAAATAATCCATTTTTACCTGGCGAATATACTTTGGAGATATTCAACAATAATAAGAAAATTATAACTGCTCCAATTAAAGTTGTTTGGGCAGATCAACCTTTTAGCTTAAATAATATAGACTTTGCACTGCAAGCATCATCAATATTTCTAACCGAAAATGAAATTGATGAAGTTCGGTCTGCCAATCGGAAAAATCAATTAATTAAGTTATTTGATGTTTGGAAAAAATTTGATTTATCTCCACAAAACAATTTTAACGAGACAATGTCGGAGTTTTATAAAAGAGTAGATTATGCCTTTCTACATTATTCAACATTTGCCGAAAAGAACGGAGCATTAACCGATAGGGGAAAGGTTTATATACTTAATGGAGCCCCAACCCAAATTCAAGAACTATTTAAATTGCAAAAGCTTAATGAGATTTGGACTTATTCAAATCTCATCAAGCAATTCACTTTTGAAAGCATCGAGCCAGGTGTATTCAAATTAGTTGAAGTTAAAGAATAATATTAATTTACTTCTCTTCTTCTTCTTTTAAAGTTTGAATTCGCAGAGCATAATAAATTGGACAGAAAGATACTGATGAAGTAACTAAAGCTAATAAACCAACAATTAAGAGAATAATCGACAGAGTACTTTCAATGCCATTTATTATGGAAAGGATAATTGCAATTAGTCCGAAAACTACTCGGATTATCCTATCCAAAGCCCCAATATTTTTAATAATCAGTGCTGCCCCTATATTTAAATTTCATCCCAAGGTAAATTTTCTTTTATTGGTATTGCTCTTGGAGCAGCATCACCAAGAATTGCGGGATTTAAAGTATTAATCAAATAAACTAAAACACCTGCTCGCTTGAGAGGTGGAACTTCTGCCCAAGAAACCATAACGCCGTGTGCAGCAAATGCCTTAAATGTAAGGTCGTTTTGCAATTTGAGTATTTCGTTGTAAATCAATCCTTGCCCAACACGCAATACTTTTCGGTTTTCACCACTACCATACCAAATAACATAAACGCCACTTGTATTTCTTATAGAAGCGTGGTTTAAATCAACTTTGAATAAGTCGCACCAAACTTCTCCTTTACATCTGTACCATTCTAACATAAATTTTCTCTTTGATAAATTATAAATAACAAAAATATAAAATTTACTTCAAAGAAAGTGTTTTTTCTTTCTTTTTTAGTGATTTTTCTAATTGTGTGGTAACATAATCAAATGCTTCGTCAGGAGTATCTGCAAATTTGAATAATTCCATATCTTTTTCGCAAATCAATCCTTTTTGAATTAATAAATCAAAATTTATCAATCCCTTCCAAAACTTACTTCCGTAAAGAACAATAGGCAGCGGTTTTGTTACTTTCAGAGTTTGCCTTAAAGTGAGTATTTCCATCAATTCATCAAGCGTTCCAAAGCCGCCAGGCATTGTTATTATTGCTTTTGCTAAATACACAAACCAGAATTTTCGCATAAAGAAATAGTGAAATTCAAAATTTAAATCAGGACTGATAAATTTATTAGGATGTTGCTCATAAGGTAAACTAATATTAAGTCCAATATTATCTTGGTTTGCCAAAAATGCACCTTTATTGGCAGCTTCCATCATTCCTCCGCCGCCACCCGAAGTTATGTAAAGACCATTGATTGGCGATTGTTTTTTTATCCACTCGGCAAAGCGCTTGGCGAGAATTACTCCATCTTCATAATATTGTGTTATATCGTGCATTGATTTCAGTTTCTCAATTTCTGTCATCAATTTTTTCTGTTCTGATGGAGTTGATTTCTTTAAATCTTCTTCTAATTTTTCTAATTTGTGATTGTATTGCTCTTGGGATAATGTTCTTGCAGAACCATAAAACACAATAGCACCTCGAACATTTTTCTTTCTCAGGTATTGGTCGGGATAAAGATATTCTGCAATTAAACGTATAATTCTACCATCACCACTATGAATAAAATCAAAGTTATCGTAAGCTTTTTGACTATTCAATATTTTTTCGGGATTTTTTTTCATATTACTATACTATTTTATTATCGGGTTTGAGAAAAATGGAGGTTTAGGAGTATCTTTTTCAATTGGCGTAATTTCTAAATCTTCGAATAATAATGATGGGGAGATAATACTTGTTGGAATATATGGCGAGCCTTCACCCATAAATCCATTTTGATTTACCGACAAAAGATTATATACATAATTTTCATTGCCTGTAAAAATAATGTCTTTGAAACTTGGAGCACTAACTGAATTTAGTTGAATATTATTTACAAATTCTTCTCTGCCATCTGGATAAATTTTATATGCTTCAATTATTGGAATAGTATTTTGGTCAACTAAATAGCTTGTAATGCCGTAAGTTTTGCTCATTATTGATGTTGCCATTATATTTTGATTAGCAATTTTTGTGATAATTATGCCAAAAGGTAAATCTCTTTGTTTTATTAATTCAACCAACTTTGCTTTTAGCTCTTTATTATTCAGTGTTTTATCTTTTTCTACTTCTACAAATAAATTGCTGTAAGTGATTGCGCCATCGCGTTTGTGTCCATTGGAATTAGGCAATCTTTTTACGGGAGTTCTATCGTTTAATAGTGATTTCAAATAACCTTTTTCAACAAGTTTAACGGTTTCAGGTTTTATTCCTTGATCGTCTATTTTGTATGGACCTAATAAATCCACTTTCCCGAAATTGTTTTTTGATGGGTCGTCAACAACCGACATAAATTCTGGTAAAACTCTACCTCCAATTTTCTTTTGGAAAGCATTATTTCTTTGAGATACAATTCCCATTGAACTTTCGGTAAGCTTTTGCCGTTGAGCCATAAAGTTTGGAGCGAAACTACGCGAAATTAATTCACCCGCTGCTTCGCCAACAATTAGAACAGGACCATTATAGGGTTCATCAAGTGATTTTGCAACAAGTGACTTTTCTGTTGTTGCTGCCATTTTATTAATTGCTTTGCTTAATGAGTCAGCACTTGGCAATAATTCCGGATATTTTGAGTATGATTGAAAATGATTTATTACTGGTGTTCCATCTTCTTTTTGAGCAAATGCTATTGACTCTAATCCAGTAAAGTGACTATCTTTCACATATTCCATACCTTCGGAATTTACATAATATGTACGATTTTGTAAATATTCAAATGCAACTTGAGAAGTAAAAATTTTTGAATAATTTTGGAAAATCTTACTCAAATCCCTAACTAAATTTGTGTATTTTGCAAAATCAAAATCTTTTGTTTTTGTAGTGTCGTAAGATTTTGTAGGTGGCACTACACTAAAATCAGGAATAGTGTCCTTGCGAATAATATTTTTTAGAGTTGCAATTTTCTTGGAATATATTTCAGATGTTTGCTTATATGCCGCATCAGTTGCAAGCCAAATTTCTCTTCTTAAATTGTCATAAGTTAATTCTATTGGTAAAGTCCTATTTTGATAATTCTCCTCATCATCAGTGCTTCCAAAAAATGAGAACCCAATGTCAAAGAAATTAGAATTATCAAACTTGTAATCACCTATTCTTATTCCTACATCAAGTGTAATACGCAATGGGTCATCATTGTTAAAAATTTGACCCAGCTCGCTTTTAGTTATATATTGTTTGCTTATTGTCAATTTGTATTCAATATAATAAGGCTTTTCTAAATTTTCAATTTTTAATTCACTCATTGACCTATTCAACTCATCTTTCATAGCTTTCAGAATAATTTCTGAATTGTATTGTGCAAAAATATTAGTCCCCGAAAGAACTATAAACATTAATATAAGCAAAAATTTTATTATCTTTTTCATTTTATTTCCTAAATTATGGTGCTGGTAAAACTGGTGGTTTTGCTTGTGATTTTAACTTCTTCTGAACTTCGATCCTTGAAACCAAAATTGATGGGGAACAAGCCGAAACGGGAACTCCGCCCGATTCTGCTCCACAAATTCCATTGAATATACCCATATCATTGCCAACTCCAACAATATTTGCAAATGTTGTCAATGGTGTGCCAATTAAATCAACTCCACGAACTAATTCATCGGGTCTGCCATCTACATAAACTTTATATACAACAAGTGGAGTAACATTGAATGCGTTTGGAATTTGACGATTAGTGAAAGTAAATCCACCCGAAACCTCAACAAAATACAATCCGTATTCTTTGCCTTGTTCTTTGGCTATTTTCCTTAACTCTTCTTTTAAGTTGTCAAAAGACTCTGTTTTTGAACTTTCTACAATCAAATTTGATTGGCGAGTAACGGGTGAATAGCCCGGTGCTTTGCGTCCGTGTCCATTTGAATTATTGAATCCTTCAATTGGAGTGCGAGACATCAAAAAACTTGTAAAAATTCCATCTTTTACCACATCAACTTTGCTTGCTTTTGTCCCTTCGTCATCGTATTGATAGTACCCAGCTAATTGTGTATTGTTCAATTCTCGTTTTGTTGGATCAAAAATTATGCTCATATAATCTGGAAGAATTTTTGTCCCAACTGATTTTTTGAATGTTTGGCTGGAATTCGGGTCTTTCTCGCGATGACCTTCCACTCTATGACCAAAAATCTCGTGGAAAAATACTCCCGATGCTCTGCCCGATAGCAAAGCAGGACCTGTGAACACATCTGCATAAGGTGCTGTTCGCAATTTATCAAGTAAGTCTATCATTTCATCAATACTTTTTTCAATTGTCTCGGCATTCGGCAAGGAATCAGGAACGAAAGCAAAGAAACTATGATAAAGTGGAAGCGTCATTCCGTCTTCGGCTTTGGTATCGGCAGTGACGAAAATATAAAAGTAACTTTCCGATGTGTAAATTTTTGTGCCTTCGCTTGAAACAATTGCTTTAACTTTGGAATTTCCAAATAATGAAACCGATGAATTTAATATCCATTTATGAGAATTGAATTTTGACGATAATTTGTTTAAAATTGGCTCCCATTTATCCAAATCAACTGAATACAATTGCTTGGGTTGAATAGCGACCACTGGATTTGGTTGCGTAAAATCAGCCGATGTATCTTCTTCTTGCACTTTAACTTTTGCATTAGTTAGTGCTTTTTCGTAGCGTTCAATAGCATTTTTATATGCTTTATCTGTTGCAAACCACATTGTTTTGGCAATTAACTTCTCATCATCAATATATGGAAGTTCAATTCTACCAAAACTTGATGAAAAATTTAGTGGATTTCCACGAATTAGGTGAGTATTGTCAAATTTATAATTGCCAACTCTAATTTGAATGTCAAGCATTCTATTGCTGTCTATGCTTTTACTTTCTGTAGCTCCAAAGCTGCTTGCAATGCGATAACTTTTTGTTTCAGTTATATAATGTTCTAAGAAATAGGGGGGATTTTGATTGCTTTTTAGTTCTTGCATTGTCCGAGCAATCTCTTTTTCAGAAATTTGGACAATTTTTGGAATGTCCTTGCTCTGTGCAAATACAAATCCATAAGCTACCAAAAAGATAAATATTTTATTAATCATTACTATCCTTTAATTTTAATTGTCTTAATATTTTGGTTGGCAAAGTTCTGTCAATACTCCATTTGTTGATTTTGGATGGAGAAAACCAATTAACATTTCGTGTGCTCCTTGCACCCCAGTTTGGTTAATCAATTGAAACTCTTCATTTTTTAATCGTAAAAGTTCATTATTTACATCGTCTGTTTGGAAAGCAATATGATGAATTCCTTCGCCTTTTTTCTCAATGAATTTGGCAATTGGCGAGGTTTCGTCTGTTGCTTGGGTTAATTCTAATCTTACTTCACCTACTTTGAATGAAGCAACTTTAACTTTTTGATCTGCAACTGTTTCAGTGTGAATATCTTCTACTTGGAATAATTTTTTAAAAGTAGCCAAAGAAATATCTAAATCTTTAACTGCTATACCAATATGATTGATTGATTTAATCATTTTAATTTAAAATTTAATGTAACTTTAACGAAAGATTATTCTGTAAATTTTCTAAATCTGTTAATTGATTAACACCTTGAATTTCATTAAAATCTGCAATGGAGAATGCCTTTACAGTGTGATTTTGTTTATATAAAATATCAATTACATCTGTTAAATAGTATTCATTTTGAGCATTTTTATTTGAAATTTTTTTCAAGGAATCAAAGAGCAATTTTGAATTTATCAAATAAATACCCGAATTTATTTCTTTAATGGATTTCTCTTGTTCATTTGCATCTTTTTCTTCGGTAATTTTAAGAAAGTTGTTGCTGTCATCTCGAATTATTCTGCCATATCCATAAGGATTGTCAGTAATACTTGATAAAACAGAAGCCGAGGAATTATTTTCAAAATGCAAATTTATAAAATCTTGAGTAGTTGATTTGCTCAACAATGGAACGTCGCCCGATAAAATCAGAATATTCCCATCAAAATCAGACAAATTAGATTCTGTTTGTGCAACAGCATGCCCAGTGCCTAATTGTTCATCTTGGATTGCATATTCAAATTTTGGATTTTTGTGAGAATCAATGAAATCAATTACTTGCTCTTTGTGATGTCCAACAATCACTACAACTTTTTCGGGATTGAGATTTGCAGATAATTCTAATACATAATCCAGCAAAGGACGATTTTTGAGTTCTACTAATACTTTTGGGAGATTTGGATTATTCATCCGTTTCCCTTTGCCTGCGGCAAGGATAACTATTGCTAATTTGTTATTTGACATAGAACTATTTTATTTTTGAGTAATTAAGGATTTTGGAGAAGTCTTGTGAGAAATAGATTTAACATTATTCTGCTGATCCAAAAGCACAATTTTAGGTTGAAAATCTTTTATTTCATTTTCTTCAAAAAAACCATAAGTGATAATTATTACTTCATCGCCAACAGCAACTTTTCGTGCAGCAGCACCATTCAAGCAAATATCCCGCTTGCCGTAGTCGCCTTCAATTACATAAGTATCGAAACGCTCGCCATTATTAATGTTAAGTACCGATACTTTTTCATTTTCTAAAATATCGGCAATTTCCATCAACTCTTTGTCGATTGTAATGCTTCCTTCATAGTATAGATTTGCTTCGGTTACCCTTGCTCTATGTATTTTTGATTTAAATAGTATTCTTTGCATAATTCTACCAAAATGAATTATTGAAACGAATTACATTATGTAAAATTTTAATTATTTGCAACACAATTTAAAATCTTACAAATACAAAATTAACTATAATACCAAGATTAATAATTAAATAATTTTAAAAGTATAAGAATGAGTATCTAAACAAAGAGGCTGTCTCATAAGTTGATTTTTCTGTCATTCCCACGAAAGTGGGAATCTATAAATCCACTCTGGCAGTGGAT
>DYLM01000130.1 GCA_020722095.1 Chloroherpeton thalassium
CATAGTCGATCGAAGTATTTGCAGGCATTATCGGAATTGAAATAAGATTCCATCCCCTTGATAGGTATTTTTTATATATTGCTCCATTCCTAACATTGAAAGGAATTGGTCTGCCTTTCCAATCAACAAAATCATTTATACTTATATTTAGGGTAATATTTGAATAGTTTTTATTTTTGATTTTAAACCCAACAAACATAATTAATGAAGTATCTACTTTACTGCCTGCATTTAACCCATCTTCTTTAATAGTGCCATATACAATTCGTAATTTGTTTTCATTTATCTTATTATTAACACACATAACATCCCGAGTATTCTGATTCACACCTTGACACTTGCCACTTTCATTAATCTCAAACCAAGCGGATGCATTAGCGACCGGGAAGTTTCCTGAAAGAACATGTAGTGGTTGAAGAATGTTGGAATCATAAGATATATTAATATCCATAGCTCCAAATCCTGATACATTCAAAATAGTAACTGGAAAAATAATAATATTATCATCTTCAAAAATATATTCTCCAGTAACTAAAGAGGGGGATGCAGAAAACGCTTCCACAGGAGGGTAATAAGTTTTATTACCGAGATGATCTATTACTCCTGCCACATATTGAATAGTGATCAATGCATCAACAACGTTTATTTTATTATTGAAATCAACATCCGCACAAATTGTATTAAAATTACTTTCATCTCTAATACCTACAAGATATTCTAACATCGCAACAACGTCAAATATATCAACCTCATCTGATCCATCAACATCTCCGAGAGTACAATTTAACCTTAGCACTTTTTTTTCGTTATTTATTTCGTTATATTCTTTTATTTTATCATCAATATCTGCCACTATTGTTAATTTTTTACTATAATATGTATTATTCCATGTGAAATTTATTGTTTTGTTTATAATGTTAGACAAATTAACTATTTTTGAATCCTTATAAATATTCTCAACAAATAGAGAAATATTCACATTACATAGCTCGGGCTGTGTTATATTACCTCCATTTTTAATCACAACAGAAATATTTGAAATGTTTCCGCTACTTGAAGTAGATAATAATGCAGAATCAATAACTAAATCTGGACACAATGGTTGATTTTTTGATGTTACGGTCAGATTATATTTTGCTATATTTTCATTAGTATCCTGCCTCCCAACAATAACAACTATTTTATCATAATTTGTAGCATTTTTAATACTTATTTTTCCACATCCTTGATTAACAGCCCGTAAAATAATGTTCTTATTGTTAAATAACAACACTCTATAAATAAATTTTGCGTTTGCTGAGGATTCAAAATTAATAGAAATATTAGATGTTGTCGGATAAAATAGAAAGTAATCTGCCGCCAACGGACTAACATTTTCATTAATTGTAATATTGGTTCCGTCAAATGTTCCATTGTAGGTTAAATGAAGGTCAGGATATAAATTTCCTTCATCATATCCGTAAAATGTATTTCCGTTTACATTCCATGTTCCATTTTTTAGATAATTTTTGACTAAAAACTCGGTAAAAGTTGTATTGAAATTCGTCCCTTTTTTTTGTAATGCTTTATCTATTGCACATAAAGAATCACATGATGCATTTGTAAATTCTGTCCATATATCTTTAATTACATCGGTTCCAAATTTCTCCGACAGGAATTTAGCGAAAATCACGTCACCATACTCATGAGCTTCAGCATCACAGGTTTCGCTGCAAGTTAATGGAACATCAGGATTGTCAAACCAGCGATCATCTACGCATTCACCATGCCCTTTATAGCCGATGTCAAAAGTTTCTCCTTCAGTAATTTGAATTAAAGTAGATACATTTTTTGACTCACCTGGTTTCAGCAAAGGTATTGTTTTAGTATCTACTATGATATCTGTACCTCCTGTTTCATTTATAAAATCAACAGTAACATCAAATGCGTCATTTATTCCAGTATTTGTTATCGTTGCAGTGAGATTTGCATCGTCACCTCCAGTCATGTTTGTTTCGTATGTTGCTCCTTCACTTACATTCCAGTCAAATAGGGTTGAGTTTTTGCTTCCACCAACAGAAATTGTACCAAGATAGGTTGACCCAATTAGTGTTTTAGTGCCAGATAAGTCTTCATATATATTGACAGTGACATCTGTTGCGTCTATGTCTCCTGTATTGGTCACGGTGGCGTATATCTTCATATTATTATCAATAGCAGATATTGCTGCATTTCCATCTAAGCACACACTGGAAGAAAGAGTTGATGAGTCCGTTGTCCATGATTTAGTCACTTTCTTCTTCTCATTTATTGCTAAAGTTGTGGAAGAGCTATTCCCTGCTGATGTCCATTGTGATCCTGTACAATTGCAATCATTTGTGGTACAATAAAAAAATTCTACTTTAACCCCCGATGCTGCTAAAGTGCCGGTGTTTGTAATATTTGCATGATGAGTAAATGTACAATAACCCGGACCTGCTGACCATGTAATCCATGTGCCGGTAATATTAACCTCTGGAACTAGTTGAGTAAGAGTTGTTGTTAAAGTTGGACCAAGTTGTTCATAAGAGCCATCAAGATGACACTCATCACATCCGTAGCCCCATTGCTTGGTCAAATACTGACGATAGTTGTTGATGTCATCATAAACTTCGTCTTCCATCCAAACTGCTGTTGCCTCATAAATCCACCAGTTTCTCTTTTCTTCATTGCCCCCAAGTTCCCAAATAGGTGCACGATAGGCACTTTGAATTGCATGAAAAAGTTCGTGCGCAGCGGTTACTTTCATTAAATCCTCTTGAGTTCCAGGAAATTCTTCATAGGAGTTTCTGACAATGATATAAACATGAGAAATATTTTTTAATCCATTATCTTGTGAAAAACTACTTTCAATGGGCGGTATAGTTAGACCCAGGGCATACTTATAGTCACCCTCGTTCCATGAATCAAAATTAAGAATATAAACATACAGATGTGAATCGTTAGACGAATATGTAGAATTAATATCAACAGGTTTTCTAAAACCATATTTTACAACTTCTTTATCATATGAATTCTCAAAATAATCGCTAAACTTTTTGACATATTTTGGGATGGTTTGATCATTCACAGTAACTGTATCGGATGCATTAAAAACTGCATGTGGTCCCGTAGTGTAATAATTAAATACAAAGTGATCTGTAGTATATTTATGTTGTGGTGTTGTTGATGGTGGGTTAGCTGGTGCTGATAATGTCTCAACGGAACCTACTGGTTGAGTATATTGGAAAAATTGTGGTTCAAGATACTGTTTCAATTTTGCTCTGTTTTCTTCACTTAATTTATTCCAATTAGATGACAGTTTAGACATTATCCAGGTACCAACTCCTTTTGATGGTTTGTTTGATTGATATTTCTCAGGAAGTTCACTTTTGTTATAAAAACACAAAACTTCGTAAACCAAAGCGGTTTCGTCATCTAAAATTCCGTTATTCAAATCATCATTTATCTTTTCAACAGATGTTTTTGAGTTATCTATCGCATTTACATTTATTAACATCATCATGATGCCGATCAACCCTATGATGCATAAGCCCCAAAAAATTTTTCTTTCCATTTTCTTTTTTGTTATGTTTAGATTTAATTTTTGATTATTGTGATTTAACTCATTCTTTTGATAAATTCTTGAAGATCAAAATTGTTAATTTT
>DYLM01000029.1 GCA_020722095.1 Chloroherpeton thalassium
GCTGTTATTGAGATTATTTGTTTTACCGAGTTGTTTGTATTTTTATAATTTTCTGATAATTTAATAAGTTCAGCAATAGTTTGGGATATTTTTGCTGACTCTATTACAATATTGCTTTCCTTTTGCGGGCTTTTTATTGAAATTAATTTGATTTCTTCGGGTGAGAAAAGTTTGAGTTTTTCAGCAATAACTTCTTTAATTGTGGAATGTTCTATACCTAAATCTTCAGTAAGATAAAATGTCTTGATAATTGATTCAATATTTTCTGAAATTTCAGAGGTAAAATTGACATCAGTTTTACCAAAAAGCGATTTTATTTGGTCTGGTGAGTTAGTTTCTCCAATCAATCCAAGAATTTTTTGTGCTAATTGTTCGAATTCTGGACTTTTTATTTCCATCTCTGTTGATGAAAAATCTTTAAGTTGATTGTTGTTTGTGGTATCAGCATTAAACTCGCCTGTAAAAGTCGGGTTTGAAATATATGAAATGATAAAATCCAAAAATGATAATTCTGAATTTTCGGCAGCCTTTTTAATTTGACTACTATTATCCATAGATGGCTGAATATAGCCACCAGTAGAAGACTGAATTTTCATAGTGCATCCTTGCAATTATTGATCTGAACCGAGTAGCATTATAACCGCTGCTCTTTCTGCAGGTAGTGCATCAATAATCTTGCCAGCTTGCTTTTTGGGTAATAATTTTAATATTTTTGCAGCTTCCCGCTCGTCAATTCTTTCTAATATTTTTGCAACTTCTGTGGGCGAAGCATTTTTGAACATATCGGCAAATTGACGGTAATTTGCCAAAGTAAGCGAATCTGCTTTTTTTGAATAAAATTTCTCCATCTGACTGATTTTATTATCTTTCGATTTCACATCATTTTGGAGCTGTGTGATGTTTTTAGTTAATTTATTAATACTATCTTTCAAATAGGCTACAGTTGAATATTGGTCGTTTAATGCTTTTGAAAATTTATTTATAGAATCATGTAAAATTTGTTTTTTTGATATTTCGGCATCTTTGGACTGAATTACTTTGTTTAGTGAATCAATTATTTTTTGGGAGTATTGATATTTATTGTAATTTGCTAAACTATTTTTTTCGTATTTGCCAAGATTATTTTGAATTAATTTAAATTGTTTTTTTGTAATAATCAGTTTATCTGTTTGAGGAAGCGATTTCTTTTCTTTCACTATTCTTAACGAGTCAGCTGCAGTTCTTTTCGGTTCAAAGCCCAATAAAGAAGGATCGATGGAATAAACTGCCATAAATCCAACTAAAAGCAACGAAACAAACGCTACTAAAATCACTAAAAATATTACAAAAGTTCTATAATTCATTATAACTTAGTTTTAACTCTTAATCCAATATCATCTAATTCTTTTTGCTCTTCTGCGTTCAATGTTTTTCGGTAATCCTCAAGTTTTTTTTCTTTAAGTTTTGCAAGTATTTTTTCTTCTTGCATTGCAATATTATATTTGCTCTGTTTTAATTTCTCTTTCTCGGCAAGTACTTCTTTTTCTTCAGCAAGTTTATGTTTTTGATTTTCTAAAGATTGCTTAAAATGATGAAGATGTTGCATTTCACTTATGGTTAAATTCCTAATTTCAACGTTATTTAGCGAACTTCTATGGTTGCTAATATTCTCAATTTCCTGTTCCTTATTTATTCTTTCGTTTATGGCATTAGTCAGCTCTGTCCTTGCCAATGAAGTATTATAGGACTTCACTTTGAGTAAAGGCTCTAACCGATATGTAAATTTTTTTGCCATTTTTTATTTTAAAAAATTATTTAAAAATATTTAAAATTATTTAATCAAATTTAATAAATATTCTTTAGTTTCATCGTAATCTGCTTGTTCATAAACGTCTTGTTTTAAAAATTGGCTAATTTTTTCATTGTAAAAAATTGCTCTATCAGTAGTTTGATTAGTTCCTTTGCGATAAGCACCAACAGAGATTAAATCTTCATTAATTTTATAAGTAGCTAATAATTCTTGCACGTTCCCAGCAGCAGATTTATGTTCCTTCGAGATTACATCGTTTCTAACCCTGGAAATACTTTCCAATACATCTATTGCTGGGTAGTGTCCGAGTGTAGCTAATTTACGAGACAACACAATATGCCCATCTAAAATACCTCGTGCTGCATCGGCAATTGGCTCGTTCATATCATCACCTTCTACAAGAACTGTGTAAAGTCCAGTAATAGAACCATATTCTCCTGTGCCTGCTCGCTCCATAGTTTTTTGCAAATAACTAAAAACCGAAGGAGTGTAACCCTTTGAAGTTGGTGGCTCTCCGATAGTTAATCCAACTTCCCGTTGAGCCATAGCCATACGAGTAGATGAATCAACCATTAACATTACATCTAACCCTTGGTCGCGGAAATATTCGGCAATCGTAGTTGCTATTAAAGGTGCTTTTACCCGCACAAGTGGAGCGGTATCGCTTGTTGCTACAACCACCACTGATCTTTTTAATCCTTCAATTCCCAGATCTTTATCTATAAATTCACGCACCTCTCTGCCGCGTTCCCCAACTAAACAAATAACATTTACATCTGCCGAAGTGTTGCGTGCAATCATTCCAAGCAAAGTGGACTTACCAACACCCGATCCAGCAAAAATTCCCATTCTTTGTCCTTTCCCAATTGTTAAAAGCCCGTCAATGGCTCTTATCCCAGTTGCAATTGGTTCTTTTATTCGCTTACGAGTAAGTGGATTGGGTGGCACAGAATAAACAGAACGAATTTCTCTAAACTTTATGTCGCCTTGATTATCTATTGGTGACCCAACTCCGTTGATTATTCTTCCTAATAAAGTTTCGCCTACTCCAATTTGCAATGAAGATGAAGATGCAACTATTTCCATCCCCGGTTCAATATTTTGCAAGTCGCCAAGCACCATCGACAATATTCTGTTTTCATCTATGAAACCAACAACTTCGGAATAGCTAATAATCTCACCCTTCTTGTCAATAATGTAACATAATTCGCCTATTGGAGATTTAGGTCCCTGGCTTTCAATTACTAAACCAATCACTTTGTTAATCTTCCCTACTCTACGGATTGGTTGAACTCTTTCTGCTCTTGTTTTTAAACGATTTTGCAAACTACGCGTTAGCATCTTCAGCCTCTATTTGTGTTTTGTATGTTCTTTCAATTTCACCAATTTCTTCGTTTATGTCCGAACTTTGCAACTCTTCTTTTAAGTTTTCACGAATTATCTCTAATTGTGTACGCAATGTCCCATCAAATTCACCAATCGATGTTTCTAATTTGATAAAACCTTTTTCAACGCTATCATCAATTATTAATTTAATATCATCAAAAATTGATGGATCTGCAGTTAATTCGCTTTTTGATTTTCTAAATAATTCCAAATCATCTTTATTGATAAATATCTTATAGATAAGATTTTTATCAACTTCTTTTAATATCTTTTGTGAATGTTGTATAAAAAAGTTTTTATTTGTGTCAATTTCATATCCTACAATCTGTTCTGCAACAGTTAATGATAATTCTACCAAATATTTCTTCAATTCATCAAGTTGTTTGCTATATTCAAATCGGAATTGTTCAACCAATACATCAACTCTTCTGTTCATTTCTTTTAGTTTTTCAAATTCCTTTTCATCAATAGCACGAGCAGTGCTTTCGCCTTCCCTAAATCCTTTATTATATGATTCTTGTATTTCATTTTGGAGAATTTCCCAATCAATTTCGGGTTCAGTTGGGGCAAAAAACTCAATGCTTGTAGGTTGATTAGCATCTGATATTGTAAACTTTTCTATAAATTGTGTGCGTGTAGGATATTGAGGGATTTCTTCTTCCACTAATTCGGGTTCGGGGGTTCCCTCCTCTAATTGTGTTTGTTTTTCCTTAAGTTCAATAAGTGAATTAAGAAAGAATTGGCGTTTCTGAATTTCTTTTTCAATTAATTCAGAAGAACGAATAATATTAATATTCTTTCTATTCTTTGGAACTTTTATTACTACTTCGCCCATTTCTAACTCACTTACTTTTGGTATTTTATTTGAAAAATTTATTGAAATATATAAATATTTTTGATTTTAATCAAAATAATAAAATTAACTAAAAGACAAATACTATACAAATACATCCTCTTTGCCACGTCCACCAATAGAAATTTCTCCGTCTGTTTCAAGTTGTTTTACAATGTCTACAATTCTCATTTGTGCAAGTTCTACTTCCTTCAACTTGACTGGTCCCATAAATTCAAGTTCTTCTTTAACAACAGCCGAAGCACGCTCACTCATATTCTTGAATATCTTATTCTTAATCTTATCGTCAGCTACCTTCAGAGCAAGAGCTAAATCGCGTTTATCCACATCTCTAAGAATCCTTTGAATACCACGATCATCAATTTGAATAATATCTTCGAATAAGAACATCAATCGTTTTATTTCATTTGATAAATCGTAATTCTTTTCTTCTATATTTTCAAGCATCGACTTAGCAACAGCAGTATTGCTCTTATTCAATATATTTGCAACAATCTGCGAACCACCTGTTGCTGCTAAGTTTTGCGACAATGTAGATTCGGCAATTTGGTCTACTACTTGTTCAATTTCGGAAACCAAAGCTGGTGAAACTTTGCCAATTGTAGCTATACGCAGTACGGTTTCGCTTCGCAATTCTTCACTAAACTCTTGCAACACATCAGCCGCTTGCGATGGTGGAAGATGCGACATTATAAGTGCAATTGTTTGAGGGTGTTCTTTAGAAAGAAAGTTCGCTAATTGAGCGGGGTCGGCTTGCTTTAGAATATTAAAACCTCTAATTGTTGTTAAAACTTTAATTTTTTCAACAATTTCTCTTGCTTTTTCTGCCCCATAAGTCCTTTCTAAAAGCACTTGAGCATAATCTAAACCACCCTCAAGCATCAATGACGATGCTTGCATCAATTCATAAAATTCTTCAATTACATCTTCGACTACACTTGCGGGAACGTCTTTTAAATTTGTAATTTCTAATGCTATTGATTCAACTTCAGTCATTTCCAATTCTTTAAATACTTTGGAAGCAACTTCTACATCCATAGACATTAGCAAAATTGCTGCTTTCTGTTTCCCTGATAATTCATTTAAATTTGAAGGTGGCATTTTCTTTCTTGTTTATTATATTTTATTTTTAAAATTTGTTAACTTTTTCTTATTTAATTATACGAATAATTTGTTTGTAAATTCTATCATATCTCAAAAATTTACTTTCCCATCATACTTAAAGTGTCTTGAGTTAAAAATATTCTAACTAACTTAACTGCTTCTTCTGTTTCTGTGTCGATAAACCCTTGAATCTTATTTTTCATTTCAATTTTTAATAATTGATCTTCGCTGAAATCAGGAGTGTCGGCACTATCTAATTCTGCCCGAGCTTTAGCTGCTAACGATGCCGAATCGAAATCTGCTTCTTGTGATAATGCAAACTGCTCATCTTGGTCAGAAGGAGTACTTTCTAACATCAATTGCTCTGGAATATCCGCAGGCAAAAGCAACATATCCTCGTTATCAAATCCTAAGTCAACTAAATCTTCTTCGGGTTCTTCCTCTTCTTCTTCTTCGACTACTGCCTTGTCTAATGCTACTGTTTTTGGCAAAGATAATGCAATTCGTATCCTTTCTTTCACAAATTTTGATTGTAACAATCTAAACATAAAGAAGATTGATAATAAAATTATTGCAACTAATATTATTAATTTTTGATTTTCTGGTTGTTCGTGCCAAGGCTTTGGAATACTTTCTTTAATTAAGTCTTGATAATATGTATCATCAAAAGGAACATTTATTACCGATACTTGGTCGTTCCTTCCTGGATCGTAGCCAACTGCATTCTTTACTGCCAATGTTAATTGTTCTATTTCCTCTTTGGTTTTAGGTATGTATTGCAAAGACTTAACCCCATCTTTTTCAATAATTTTATTTTCACCATTTACTAAAACCGAAACTGTAAGTCGCTTAATATTGCCAACTTCGTTTACAATTTTTTCGATTGTTTGTGGAATTTCATAATTTGTAATTAAATTTGCTTGGTCTTTTGCCATACTTACGGTTGGATAACTTAATGAATCTGTTGATTGGCTTTTCTCGGTAATTTGCTGCTCGCTTCGGGCTACTTGTTTATCTGGGTCATAATCTGTAATTGTTTTTTCAATTTGTGTAAAATTCAATTCAGAGGTTACTTTCACGCTGGAATTATCCACTCCCAAAACATTATCCAACATTGATTGAACTTTTTGGGATAAATATTGCTCCACTTCAATTTGCTGCTGATGTTGAGCGGCGGTAAGTCCCGCAAGCGATGCTTTGTCCAAAGGGTCAGCCGAAATTACTCGTCCCTTGCCATCTAAAACTGTGACATTTTCGGGGGTTAAACCCTCGATTGAACTTGCTACTAAGTTTTGAATGCCAACTACTGCGCTATTAGAAATATTCTTGTTTGATTTTAAATGCAATGAAACATTTGCAGTGGGTTGCTTTTGGTCTTCTTTAAAGAGTGCTTTTTCCGGAATTGTAATGTGTACTCGTGATGACTTTACTTCATCAAGTGCATTAATTGTACGCGCTAATTCGCCTTCTAATGCTCTTTGATAATTCATTTTTTGTACAAATTCGCTCATCCCTAAATTTGTTTTATCAAATATCTCATATCCAACAATTCCACTATTCGGTAATCCTTCCCCTGCCAACTCAATTCGGGTTTCATATACATTTTCTTTTGGGATTAAAATGGTAGAACCGCCATCTGCTAATTCATATTCGATTCCTTTTTCCTTTAGATTTGCTGTGATTTTGCTTGCATCTTCGGGAGTTAATTCCTTGAATAATACTGCCATATCTGCATTGCTTTTTCCACCAGTTAATAGGATGACCCCTAAAATCGCCAACACTCCCACTACCGCGGAAATGATCAATACTTTCTGCAATGTGGAAAGTCTCTTGGAAAATGTTTTTGCTTGCTCGAGTAGTGCTGCCATTTGTTTATTCCTTATCTCCTAAATAACTAAACTTGTATGCGCAATACTTCGCGATACAAGTCTAATCCTTTATTTCTTAATTCCATTAATAATTGAAAAGAAGTCTTTGCTTTTTCGGCAGAAATCATAACATCGTGTAAATCAATGGGTTCGCCTTTTATCAACTTTTCTATCGCTTCTGCAGATTCCTTTTGTTGATTATTTACATCGCTCATCAGCGACTTAACAGTATCCACAAATTTAGTATCTTCGGGCGATACTTCTTTCCCCAAGAACTTTTGTTGCACTTTGGGCAAATACATTTTGCTGGCATCCATTTCGTTAATTATCATTTTTGCTGACTCCTTCAGTTATGATTTTTCAGTTATTAATATTGATTTGACATTTATTTTGTATCAAATCTTTGCATCTAATAATATACCTTTACTTACGTTACTTTCGTTAATTCTTCCATTCCGATTGAAAACTATATGCTTTTCTATTTGGCTTTGCTCATCGGGGAATAGTTTCATAAAGTAATTTCGTTCGGTCTTGGTTATTAAATTATCCGATTTGCTTTGCAAATTTTCAATTTTATCACGTAAATTGTTGTTCTGCAAGTCATTAGATAGTCGCTTGTCGATTTGAGAACTCAACACATCTAATGCTAAATCTTGCTTTTTTGAATATGGATTGTAAGAATTCAGTATTGAAATACTCATTTTGTCTCCTATTCTACACTTTGAATAATATTAGCCAATATTTCTATAAATACGAATTTCATATTATAAAATATTCCTTTTGTTCATTTAATCTAAATTTCCAACGAATATCGTGCCACATTTTTTGCCGCTTCGAATGCTCCCGTATTTGCTTCGAAGCCTCTCTGTGCTGTAATCATTTCCACCATCTCGGTAACCACATTGATATTTGGATATTCCACATAGCCGTCTGCGTTTGCATCGGGATGGCTGGGGTCGTATACTAACCTCGGAGGCGTATTGTCTCGGGCTGTTCGGGCTCGCAGCACGCTATAATCTGGTGGATAACTTGTTGGATTTGCATTGGGTGCATGCTCCTCGCTTGTACGCTTCATAGCAATTTGGTCGGATAATGTTTCCTCAAATGGACTATCTGGAATTGCTCTTACCGCCACCACTTGTCGTTGATAAGGCTTACCGTCAACTCCCTTCGTTGTATTAACATTGGCTATATTATTTGCAGTTGCGGTTAATCTCATCCTTTGGACTGTCATTCCCTGACCACTTATATTGAACGAACTAAATACATTTTCTGCCATATCTATCTTACTTTTTTATTTCTTATTTAAACAATTTTTCTAATTTTTATTGTTGATTACCTGTTATCGAGGAATTCAATCCTGTAAAAAAACGCTTAACCATTTGTGAACCAAAGCGGAAACGAATTTGAGTTTCAGCTAAAGTCGCCATCTCTCTATCAATATCTACGTGCGTTTCCCCCGAAAAATATACTTGTGGCTCTGGAATATTTTGGGGAATTTTTTCTGATTCCACCGAGCCCGGATCGGGCTTGCCAATTGGAATATGAGTAGGCGACTCTGTCGCACCAGTTATTGAGACTTCGGGATTATGAAAGAACTCCTCAAATTTCACATTTTCGGGACGATAATGCGGAGAATTTACATTAGCAATATTTTTTGCAATTGTTTGCGAGCGTAAAGCATAAGCATCTAACGCTCTGTTCATCAAGGGCAATCGTTTAGAAAACAGGTAATTATTATAAATCATAATCTTCTTTTTTCAGAAGTATTACAAAGTTAATGCCAAAATACGGAGCAATCAACATAACTTATTATATTTCAGTATATTACAAAATTATTTGGTGAGTTCAACATAAGAATAGAATGGCTAATATTCACCTTTGTATTGCAATGCTGAATTAGATAATTTGAAAAGGTTTTTGGGCATTGCGTTTTGGGAGTTGTACGTCATTGCGAGTGTTAGCGAAGCAATCTCTTGCTTTATTTTAGATTGCTTCGTTCCGATAAATCGGAACTCCTAATGACCTACAACGACTAACTTCCAGCATCCAACACCGAATATCTCACTTTGTGTCCTTTGTGGTTAAATCCAAAAACTTCCCCCTCGATGTTATATTTTTCCGTTTCAATTGTTATACTATTATGAAAATTTACATTTTGTAAAAAGTTTTTGTAATTTTGTTAATTATTATTGGTGAATTATGGAAAAGTTATTGGTTCTATCAGATAAGCCAATACAAATTTTCAAATTAACATTGGAATCCCACCTTCGTAGGAATGACAATAGAAAAAATAATTTATAAAAATAAAAAAATATGAAAAAAAACGAAACATTGCAAGTCCAAATCGAATCATTAGCTTTTGAAGGTTATGGGATTGCCAAAAAAGATAATTTTGTGTATTTTGTGAAGAAAGCAATTCCTGGCGATACAGCAGAAATTATGGTAACTAAAAAGAAAAAGAAATACGCTTTTGCTAACTTAATGTCGATAGTAGAACCTTCGGAAGACAGAGCCAAGCCAAGGTGCGATTATTTCGGCGAGTGTGGTGGATGTTCTTTGCAAAATTTGGATTACTCAAAGCAAATTTATTGGAAAAATGAATTTGTCCGTGATGCTTTACGCAAATTTGCACATCTCTCTGATGTTCATATTAATCCCACTTTGGGTTGCCCAGCCGAATATAATTACCGCAATAAAATGGAATTTTCGTTTTCGGCTCATCGTTGGCTTTCGCTAAATGAAATTAATTCTCAAGAAAATATTGATGATAAAAATTTTGCTTTGGGATTACATTCACCACAAAATTTCGCTAAAGTAATTGATATTCAAAAATGTCATTTGCAAGATGATGATGCAAACATAATTATGTATTTCGTCCGTGATTATGCCAAAGAAAAAGGATTAACGCCATTAAATAATTTTGAAAAAGCAGGTTTGCTTAAAAATCTTGTAATTCGTTACAGCAAATTGCAGGATGCATTTATGGTCTTGCTAATAACGGGTAAAGCTGCTGACAACAACGAAGAGGATTTAATTAAAGAATTAATTAAGCAAATTAAACAGAATTTTCCAAAAGTAATTTCAAGCATTTGGGCTGTAAATGATTCATTATCGCCGGTAGCAAAAGGCGAAATAAATTATATCGAAGGTGAGCAATATATTTATGAACAAATTCTGGGCATTAAATTCCGTATTTCTCCTTTTTCGTTCTTTCAGACCAATCCATATCAATTGGATAATTTTGTTGGAAAAATTTTGGAAATCGCTGATTTACAACAAGATGATGTAGTGTATGATTTATATTGCGGTGCGGGTTCGCTCACTTTGCCCGCCTCCAAACAAGTAAATCATATTTACGGGTTTGAACTCGTTGCAGAAGCAATCGAAGATGCCAAATTAAATGCTGCAGAAAATAATATTGAAAATGCTAAATTTGAGGCAATCGACCTGCATCACAAAAATATTGCTGAATACTTGAATAATTATCCAGCTCCGAACACAATAATCTTGGATCCACCACGCGCGGGTATGCACAAAAATATAATTGAGTTAATCTTGAATTTACAACCCCAGAAGATTGTTTATGTTAGTTGCAATCCCACTACACAAGCACGCGATTTGGAATTTTTTTTGGAGAATTATCGTGTAGAAGATATTCAGCCAATCGATATGTTTCCTCAAACTTATCATATTGAGAATGTAATAAAACTAATTAGGAATTAAAATCGTTAATGATTAATTAAATTGATAGTTATTAAAATTTGAATAGTACTCACCCTAAATTCCTCTCCAATTTGGATCACCGACAAGTCGGGACAGGAAGGGGGCAGGGGGGTGAGGACAAAGAGGATGTTTTAATTAGAACCTCCCCCTGCCCCCACCTGTCCCGACCTGTCGGGATCACAGAGGGGGAATGAAAAAAAATTCCCCCTCTTTGAGGGGGACAAAGGGGGAGGTATATTGTTGAGAAAGAAAATAAACAAAATAAAAAAAATTGAATGGATAAATTTGTAGTTAGCGGCGGAAAAAGATTAAAAGGAAGCATATCGGTTTCTGGGTCAAAGAATGGAGTATTGGCTCTTATACCAGCAACAATATTGGCGTCTGGAGTGTATCACATTACAAATACACCCAATCTGCGTGATGTTTGGACAATGTCCCAATTGATGAATGCGATGGGTGCATTTTGCGAATTGAATGAAAATAGCTTGTTTATAGATACTCGCGAATTGAATAAATTCGAAGCACCTTATGAATTAGTTAAGAAAATGCGTGCTTCTATTTATGTTTTAGGTCCTTTGCTTGCACGCTTTGGCGAGGCAAAAGTATCACTTCCGGGCGGTTGTGCTTGGGGACCGAGACCTGTGGATTTGCACTTAAAAGGAATGGAAAAACTTGGTGCTGAGATAACGATTGAGAATGGTTTTATCAACGCCAAGGCAAAGAAACTTAAAGGTGCTCGTTTTCATTTTGATGTATCGAGCGTTGGTGCAACAGGGAATATGCTGATGGCAGCTGTATTAGCCGAAGGCACAACATTGCTTACAAATGCTGCCTTGGAACCCGAAATTACAGCGTTAGCAAGATTTTTGGTAAAAATGGGAGCAAAAATTGAAGGTATCGGCACAACTGAATTAGAAATTCAAGGTGTAGCAAGTTTGAATGCAGTAGATGAAGTGGCAATTCCTGATAGAATTGAAGCAGCAACATTTTTAATTGCAGCAGCAATGACCAAAGGCGAAATTGAACTGAAGAACGTAAATCCTTACCATTTATCAAGTGTTTTGGCTAAATTGGAAGATTCGGGCTCGGAAATTGATGTAAATGGCGATACAATTTATTTAAAACAAAATGAAGACCCACAACCAGTTGATTTTACAACATCGGTTTATCCCGGTTTGCCAACTGATTTACAAGCACAATGGGTTGCTTATATGATGGCTACCAAAGGAATATCCAAAGTAACTGACACTATTTATACAGACCGATTTAAGCATATTCCTGAATTGCAAAGACTTGGTGCAGATATTAAAATGGTGGATAATGTCGCAATTATCAATGGCGGCAAAAGCTTATCAGGTGCAACATTAATGTCGTCAGATTTACGAGGAAGTGTTGCTTTGGTATTGGCGGGATTAATTGCCGAAGGCAATACCGAAGTGTTAAGAATTTATCATTTAGATAGAGGATACGAGAAAATTGAAGATAAATTTGCAAAATTAGGTGCTTCGATTAAAAGAGTTAAAACAGAGTTGATTTAATGAAAAATACATTGATTAATAATATTCTTGACAATTCTTTCGTTGTATTATTAGCAAGAATAATAATTGGTTTAATGTTTGTGATAGTTGGGGTTGGCAAGATCGCCCATCCCGCAGAATTTGCAGACGAGATAGCAAATTATCAAATTTTACCCAATTTTTTCATTAATATTGCGGCAATCACTATACCTTGGATTGAGTTAATTGCAGGCATTTTGGTGATATTTGGAATTAAGCAAAAGCCAAGTGCAACAATTATTCTGCTTATGCTTATTGTATTCACTTCGGGAGTGGCAGTAGCAATGGCGAAAGGATTGAATATTGATTGTGGCTGTTATTCGCAAATTGCATCACAACAAGTGGGAATACCTAAGATTTTAGAAAATACAGGATTGATGATACTATCAATTATAATAATATTAACAAATAACAAGAAGTTTATTTTACAGAGTGAATAAATTATTTTTTATAATTAAATAAAAAAACAAATGGAAATGAAAAAATCTTCAATTGAATTTGAAGGAAAAACTTACACTTTAGAAAGTGGAAGATTTGCAAAATTTGCAAATGGCTCGGTGATGGTTAGCCAAGGCGACACAATGGTTTTAGTAACAGTTGTTGCAAGTAGAGATGAAAAACCAGATATTGACTTTTTACCATTAACAGTAGAATATCGCGAAAAATTATCTGCAGCTGGTAAATTCCCAGGCGGATTTATGAAGAGAGAGGGCAAACCAACCGACAACGAAGTATTGAATGCAAGATTAATTGATAGACCAATAAGACCAATGATCCCTAAAAATTGGCATTTTGAAACTCAAATTATTGCCAATGTTTTTTCGGCTGACCCAGAAGTAGACCCAGATACATTAGCAGCAACAGGAGCTTCGGCAGCTTTGATGATTTCGGATATTCCATTCCACGGGCCAATGTCGGAAGTGCGAGTAGGATTTATTGATGGCGAGTTTGTGATAAATCCAAAATTCGAAGATGCGTCAAAGTCAAAGATGGACATAACCGTAGCAGGAACTGATACTGCAATAACAATGGTGGAAGGCGAGAGCAAAGAGATTAGTGAAGAAGAATTTATCGAAGCATTAGAATTTGCTCACAATAAAATCAAAGAATTGAATGAATTGCAAAGACAATTTACTGCTCAATTCCAAGTTGAAAAAAGAGAATATACAATTGAAGAAATTCCAGAAGAATTTAAAGAATTAGTTGTAGATACAATTAAAGAAGATTTGGAAAAATATATTCATACAGTTACTACTAAAAAAGAACGTGGAGCAGCAAGAGCAGAATTTGACGAAAAAGCATTAGCAGTAGCAACAGAAAAATATGGCGAGAATGAAGAAATTGCTCCAAATATCAAAAAATGGACAAAGGAAATAGTAAATTCTTACGAAAAGCAACAAATGCGCCGAATGATTGTTGAAGAAAAGCAAAGATTAGACGGTCGCGGATTAGAACAAATTCGTCAAATTACTTGTGAAGTAGGTTTATTGCCAAGAGTACACGGCTCGGCATTATTCACTCGTGGAGAAACCCAAAGTCTTTGTTCAATTACATTAGGCACACAAAAAGATGCCCAGACAATTGATGGTTTAGATCCAGTTTATCAAGAAAGATTTATATTACATTACAATTTCCCCCCATTCAGCACTGGGGAAGTTGGCAGAATGATGACAAGTCGCCGCGAAATAGGTCACGGACATTTGGCATGGCGTGCATTGAAGGAAATGTTGCCTAACGAAGAAGATTTTCCTTATGCAATTCGCTTAATTTCTGATATTTTGGAATCCAATGGCTCGTCATCGATGGCAACTGTATGCGGAGGAAGTTTGGGGTTGTTTGATGCAGGCGTACCAATGAAAAAGCCTGTTGCAGGTATTGCAATGGGATTAATTTTCGAAGAATATGGTTATGCAGTATTGAGCGATATTCTGGGAGACGAAGATCACTTAGGTGATATGGACTTTAAGGTGGCAGGAACTGTTGATGGTATCACAGCTTGCCAAATGGATATAAAAATTGAAGGTATTTCATTCGAAATAATGAAAACCGCATTGCATCAAGCCAAAGAAGGCAGGATGCACATTTTAGGAGTTATGAACGAAACAATGAATCAACCAAGAGAAGATGTGTCTGAACACGCTCCTCGATTCCACAAAATTAAAATACCAACTGATACAATCGGTATGGTAATTGGTTCGGGTGGAGAAACAATTCGCTCAATTACATCACAAACTCACACCGAGATAGTAATTGACCAAGATGGCACTGTAACAATTTCATCAACAAGTTTGGAAGCTGCACAAGCTGCAGAGCAAATGATCGAAAAGATTATTCGCAAACCACAAGTTGGGGAAATATATAATGCAGTAGTTAAAGAAATTCGTGAAGGCTTGGGTGCTATTATGGAATTTCTACCAAAACAACAAGGGTTGCTACACATTTCGCAAATCGCTCACGAAAGAGTTGAAGATGTGTCGAAGTATCTACAAGTTGGAGATAAAATTGACGTAAAATTAGTTGAAATTACTCCAGACGGAAAGTATAGGTTAAGTTTGAAAGCTTTGATTCCGGATGCTGACGGTAATTTTGTGGAATACAAAAGCCAAGGTGGTGGCAATCGTGGTGGTGGAGATCGTCGTGGTGGTGGAGATTATCACCGTGATGGTGGCAATCGTGGAGATTATCGTGGCGGCGACCGTGATCGTGGCGGCGACCGCGACCGTGGCGGACACTCAAGAAATGATTATCATAGATAATTAATTCAATTTTAGTAAAATTTGATTACAAATAGGTGAAATTAATTGCAAATTTCTTATTTTTGTTGTTTCTAATAAAAAAATTAGTAAATAATAATGAATAAGATATTTGCAATTATTTTTTTTGTCCTATCAAGTTTGGCTCTTCGTTCCGAAATTACAATAGAATTAAGCAAATCAAGCTATGAATTTGGTATTGTCCCAAGTTGTAAAAAAGTTTATGATACAATAATTGTAAAAAATTCTGCAACAAGCACTCAGAATCTAAAATTATTTAAAAATGAGCATATCGTTGGCGACAATTCCAATTTTAGAGTTGCTAATCCCAAAATAAAAGATTTAGATTTGCCTCCTTATGAAAATGGGACTAATGCAGTTATTTACATTGTTGAATTTGATGCAAGCAAAGGTGCAGAAGGACTTAAGTCTGCCGAACTGCATATTCCAACTGATTTGCCTTCGCCTAATGACACTCTAAAAATTCCAATAAATGCCACAAGCGAGCAAGCAAAATATACGATAAATACAACAACAGTGGATTTTGGAGATATTATTGTTGGCAAAAATTATAATTCACAAATTTCATTCCAATCAAATTCAAGTTTTGATGTTCATATTGAAAAGATTGATAAGAACAACAATGAAATAACATTGGATACAGTTGATTTGGAACATAATCTAAAACCAAATACAGATAAAATAATAAATTTTCATTTAAATTTAACCCAATATGGGCAATTCGAAGACACCATTTATGTTTATATTAATGCCCCTTGCGATACAATTCTGGCAATTCCAATAAAAGCTTTTGCTCCAAAAACAAGTTTAGGTGGCTTTGCCGACATAGATTTAGGTTCAATTTCCCCTTGTCAAACCAAAGCGGATACAAGTTTTTTCCATTTGCTTTCCAATGGAAGTGCCGAATGCATTGGTGTAAAATATGAAAGTAGCGATGATGAAAATTTTGAGTATTCTCTTTCAAAGGAAATTCCATTTACACTTACAGATACAAAAGACAGCGTGTTTTATTGGGTGAACGCTACGAACAAAACGAAAGTTATTGGCGAAATTGAAGTTACTGCAACTTTTACTTTCATAATTAATGGAGAAACAATTGACTATACAACCAAAATAAAAGCAAAATTTGAAGATTTCAAGTTAAATAGCGATAAAACAGATATTACTTTCCCCGCAGTTTATAAAAATGAAAGCAGTTTTGCAAATTTCCAAATTACAAATCCAACAGATGTTGAATTGCAAATTGAGAAAATTACATTTGATTGTTCTGATGCCAACTTGTTCAAGATTATTCCAAATACTTTTCCTACTTCAATTTCTGTTGGAAGCAATTTGGATTATCAGATAGAATTTACTCCCGATAAAGCAGGAATGAAAGTGCATTGTGTAGTAAAAATTTACTATACCGATGGTTATTGTCAGGATTCCTTATTGATTAATTTGACTGCTAATTCATTAAATAACGGCAAATATTCACTTGCTTTTGGCAACTTAACGGAACTTAACATCAATCCAAAAGATGAATTATTGGAAATTCCGGTCAATATTATAGCAACAGAAAGTATGCAAGTTCTATCAGATACATTAATTTACGAAGTAATATTTCCCCGAAGCGTATTTTATCCCGAAACGCTAACTAATTCAGGAAACAATATAATTTTGCAAAATTATATTGAAGATGATAACAGAGTGTTGCAAATTCAAAGTGTGTTTTCTAACCAAAATATTACAGATTCTGGAATTGAAATAGCAAAAGTACAAGGTATCCCATTACTTGGAAATATTAAGCAGGGCTATTTTAAATTTAGAGGGACTAATTTTTCAAATAATTCGCTGTTGAATCAAATTGCTTTTACGGATTCCTTGCAATTTAATTTAGCCATTTGCCAAGCAGGTGGCGATAGATTGACTGAATTTACCAATCCACAATCTCCACGAATCGAAATCAAAACCCAAGATAATGGACAGATTGAAATTGGATATTTTGCCACAGAATCGGGTTTGCATAATATTAGTATTTACAATCAGTTAGGGCAAATTTATAAAACCAAAACAATGAAATTTGAATGGAATTCCAAGAATAATATTGTCTTTGAGAATTTACCTAATTCGCAAGTTTTTTTCGTGATAATAAATTCACCAACCGAAATATATTTCGGCAAATTTATTAATGAGTGAAATTTCTGCAATCTTTATTATTTTACTTTTATTGTTTGTTAAATCATATTCGTCAATTATTTTTGTAATTTGATTTAAGTGAAAATTTTAAAAATACAGATAATAATCTATGATTTTACCAACAACTAATTCAAGGAATAATGAAAAATATTTTCGGATATTTCTGATTAGTTGCATATTACTTATTTTTAACCTCAAAGCAATCTTTCCACAAAATTTTGTTCCTATTGAGCCACAAAAATTAACAAAAGACTCAACTACTACAGATAGTTTAAAAGCAAAAAAGAAAGGCGACTTAGATACTCTTGTGGTTGTTAAAGGTCGCGATTCTATTGTTTATAACAAGAAAAATAATATTTTGAAAATTTATGGGAATGCAGATTTGGTGTATCGCACCCAAAAATTGCAATCTCATTATATTGAATTGGATATGGATAAATCGCAGATGGAAGCCCGCCCTTTTGTTGATTCAAGCGGTAAAATCTCGAATTTTCCAATATTCAATGATAAAGGCGAGGAATTTTATGGTAAGATTATTAAATACAATTTCAAATCCCAAAAAGGCTCAATCGATTTAGGCGAGACCCAAATGGAGCAGGGTTTTTACTTTGGCGATAGAATAAAAAGAGTATCCCCAAAAGAACTTTTTGTGGAAAATGGGTGTTATACAACTTGCGAGGCACCTCATCCACATTATTATTTTGGCTCACCAAAGATGAAAGTTGTAACGGGCGACAAAGTATTTGTTGATCCTCTGATTTTTTATGTACAGGATATGCCAATTTTTATTGTGCCATTTGGCTTTTATTTACCAAATAAAACTGGTAGGCAGTCAGGTTTGATTGTGCCGAGTTACTTTTTTTCGAGCGACAGAGGTGTAATATTAGAAAATCTTGGATTTTATTGGGCTGCGAGCGATTATTGGGATACTCAAATTGGATTAAACCTATATAGTAAAGGGGGTTTTACTCTTAAGAATAGTTCTAGAATAAAAGTTGGTAACGATTTGAACAGCAATGTGACTTTCCAGTATGGCTACACTCGCTCAAATCCATTGCAGGAATATACTCAAAATTGGAGTCTTGCTGGAAGTTATAATCAAACTATTACTCCGATGCAAAATATTAATGGTACATTTAATTTTTCGTCCAAAGATTTTAACCGCAACACTCAAGTTAATTTGCAAGATAGGGTTACTCAAAATATCTCATCAAATATTGCATATTCTCGTTCATTTGAAAATGGGACTTCTTCATCTATTTCGTATCAACGAAACCAAAATATTATCACTGACGAGTATTCCCAGCGCATTCCAATTAGTTATAATATTCCAAATTTATATCCATTGAAATCATTTGACGCAATACCCAAAGACAGTTGGTTGCGAGATATTTCGTTTAGTTTGAATACAACAGGCAACTACTCGCAAAGTTCAAATTTGGAATATAAAACAGTACAAATTGGCGATACTTCGGTTATTGATACGTCTTTTAAATTAACTGAAAATAAATATATTTCTTATAATCCAAGTCTTTCTATTTCGCCAAAGTTTGGATATTTTACTGTTACTCCTAACATTTCTTTTGCGGCAAATACGTTTTTTCGAAGAACTATAAAGTCGTTTAACGAAGCAGATTCAAGCATAATGGATACTTATCAAAATGGATTATTTTGGGAATATTGGTATAGTTTTGGCATATCAACATCTACAAAATTATATGGAATGTGGGACGATAAGCATCGTTTATTTGGATTTATCAAATCAAGTACAGTAGGTTTGCTTGCTTTCCGTCATACGTATAATCCAAGCATTTCATTTAGATTCTCTCCTGATTTTGGTAATCCCAATTATGGATTTTACGACACTTATTATAATCCATTAATTAATCAATATGTTCAATATTCTCGTTTCGTAAATGAAGGAGGCTCGCATAGTCCAGGAAACTTAACCCAAAGTTTATCGTATTCTGATATGCACAGCTTTGAAGTAAAAATCAAGACAAATGATTCCTTGGGCGAAAAGAAGTTAGAACTATTACGATTGAATTTTGGAACAGGTTATAATTTTGGTGCTGACTCACTTAGGCTATCACCATTAAGTATGCAATTTCGTTCACCTGCATTAGATTTCCTGAATTTTACAGGTAGTGCAAATTTTACTTTTTATGATGAAGACATAATTTACGATAATAATGGTTTGCCAACAAACCAGACAAGATTTGTAGATAGATTTTTACTTGAAGCAAATAAATTTCCAATAAGATTGACTAATTTATCAATGAGTTTCTCTACTTCATTCTCCAATACAGGTGGTTTTAGTTCAGGTACATTTGGCAAAGATGTGAGCAAAACTCCAAAAGATTCAATAGCACCAGGGGAGAGATTTTCGCAGAGACTTAATGAAGAAGAAGAATTGTTTGATTTTTTTGGGGATAGTTTTCCAGGATATTCACCAATGGATTTGCCTTGGAGTGTAAATTTTGCAGTTAGTTACAATTATAGTCGCTATAGCATAAAGCAAATTAATCAAACTTTCAATTTAAATGCTAATTTGTCGTTAGACATAACAAAGACTTGGAAATTGACTGCGACTTCCCAATTCGACATTATTACAGGAGAAATCCTAACTCCATATTTCACAATTACTAAAGATTTGCATTGCTGGAATTTACTTTTTACTTGGTCGCCCTCGCCAATCAATGGAGGCTTTTACTTGAAATTTGGCATAAAAGCACCACAATTACAAGACTTGAAACTCGAAAAACGCTCCAACCCACTTTACCGCTGATTAATAAAGTATATTTCACAGATATGTAGTCATTATTTGCTTTGGTTCCGAAGTTTTTTGGCATTTTCGATTGCTTCTGGAGTGAGGTTTTCGCCTGTTGTGAACTTTGCTATTTCGTTAATCAATTCGGTTTCGTCTAATTCTACAACAATTGAAAAAGTTCTGCTTTCGTTGTCAAGTTTCTTAATGGAAAAAGCTTTTGTGCTGGCGGCGGTAATTTGCGGACTGTGTGTAATTGCAATAACTTGATGATTTTGCGATAATTTACGGATTTGCTCTCCAATCTTGAACGAAATTGCCCCACTTACTCCGCTATCAATTTCGTCAAACACAAGCATTGGCAAATTTGCATCATTAGCAGCTAAACTCTTTAACGCCAACATTATACGAGAAATCTCGCCGCCCGAAGCAATTTGCGATAGTGGCTTTGGAGATTGACCTTTATTTGTTGATATGAAAAATTCAATTTTGTCAATACCAATTTTTGTAAAAGATGAGTCCTCGTAGTTTTCAGCTTTTTCATTTATAATTTTAAATTCAACTGAACTAAACCCAAGTTTTAGCAAAATCTGTTTTATTTCATCTTGGAAATGCCCGAAAACCTTTGAACGCGATTCGGATAAATTTTCAGATTTCTGAATTAATTCAACTTTAATATTTTTTAATTCGAGCAGTAATTTTTTCTCTGCCTTTTCGAAATCTTCATTATTTTCAACAAATTCCAATAATTCTTTTTGATAAAGTAAAATATCTTCGATTGGTCCAAATTTTCTTTTTAAATTGTTAATAAGAAATAATCTTTGATTGATTTCCTCAATTCTTTGCGGATTATAGGCAAAATTATCTAAATAATCTTTGATATGTTTAGAGAGTTCCACCAAGGCAGAATTGCTTGATTGAATATCCTCGGCAAAATTGCCAACCGCAGGATTTATTTTGATGATTGATGATAATTTTTTGTCAATTTGTGCAAGATTATTCAATACTGAAAAATCAGATTCATAAAGTAAATTAGCGATTTCTGTGTATTGATTAAACAGCAAATCCGCACTTTCCAATATTTTAACCTCATCTAAAAGATCGTTGTCTTCATTTGCTTTGGGTGAAATTTCTTGAATCAATGATAAATCGGCTTTCTTTTGGTTTAGAATAGATAATTGTTTGTTTTTATTTGTAATAAATTCGTTGTATTGCTTTTTAGTTGAATTATACTTATTAAAAACATTTTGATAATCATTCAATAAATTATCATTATTGCAATATGAATCTAAAACTTGAATATGGTTTTTGGGATTTAATAATAATTGATGTGAATATTGACCGTGGAAATCAACAATCAAATCACCAATTTCTTTCACTAAATTCAATTGAGTAGGAGAATCATTAACAAAAGTACGGGACGAGGAATTAGCATTGATTTCCCTCCTGATTATAAGCTCGATTTGGCTATTTATTTCCTCAAAAAGTTCAATGTCATTTTCGGAAAGTATTTGCCAAATATTATGATTTTTGGGAAATGAAAAAACACCTTCAATGATGGATTTGGTCGCTCCTTCGCGTATGAAAGACGAAGGTGCTTTCTCGCCAAGTAAAATTTGCAATGCATCGATAATTATTGATTTGCCCGCACCTGTTTCGCCAATAAGCACATTGAAACCTGCATCAAAATCAATCTCTACATTCTTGATGATAGCAAAATTCTTTATCGCCAGATGTTTTAGCATAATATTATAATATTAACTCTAATTCATTTTCAATTGGGATATTTTCATTTTGACTAAGCATATTTTCGGCACTATTAAACTCCATTTTGGTCAGATTAATAAAATCATAAGTTTTATTAGTTACGAATAAATCTTCCTTTATGTTTTTTAACCTATTAATAGTTGCCTTAACTGCTTCATCAGATTTATCAATGCCTATCCATTTTCTGCCTAATTCATTCGCTGCTTTTAAAGTGGTGCCAGAACCACAAAAACAATCTAATACGATGCTATCTTGATTAGATGATGTTTTTATTATTAGATTTAGTAAATCTTGATTTTTTTCGGTTGGGTAAGACGGATATTGAGGATCTTTAAATTCCCAAATGTCTTGCACTCTTTTCCCTTCTCTCTCATCTTCGTATATAATCTTTCGCGGATTTCCCGTTTGAGACCATTCTATCAAACCAGATTTATCCCATTTTTCGAGTGTTTCGATATCAACCCGCCAATGTCTGCCTACAGGAGGCAATTTGCCCTTAAAAGGTTTATTTGAATTTCCATTCTGCGTTTCGCCTGGTGCGTGTATTGGCACTGTTGTGTACCTTCTTCCATCGCTATTCTTTTTTGGAAATAGCACATCAATATCTTTCTCGGAATAACTTTCTCGAGGTTCATTCCAAATTGGATTTTTGGTTTTAGAATAAAATAATATCATATCTTTGATATTCCCATAACCAATTCTATCAAAATTTTTTGGATTACATTTTATTCGAGTAATGTCGTTACGGAAATTATCGATTCCGAAAATATCATCCATCAATACTTTTACATAATGCCCGATTTTGTAATCAATATGCAAATAAATAGAACCTTTATCAGACAACAATTCTTTTAATAAGATTAGCCTTTGACGAAGAAAATCAATAAAATCTTCACCTTTAAGTTTATCAGAATACGCAATTTTCCCATTTTTAGAATTACTAATCGTAGTTGCTCTTCCATTTGTAATTGTAAAATTACTTCCAGTTGCAAATGGTGGATCTATATAAACTAAATCAATTTTACCACTTAAATCTAAGTCATTTAGTAGGTAATTTAAACCAATAATATTCTCGGATTGTAGTAGTAAATTATTCATAATATTATTATATTTGATAAAGAAATTCTCGTAGAACTAAACCACTCATAATATTGGATAAATAGGGAATAAATCATCAAGGTATGACCTTTGATTAGCATATTCAATACTCAACTTTGTCCAGCTATTCATAAAACAATTAATATGTAACTTCTATATCAGTTTTGCTCTTACTTCTGCTTCTAATTTTTCTAATAGTGTTGAAT
>DYLM01000131.1 GCA_020722095.1 Chloroherpeton thalassium
AGATAAATTTCATTTATTTTATTTAAAAGTTTGCCCATACATAGTAAGACATTTTTAAAATGTCTTCCTATAGATAGTAAAACATTTAATTATTTAATATACGGTTATCAATTATTAATATGAACATAAACGAAATAAAAAGAATAATTCAGGATCAGGAACTTGAACGAATAGCCCTCCTGAAAAGGGAAAGAATAATCACGAGAGAGGTTGGTAAGGAGTATTTCATAAACGCGATAAGTGTTCCGAATATTTTAGCAATACTTGGTATAAGAAGATGCGGCAAGTCCGTTTTGTCAAGGAGCATTCTTGAAGGTGAAACCGTTGCATACCTAAATTTTGATGACGAATCATTGTATGGAATTAAGGCACATGACTTGAATAATGTTTTAAAAGCATTTTATGAACTTTATGGTGATCCTTCATTTATAATTCTTGACGAAATTCAAAATGTCCCTGACTGGGAGCTATTTGCAAACAGGTTAAGAAGAACAAAAAAGGTGATAATCACAGGGAGTAATTCTAATCTCTTATCAGGTGAATTAGCGACACATCTTACCGGAAGGCATACTGACTTTACTTTATTTCCCTTCTCATTCGGGGAATTTTTAAATTATAACAAATTTAATTTAGAGGACGAAAAAAAATTTCTGTATTCAACTAAAGCAGGAGCAAAAATAGAGGATTTTCTTACTAAATATATTTTACAAGGCGGGTTCCCCGAAAATTATAAACTTAATATCGCAAAAACAATATTCGGAGATATTATACAAAAGGATGTTGTCAGAAGACACAAAATAAAAAATGTGTCTGTTATTGAAAATCTTGCAAAGTATCTGGTTTCAAATTTCTCTCAGGAGATAAGTTTTAATAAACTAAAAAATGTTTTTGGTATTGGAAAAATAGAGACAATAAAAAATTATGTAAAATATATTCAGGATGCATATCTCATAATTGTTGTTGAAAGATTTTCGTTCAAATTAAAACAGCAGGTAATATCGCCTAAAAAAATTTATTGTATAGATACCGGGATAATAAACTCAATCGCGTTTAAATTCATAGAAAACACTGGAAAACTGATGGAAAATTTAGTGGCCGTAGAGTTGTTCCGCAGGAAGTCGTATTGGCACAACGATTGGGAAATTTATTACTGGAAGGATTACCAACAACATGAGGTTGATTTCATAGTTAAGGATGGTCCTGATGTTAAGCAATTAATTCAGGTAATTTATGCTTCAGGTAAAGATGAAATTGAAAAAAGAGAAACAGAGGGATTGATTAAAGGTAGTGAGGAATTGAATTGTAAAAATTTACTATTGATAACTCACGATTATGAAGATGAAATAAAAATTGAAAATAAAACGATAATGTGTTTGCCTTTGTGGAAATGGCTTATAAATGTGAGATGAAAAGGTACAAAATTTACATAACTCGTGGCATCAGAGGAAATCCGAGAATAAGATTTTTGTCCCGCCCCGAAATTTCGGTTATTGAATTATCGTAAAAATTTTACAAAAAAATAAACAATATGAGAAAAATAACAATTAAGGATATGCAGAAATTAGCGGAATGTAAAGAAGGAAAATGTTTATCTGAAAAATATATTAATGCGCATGCTAAATTAAAATGGCAGTGTAAAGAAGGACATAATTGGGAGGCCACATCTCACCTAATAAAAAGAGGGAAATGGTGCCCCTATTGTGCAGGTAACGCAAGACTAACAATTGAAGAAATGCAAAAAATTGCAGAAAACAGAGAAGGTAAATGCTTATCCGAAGAATATATCAATACCCTTACTAAACTAAAATGGCAGTGTAAAGAAGAGCATATTTGGGAAGCAAGAGCAAATGATATAAAAAGAGGGAGTTGGTGCCCAATTTGTGCCAGAAAGAAATTTAAAAAATAAAATTTAAAAATTTAAAGTGCATAAAATTTTACTCGTCGGAAATCCTAATGTCGGAAAATCGGCAATATTTAACCGCCTTACGGGACTTGATGTAATTATTTCAAATTATCCCGGAACAACAGTTGATTTTACAAAAGGAAGTGTCCGGATTGAAGGTAAAATTTACGAGCTAATAGATACTCCCGGAACTTACGCCCTTGAACCGACATGTGAAGCCGAAGAAGTAACCGCAAAGCAAATTTCTGAAATGAATGACAATGATATAATAATAAATGTTGTTGATGCGACAAATTTAGAGAGAAATTTATATCTGACATCGGGCTTACTTGAAACAGGAAAACCAATGCTCGTTGCGTTAAATTTGTGAGACGATACAAAACATAAAGGAATATATATTGATGTGGAAAAACTGGAAAAATTTCTCCGGGTTCCGGTAATTACAACATCTGGCCTGACAGGAACAGGAATAAAAAATTTAATTGAGGAAGTAAAGAATGCGGGAAATCCGAATAGCTATCCGAATATTCATAAACACACATCGGATGAAAAATGGAAGGATGTAGGAAAGATTGTCCTGGATGTTCAGAGGATAAAGCACAGACATCACACAATTATTGAAAAATTTGAGGATTTAACAATTAAACCAGTAACAGGAATTCCGATAGCAATTATTGTTTTATTTTTAACTTTTGCAGTTGTCGGATTTATCGGAGAAGGGCTAATTAACAATGTATTTGATCCCTTATTTGAAAATTTTTACCTCCCGGTTATAGAAAATTTAGCAGATGTGCTAAAAGATAACGAAATTTTGTATAAAATTTTTATAGGGCCATTGGTTAATGGTAAAATTGACTTATTTGCGTCGCTTGGAGTGCTGACTTCCGGAATTTATGTTCCTCTTGCAGCCGTTCTTGCATATATAATTGCTTTTTATTTGGTTCTCGGAATACTTGAAGACAGCGGATATTTGCCACGACTGAGTGTATTGACCGATTCAATATTTCATAAATTCGGATTGCACGGCTTCGGAATTGTTCCGACAATACTCGGTTTGGGGTGCCGGGTTCCGGGTGTGATGGCAACAAGGGTCTTCGAAACAAGAAAGCAGGGGTTTATTGCAATAACCTTGCTCGCAACCGCTGTTCCGTGTTCCGCCCAGACAGCTGCACTATTCGGAATATTTGCATTAACACAAAATTTTAACTATATTTACCTTGTATTTGCAACATTGTCAGTTATGTTTGTCATTAACGGAATTTTATTGAATAAATTTATCAAAGGAGAAAGCCCGGAAATTTTGCTTGAAATTCCTCCGTACAGAAATATCGTATTAAAAATTGTTTTAAAGAAGTTATGGATGAGGGTAAGGGTTTTTTTAATTAATGCCTTTCCGGTAATGTTTTTAGGTATATTGGTTTTAAATATTCTTGATATTTTAGGAATTGTCAATTTTATTAGCGTTATTTTTGAGCCGCTCTTTAAAAATTTATTCGGATTGCCGGGAGAGGCAGTTTTCCCGATAGCAACCGGGTTTTTAAGAAAGGAACTTGCCATAGGAATGTTAATTCCGCTTGTTGTTTCTGGCACATTGAACGGACAGCAGTTAATTATTGCGAGTGTTCTCAGTGTTATTATGTTTCCCTGCATAGCAACATTTGCAATAATGCTCAAAGAAATGAAAAAAACGGATTTTTTGCTTTTTGTTCTTATTGCTGTTGTAAATATAATT
>DYLM01000030.1 GCA_020722095.1 Chloroherpeton thalassium
TTGGCTAATTCTATTTCGTCTTCTATAAGTAATAATTTCATAATGCAAAATTACACATTAATTTAGAAGAAATTTTGAATTTTTAAAATAATGTTTATTTATTTATTTCATTACTGAATAAATTGCAATAAATTATTATTACTCTAATAAATATCTAATAGTTGTTGAAATTTACTAATTTACAAAATAAAAATTATTTTTTTATCAGTTATGCTTGATATTTTATAATTTGCATTCGTTATTGCTAAGTCAAAAAAAAAAAGGAAATTACCAAATATGATAATTTTCCTTTTTTTTATTTGTATTGCTGTTTAAACTTTATGATTCACATAAGTCTTGTTATTTTTTCTTTGCTTTTGATGCTGATTTTGCTTTAGCCACTGGTTTTGCTGGCTTTGGAGGGTCCACAATAACTTTCAATTCCTTGCCTGGACGGAATTTAGGGATAATTTTTGCAGGTATTGTGATTTCTTCACCAGTTTTTGGGCTTCTACCCTTTCTTTCAGCTCGGTGGGACACATCAAAAGTACCAAAACCTACTAAAGTAACTTTGCCGTGTTGACCTAATTCTTTTTTGATTTCATCGAAAGTAGTAGCAATGATTTGTTCTACTTGTACTTTTTTGAGTTCAGTTGTTTTAGCAACATTTGCAATTAAATCGGATTTGTTTAAAGGCATAAAACCTCCTAATAATTAATTAATGATTAAATAGTTGATTATTTTTATTTATTGAATAACTTTTTGTATGTAACTCGTTTTGTAATTAGCAATTTAATAAAAAAAAAAGAAATATGTAACAAAATTCTCATTTTTTGATAAAAAAATTTTATTTTTTTACAAAAATTTAACAAAAAAAATTAAAATCACCAAATATACCCTTTTATTTTCTAAAAAATGTCAATTTACAGTAATATTTATTTATGAAAATTAATAAATTAAATACTAACAAAAATATGACCAATTATTGGGTCGGTTGTATTTATTTGCAAAATTCTTTCTATCGTATTAGATGTTAGTGTTGCACCAATAGGAAGTATTTTCAATCCATTCATTGTATAAATATCGCGTGATAATTTCATTCCTGCTTTCAGTTCACCAAGCAAAATTGGACGTTCATTACCTAAACCTTCTAATTTGAGTATAGAAAGCACATATTGTTCTAATAATGTAACAATTCTGTGGTCATAAGAGCGGTTTATTTCTAATCTGAGTTTTTCAAAAGCTTGACTTGGTCTGAACTTATAGAACCGAATAATATCATCAAAGTCGACAACAACTCTAATTATCCTACTCTCCAAAGGTATTTGCCAAGATTGTAGCTTTTCGGGGAAGCCACTTCCGTCCATATTCTCATATAAATGGTAAAGAATATTTCCGACTCGCTCGAATCTTTTTACTTCAGATACAATTTGTTTGGCAGCGACTGGTACTTGATACATCAAATTATCGCTTGCCTTTCCATCAATTAAAACTGGTTTGTTAATCAAAGTATCTGGTAAGGACAACCTACCAGAGAATGACATATATGCAGCAACTTCAAGATCTTTTTTTCTTCTATCGTCAATTTCATTAAAAAATTGTGAAATCCACAATGATGCTTCTGCTATAATTTTAAGATTTTTATAAGAAGCAGGAATGCGAGCTTCCATAAATTTTACTGACAATTTTATCAAATCAGAAGCATACTTTTCTACTTCATCAGCCAATTGCAATAATACTTGATACTCTTCCTTCCTTTCTTTATGAATATTTACAACTCGAATTGCACTTTTTAGTTTTCCAATTAGAATATCGGAATGAACGGGTTTGTATATAAAGCTGTCTGCACCTTTGTCCAATGCTTCTAATAGCATTTGCCTATCTGTATCTGCGCTCATCAGTATGATATAAGTATCTTGGAACTCTTTTTTGCTACGGATTTCACTTAATATTTGCAAACCAGTATGCCCAGGCATTCTAACATCTGTAATTACAATATCTGGTTTCTTATCATAAATCATTTTAAGACCAACATCTCCACTATGAGCATAAAAGACTTCTGCATTCTCAAAGCTATTTTTAATAAGTCGTTCAATTGTTAATACAATTGAAGGTTCGTCATCTATAATTAGAAATCGATAATTCCTTTCCATTTATTCCTCATCTGAATTTAGAGTTTCATCATTATTAATTTGAGCTTGAGAAGTATTTGGTAAAAACTCTTCAGAACTCCTTTGTTTAACTAAAATACTAACACGGCGATTAGTTATGTCAAGTGGATTCTCGGGGGTTCGTAATCGTTTATCTGCATAGCCCGCTACTTCAATAATTTGTCCATCCCACAAACCACTTTGAGACAGTACTTTCCGTGCTGCATTTGCTCTGTCTGCCGATAATTCCCAGTTAGTATAACTATTACTTGCTGCATACTTTCTGCTATCAGTATGTCCTTCAATTATAACATTATTTGGCAATTTCCCAATTTCCTGCGCAAGCATTTTCAATACTTCAACTGCTTGCTTTGTTAATTGAGCACTACCAACTTGGAAAAATACATTTTCTGTTGTTTCCATCAATTCTATTCGTAAGCCTTCCTTTGTTATTTCAATATTAATATTATCGAGGATTTTTTGAAATTCGGGTTTGTCAGTTACTAATTCATTGAGTAATTTCTGCAATTCACCTTCCATTTTAACAACTTTTTGAGCAGCAGAAACGCTGTCTTCTTTTGCTTGTTCAATCAATTTCTGAACTACCGAATCTCTCATATCTTTGCTAAAAGATATGACCATATCACCTTTGCCTTCCCCTTCCTTCTTGCCTTTTCCTGGTTCTGGTTTCATTTCTAAATCTACTGGTACAGTGCGTTTGCCTGTAATGAAACTAAATGCTCCGGGGTCATCAAAATATGCGGCAACTGCCATTTTCACCTGCTCACTCGAAGCAAGAATCCACATAACTATAAACAAAGCCATCATCGCCGTTACGAAATCAGCATAAGCAACTTTCCAAGCTCCACCGTGATGCCCACCATGACCGCCTTTCTTGACTTTTTTGATTATTATCGGTTGCTCTTTGTTTTGACCTTGATCTTGACCATCAGACATAATTACCTCTTACTGATTAACCTTTCTTGATAGCATCTTCTGTTTCTTTAAATCCAGGACGATTCTCTGGGTCGATTGCTCTACGTGCATATTCAATAGCAACCATCGCAGGAGCACCTTTGGCAAATGAAAGCAAACCTGCTTTAATTGCAACCAAATATTTCCCTTCAACCGCCACGATTTTTGCCATATATGAGGAAATCGGACCGAATACACCATAAGACAACAATACACCTAAGAATGTTCCTACAAGAGCAGAGCCCACGTGATGCCCTACTGCTTCGGCTCCTTCATTGATTGAACCCATAGTGATAATAATTCCAAGCACAGCCGCCACAATTCCCAAACCAGGAAAAGCATCAGCCATTATTTGTAATGACCCCGGTGCAATTTCTTCTTCGTGCTCTATTGCTTCGATGTCTTGATCCATCAAATCTTCTAAGTCGTGTGCAGGCACGCCACCGCTCAACACAACTTTAAGCGTATCGCAAAGGAAATCCACTGCGTGATGATTTGCAAGAAAAGAAGGATACTTGGACATAATCGCACTTTGTGATGGATTTTCAATATGTTGCTCCAATGCTATTAAGCCTTCACGTTTTGCAAACTGGAATATTTCATACATCATTTTCATCAAATCCAAATATGCTTGTTTGTTTACTTTTGGTCCTTTTAAAGTGCCAAGTATGCCAGCAACGAGTTTTTTCACTACTGGTAATGGATTTGCAATCAATAAAGATCCTACAGCAGCTCCAATAATAACTACATATTCAGGAATTACAATTAGGGTTAGAGGATTGCCACCTGACATAATAAAGCCACCAAGCAATGCGGCAAATACTAATACTACTCCAACAATTACAAACATTTATTTATTCCTTTTATTACTCATTTTATTAAATTTTCTAACTCACTTTTAATTTTAATGTATTTTTCGTTATTTTCAAGTTCAATTGCTTTATTTATATAAAACAAAGCATTATCTAAATTATTCAATTTCCGATAAAGCACGCACAAATGATAATACATTTCTGCACCTTGATATTCCGATTTTATTGCTCTGTTCAAGTATTCTTTTGCAACAGTATAATCTTCCAAAAGAAACATTATCCATCCATAAGTATCCTGAAATGCAGGATTATCTGGCTCGAACGACAAGGATTTTTCGGAAAATTTCTTAGCTTGTAGTAACTTTTCTGGATAATTCGAAAGCAAATAAGCATAATTATTATTCACAGTTGGGTCGTTCTCATTAATTTTCAACCCAATTTCGTAAAATTCAAATGCTTTTTCATTATTCTTCATTTTAGAATACAAATCCGCAATAAATACTATTGCTTCTGTGTTGTCGGGTTGCTTTTCGTAAAATTTCAACATAGATTTTAATGCATCTTCATTTTTGTCGAGCATAGAACTTGTATAAGCAATATAAAAATCGTAGTATTCATTTTCGGGGAACTTGTCCTTGTACTTTAAAAGAACGTCCAAAGCCTCATTTTCACGATAAATTTTATTATAATCTAAAGCTACTAAAATCGGAATTCTGGATAATGTATCGGTTAATTCTAATGATTTTTTTAGATAACTTATCACTAAGTTTGTATCATTTATTGTTAAAGCAAGCTCCGAGGCATTTATATTTGCATAAGCAGTTTCCAAACCATCGGTTTTCTTGGAATTTAACAGTTTAAACATTTCTGCAATTTGCTCTTTTGGTAATTTCAAATAGTTTTGATAATCATAATAATAATCAATCAATAGCTTAATTGCAATAAGTTTATCATCTTTGGATAATCCATCATATTCGTGTAAATAATAATTGTTGATATAATCATAAGATTGGGAAATTGCCGAAAAATAGAGCAAATCCGCAAGTTTATCTGATGAAAATTTTGCTACATTAGTTTTATACAGCAAATCTAATGCGACGGTTGTATCTTGGTTTTTGAAATAAGTCCCAATTAATTTAGAATTTACATCATCGCTATATTGTTGCGATAATATCTCTTTGTAGATTTCTATAGCCTTGCTTGGCTCGGTGTATGAGTAGAAATCAGCAAGCAATATTTTATTATCAATTTCGGGTGCTTTATCATTTATTTCAAGTAAAATTATCTCGGCATTTTTATAGTCATATTTATAAACTAATGCACTGAATAGCAACTTTAATGCCCGCACACTTGTTGTATCGGTTAAATATGCTTGGCTGGCATTTATAATTGCATTATTATAATCTCGGATTGCAGTATATGCTTCTGCCAACGAATAATATATTGGCGAGGCTTTATCATATTTCAAAGCAGTTTCAAAGTAATAAATTGCCTCAAGATACGACTCTTCGTCCATACTTGTTGTCCCTCGTAAGTATAAATCCGTAGAGATTTGTATTTTCTCGTCTTCATCGGTTGTATAAACATTATCAATTATATCTTGGATAGTTTGCTCAAAATTTTGGAGTGGTTCTTTTGCTTCAATTTCCTTAATTTCATCAGAAAATAGAAATTGACTTGCAAGAAAAAATGTTAATATTATATATTTATATGTTAGTTTAAATTGCATTTTAAAAATTCGAACGATTTAAACTATAAAATTAACTAAAATTATTGATTAAACAAAAAAAATGAATTATTTTTCTTGAAAAGTTGCAATAATTAAGTTTTTTTGTTAATTTGTCTTAATAATTTTTGATATTATTACGAGGGTTCTATGGGACACAAAAAAGAAAAGGCTGAAAACAAGTCTAATTCTAAGCATCTCGAGGAAAACAATTCAAAGGCAGATGAAATAATCACAAAATACAAAGATACTGGCAAGTTAGCAAATAAATATTATTTGCAAGAATTACAAAAATTGCAATATCAACTTGTTGTTTGGCAATATTGGATAAAGCAAAAAGGTGAACGAGTTGCAATATTATTCGAAGGACGCGATGCTGCTGGCAAAGGTGGCATTATCAAAAGAATCACCGAGCCACTTAATCCTCGCGGATTAAGAGTAGTTGCATTAGACAAACCAAATGACCGCGAGCGAACTCAATGGTATTTCCAAAGATATGTTTCGCATTTGCCCTCCGCAGGCGAAATTGTAATATTCGACCGAAGTTGGTACAATCGTGCGGGAGTGGAGCGAGTGATGGGCTTCTGCAATGAAGATGAATATCAGGAATTTTTACGTTCCTGCCCTGAATTTGAAAAAATGCTTGTGCGTAGCGGTATTCATATCATCAAATATTGGATAAGTGTAAATGATGAAGAACAAGAAAGAAGATTAAAAGACCGCGCAGCCGACCCCGCTCGCAGATGGAAGTTATCTCCTATGGATTTGCAATCTTGGGACAAATGGGTGGAATACTCCAAAGCAAAAGATGAAATGATGAAATACACCGATACAAAACAAGTGCCTTGGTATAATGTTAATGCTGATGACAAGAAAAAAGCAAGATTGAATGCAATTTCACATTTGCTATCCCTTTTGCCTTATGAAGATACTATTCCTCAACCATTTGAAATGCCAAAACGTAAAATTGTAGAAGCATACAAGCGACCACCAATTGACGAAGTCACTTGGGTGCCCGAAGTTTATTAGGTATTGCGTCCTGTTCCATTTGTCTAACTTTCTTTATTATTATTTAATTATTATTTAATTATAATTTTGTAATTTGCACAATCATTAACTAATTTAGTTTTGCTTATGCAATTTATACCCGAAGTACATTTGCCTTTTTCTAATCCAGTAGTAATTTTTGCTATTGTATTATTTATCATTCTTTTTTCGCCAATAATTCTGAAGAGATTTAGAATTCCCGGCATTGTGGGAATGATTATTTCAGGAATTATAATCGGTCCAAAAGGATTAAACTTAATTGCATTGGATAATAGTATAATCCTACTTGGTACAATTGGGCTTTTGTATATAATGTTCCTTGCAGGATTAGAACTAAATTTAAATGAATTCAAAACAACAAAATATAAAAGTTTATTTTTTGCAATAGTATTATTTAGCATATCGGGCTCATTATCTGCATCAGTAAGCCACTATATATTCAACCTTAGTTGGATTTCCTCGATGTTCATCTCGATTCTTGCTTCTACTTTTACTTTGCTTTCTTATCCAATTGCTTCCAGATTAGGGCTAACCCGCCACAGAATAATGACATTGGCGATTGGCGCAATCGTTTTTGCAGATATTGGTGCTCTGCTTTTGCTCTCAGTTTTAGAGCAAGCTTATGTTGCACCAGATTATTTAGTTCCATCTTTATTGAAATTGGGATTTCTCTCGATTTTCTTCCTTGCATTTGTAATTTATGCTGTTCCAGCTTTTGCCAAATGGTTTTTCAAAAACATTGAAGAAGTTGGTACTTGGCAATTTATCTTTGTTTTGTTTATACTCTTCACAACTGCATTCCTATCTGAATTAGCTGGATACGAACCGATTATAGGTGCATTTGCTGCGGGAATTGCACTCAATAAATTTATTCCTCATACTTCCACGCTAATGGATAGAATAAATTTTGTTGGCAGTTCATTATTTATTCCATTTTTCCTAATTCAAGTAGGAATGATAATCGATGTACGTGTATTTACACAAGGTTATACGGTTCTTTCCTTTGGATTTTTGCTTTTTTTAGTTTGGACAATAGCAGTAATTATAACTTCGTATTTAACAACCAAAATTTTTAAATTTCCTAAAATAGAAATGAAGTTTTTAATTGGAATTTCATTTTCTAAGGCAGCAGCAACATTAGCAATAGCTGTTATCGGAAATAAAATTGGCGTTTTGGACGAGTCAATATTGAATGTTGTTATTATTCTAATTCTATTAACAGCATTAATTTCGTCATTTCTAACAGAACGATTTGGAAGGCAGCTCGTAACTCAAGATGAGGCAAAAGTAAAATTAGCAAATGAATTTGACCAAAAATTATTAATAAATGTTGCTAACCCAAATAATATTTCACGATTGATTGAATTTGGTGCCAGAATTAAGGATACTCATTCAAATCATCCTATTTATGTACTGACTATTTCCCAAGATGAAGCAGAATTGAACAATAAAATCAATCATTGCCAAAAAATCGTTTATGAGACTACTCCAAATATATCATCTGATTTATCACGCAAAGTAATTGTAACTTCTCGTGCAAGTTTGAATGTTACTGATGGAATTATCAAAACAATTAAGGAAAATTTGATTACAGATGTGATTCTGGGTTTCTCGCCTAATACCACTGTTGATTCACGTTTTTTTGGGACGATACTCCAAAATTTATTAGAAGACACCAATAAATCAATATATGTTTTTCGTTCTAATGTGCCATTGAATTTGATTAATGAACTATTTGTAATTATCCCTAAACATTCTGAATATGAAATTGGCTTCACTAAAATATTAACTTCAATTGTTAATCTCTCAACAAATTTGAATTACAAAGTACATTTTTTTGCTTTCCAGAATACAATTTTATTCATCCAAAAGCAATTTCGAGTTAATCAAGTAAATTTAGATTATAAAATCACACATATTAAAAATGATGAGGAATTTAATCAAATTAATTATCAAATCAAAGATGAAAATATGCTGATTTGCCTTTTCTCTCGTCCTCGTGCAATTTCTTACGAAATAACTTATCGCAATATTGTGGAAAATTATTTGGATAAAACCCAAAATTCAAACTTTGCACTATTCTACCCCGAGCAAACAGAAACCTACGAAGAGCAAGACATTACTCATTACGATATTTTGGATACTTCGGTAATTCAAGAAAATATTGTGAATTATAATTCCATCAAAAACAAAATTTTGAATTTATTCAAAAAGAATCAATAAACGAATTATTCTGGATATTGAGTGTTGGGCGATAATAATAGCCTACGAATAAATTAGTTTGGAAGTGATTCCCATTTTCCGACAAAATACTGCTTGATTGTTGGCATTAATCAATATATTTTTAGCCAAGATGCTTGATTATATTTAATCAAAACAAAAAAATTAATATTTTTTAATAGTCAAAAATATTGTTTTATACTCTAAAACTTTCTTAATTTTGTATTGTTAATTCAAGCAAAATAATGGAAAATCATCCCGATTGCAACGAGATACAAACGGTAACTCAACAAATCTGCGAATTAACAAGAATTTGCAGCAATAAAGAGCATACATTTGCCGAAGGCTTTAATTTATCTCCAACTGAATTCAGAATGTTGAAACTCTTTATGCACAAAGACTCTTACAACGTTAAGGAACTAAAAGAAAAACTTGAACTTACTTCGGGCAGAGTTACACACATTGTCACTTCTTTAGAGTCTAAAAAGTTATTATCTCGCGTGGTTAACGAAATGGACAAACGAAACATTATAATCAAACTAATGCCTAAAGCTAATACTTTCATCGAAAATCTTTATAAACACTATACAGATATGCATATCGATATACTTAAAAGCGTAGATGAAGAGCAATTCAATAGTATTAAATGCTCACTTACCACTTTGGTTAAACTTTTTCTTGATTGGGAAGAAAAGCAAAAATTAAATAAATTACACATAGAAAAATAAAAGTTTTACAAATAGGTTTTATAAATAAATTATTATAGATATATGAAGAAAATAGTTATATCACTCGCAATTCTTGGATTGATTATCGTGATTGTTGTTGGTAAATTAGCACAGAAAGAACAACCTGCTACTTTACTAATGAAATTAAAAGATAAATATTCCAAGGAAGAAACAAAGAAAGTAGATCATAGCAAGTTTGCTATTCTACAACAAAAATTCAACTCTCCCCGAGAAGTTACAAAAGCCTGCGAAACTTGCCATAATATGACTTCACATCAAGTAATGCAAGGCAACCACTGGAACTGGGAAAGAGTAGATTATATCAAAGGTCGTGGAATCACTTACATTGGAAAGCGAAATGCAATCAATAATTTCTGTATTAGTGCAGTAGGTAATGAAAAAAGCTGTGCAAAATGCCATATAGGATATGGTATTGACGACAAGGGGCATGGTTATACAGATTCTACTAATATTGACTGCTTAGTTTGCCATGATAATACAGACACTTACGTAAAGGGTAACAATCTGGGAGGATTGCCCGACGTAAAAGTAGATTTAAGCAAAATTGCTCAAAATGTTGGCACACCTGGACGTGGAAATTGTGGAACTTGCCACTTTTATGGCGGCGGAGGCAATAATGTTAAGCATGGCGATTTGGAAATGGCTCTATTCGAAACAACCAAGTCGGTTGACATTCACATGGGCAAAGATGGAATGAATATGAAATGTGTTGACTGCCACAAAACAGAAAACCATAATATTTCTGGTAAAGTTTATTCACTTTCCTCGATGAATGTAAATAGAAACACTTGTGAAGATTGTCACACAGCCACTCCTCACGAAAGTGATATCCTAAACGAACATACGCTAAAAGTATCTTGCCAAGCATGCCACATTCCAACTTACGCTAAAGTAAATTCCACTAAACTCTATTGGGATTGGTCTACTGCTGGTAAATTGAAAGATGGCAAACCTTACGAAGAAGACGATTCACTTGGAAATCATACTTATTTATCTATCAAAGGTAATTTTATTTGGGGCAGAAATGTTAAACCAGATTATATTTGGTTTGATGGAACTTCCAGCCACTATGTATCGGGAGACAAAATTGCTGATTCAACCAAACCACTTGTATTAAATCAATTACACGGTTCATATTCAGATCCAGACGCTAAGATTATTCCAGTTAAAATACACGTTGCAAAGCAGCCATTCGATCCAATTAATATGACATTAATCCAACCAAAATTATATTCTGATAGTACTGGTGTAGGTGCTTTTTGGAAAGATTTTAACTGGCTAACAGCTTCTGAAGTTGGAATGAAAGAAGTAGGATTGCCCTTCAGCGGAAAAGTATCATTTATTGAAACAATAATGTATTGGCCTATTAATCACATGGTAGCCTCTGCCAAAGAAGCAGTTAAGTGCGAGGAATGCCATACACGAGATAATTCCAGATTAGCTGGCTTGAATGACTTTTATCTACCTGGTAGAGACAGATCCAAAGTAGTTGATATTGCTGGAATGTTGGCAATAATCCTTACAATTTTGGGAGTTGGCGGACACGGTTTGTTAAGAATCTATTTCAATAAAAAGAATAAATAAGGAGATAAAAAAATGGGACACAAAAAAGTATATATTTACAGAGGCTTTGAGAGATTTTGGCATTGGATGCAAGCAATCTTAATATTTTTCTTAGCATTTACTGGCTTTGAAATTCACGGCGTTTATTCATTCTTTGGATTTGAGGAAGCAGTTATCTATCATAATATTGCTGCATATAGCTTATTAATCCTTATTGCATTTGCAATATTCTGGCATTTTGCAACTGGAGAGTGGAGGCAATATGTTCCATCAGCAAAAAATTTGATGGCACAAGCAAATTATTATATCTTTGGTATATTCAAAAATGCACCTCACCCAACCAAGAAAACTGTTTTAAGCAAATTAAACCCATTGCAAAAATTAGCTTATCTGGGTTTGAAAATCTTAGTAATACCAGTAGTTGTTACTTCGGGATTGCTTTATATGTTTTATCGCTATCCATCAAAATTTGGAGTTGATGCAATCAATATTACTACTTTGAAATGGGTTGCTATTATTCACACTGCTGGTGCAATTGCATTGATAGCATTTGTTATAGGACATATTTATTTAACAACTACTGGCGAAACAATTTTATCTAATATCAATGCTATGCTAACTGGCTACGAAGAATTGGAAGATGACGATGAGAACAAAAATAATACTGAAGAAAATACTGAATTAGCAACTAATCAACCAATAAATAATTAAGGTGAAAAAATGGAAGAAACTAAATATATGAATCCTTACCTTGCAGGAGTATTACTTGGTTTATTACTACTTGCAACTATTTATATCACTGGTCGCGGACTTGGAGCAAGTGGAGCTATCAAAAGCTTCGCAATTGCTACCGTTGAATCAGTAGCACCAGCTCATACCGAAGCCACGCAATTTTATCAAGAATACTCTAATGAGCATACAGGAAGCCCATTAATGAATTGGCTTGTTTTCGAAGTAATTGGCGTTGTGATTGGTGCATTCTTATCAGGCTTGATGGCAAATAGGTTAAAATTCAAATTTGAAATGGGACCACGCTCTACCACTAAAATGCGAGTAATTGGAGCAATTATCGGAGGAATTTTGTGGGGCATAGGCTCGCAATTAGGACGAGGCTGCACAAGTGGTGCGGCTTTAAGTGGGATGGCAGTAATGTCGACAGGTGGTTTTTTAACAATGTTTGCAATCTTTGCGGGAGCATACATATTTGCATATTTTTTCAGAAAGTTTTGGATATAAGGAGATAGAATTATGGGACCATTAGTGCCAGATATAATTAGTGGAAATTTAAATTATATTGTTGCATTAGTAATCGGGGTATTATTCGGTGCAATTTTGGAACAAGCTGGATTTTCAACATCCAAAAAGCTCGTTGGATTATTTTATGGTTACGACTTTACAGTTTTGCGTGTATTCTTTACTGCTGGCGTTGTAGCAATGGTTGGAGTTATTGCATTTGATCATTATGGATTAATTGATATGAGCCTTGTTTTCATCAATCCAACATTTCTTTGGTCAGCAATCGTAGGGGGTTTGATAATGGGACTGGGCTTTGTTATTGGAGGCTTTTGTCCTGGGACAAGCGTTTGTGCGGCAGCAATCGGCAAAATAGATGCAATGGTATTTATCGGCGGTGCATTTATTGGCGTGCTTATTTTTGCCGAAGGCTATCCAATGTTCGAAGGCTTATACAAATCAGCGAATCTCGGCAATCCTCAATTATTCGAAACATTGCATATTTCTCAAACTTTGTTTGCTTTTATTGTTGTAATTTTTGCTCTTTTGGCTTTCTACTTAACTAATACAATTGAAAACAAAGTAAACAAGATTAACCAACCTGCAATAAAAACCACCCCATATTTCGCATCAGTTTTAGTTGTTGGGGTAATTCTCGCATTATCATCATTTATGTTTACTGATAGAAAAGCAGATTTACTAAATTTAGTTTCAGACGATAATTATGTGATGAATCATTGGGGAAATGGAAAGTGTACTGATAAAAATAATTCAGATCAAATGATGTGTCCAGATGAATTCACCTTATGCCTAATGAAAATTATGGAGTGCGACAAATTCCACATTTTTGATTTCCGTTCCGAAAAAGATAGAAAGGAACTTCCATTACCTAAATCAACTCCAATGACAATAGATGATTTGTTTGCGAAAGAGCCAAACAAATTATTAACAGTATTACACAGAAACAATATATTTATCGCAAATGATGAATTAACCGAGAAAAAAATGGCAATAATTGCAACAGAACTTGGCTACAAGAGAATCAAAATATTACGGGGCGGTATGAATGCTTTCAGGAAAGACATTCTTGAATATCAACCTAATCCAAATGCAACAACTCTTGCAGAAAAGAATAAAGATATGTTTCGGTTGAATGCCAAAGCAATTCTGCCGGCATTTCTACAGAAATTTAAGCCAACTGAAGCAACAAAGAGCGACAAACCTAAACGCGTACTTGGTGGCTGTTAGAATTTATCAATAGATTTTAAATCAAATTAAAAGAGGCTTTATTAGCCTCTTTTTTTTTATTCTTAAAATAAAATTAATAAAAGCTATTATTTATGAACTTTTGTTCATCAATATTCATTTAGAACAACCTAAATTATTAATTATTACTCATTATTATATTTTTTTTTACAAAAATATTTTGATAATATTATTTTTTTTGTTAATTTAGCATAAAGATAATTTATCAATTAAAATATTTTGAAATTAATATTTTTTAATAATAGTTATTGAAGGTTTAAAATGAAAATTAAAAACTATTTACTAATCTTATTGTTGCCCATATTTTTTATGGCTTGCGAAAAAGATGACGAAAACACAAACCCTCCAGATGAAATGAGTGTTGCTTCTTGCGAAGGTTGCCACACAAATTATGCTCATCTTCAAAAAGTGTATTCGCCTGATACAACAGCACCAGCAGGTGGCTGTGGTGGAGATGCACCACACTATGAACCTTATGACCGTGTATTTATGGGCGGAGCTGGTTATGCTGACTTTAAACAATCATCACATTATGCAATAGGTTGTGTAAATTGCCATAATGGGGTAGATGGAACTGACGATAAAAATAAAGCTCACTCGGGTGATTTCATTCCTCACCCATCAGTAGAATATTCTAAAAAATGCGGTTCATGCCATAAAGAAATAGTTGATAATTTCCCTACAAGTATTCATAATGGAACTGGTCAGAAGAGAAAAGTTGCCATCAGAAGTGGTTATGAACACTCAACAGATTTTAGTAAATTACCAGCTCACCAAATTGAAGGTTATACAAAGAATTGTGCTACTTGCCATGCAAGTTGCGGTGAATGTCATATCAATCGTCCACCAGCTGGTGGCGGTGGATTAGCAAATGGTCATAAATTTACAAAAACACCCGATATGTTATCAACTTGCGTTACTTGCCATACTTCAAGAGGAGGTCATGCTTTCTTAGGTGTTGGTACAGGCACAAAACCAGATGTACACCAAACTAAAGGAATGAAATGTTTGTCTTGCCACTCAGGTGCAGAAATGCACGGTGATGGTGTCCCAGTAGAGCAAAGATATGCTTATACAAAATTACCAAAATGTGAAAATTGCCATCCTGATATTAAAACCAAAAATCAATACCACTCCGTACATTATGATTCATTTAATTGTCAAGTTTGTCACTCGCAAGTTTATAATAATTGCGGTAGTTGCCACGTGCACGGTGCTGGTGCAAGAATTCCATCGTATATGGATTTTAAAATTGGTTTGAATACTATTCCTGATGTTAAAAAAGGTTATAAGTTTGTCACTTTACGTCGTACTTTAGGTGCACCGGACAACTTTAAAGAATATGGTGTGCCAGAAATGAGCAATTTTGCTGCATTGCCTATATTTAACTTTACAACCCCTCATAATATTTTGAGATGGACAGATAGAACTAAAGTAGCACAAGGTCAAATGTGCTATTCAAGTTGCCATATTCGCAAAGAAGGCGATTCTTTAGTAAATGCAAAATGGTTTTTATTTGAAAGTGATTTAAAACAAGATTGGGAAATTAATTCCACTAAAAAATATACTGTAGATAATTCATTACCAGAAAGTTGGTTAAAATAATTTTTTGATTAATTAAATAATGGAGTTTAAAATGTTAAAAAAGTACTTCTCAATTCTTAGCATATTTTTTGCTTTGATTTTCATCGTTTCTTGTTCAGAGGACGATACAAACAACCCGTCAATCAACGAAGCTGAAGTCCTTGCGACTTATATCGAAGCTAACGGCGATTACTTAAACACTTACTGCCCAGCAGTTATTACCGCAACAGATTTATTTACTTTAAATCAAGGTGGCAAAGCATATATCATTGATATTCGTGCTGCTGCTGATTTCGCTTTAGGTCACATTAATGGTGCTCATAATGTTGCTGCTGCTGATGTATTAGCCCACATTAAAACACTCGATTTAACTAATTACGAAAAAGTTGCAGTGGTATGTTATACTGGACAAACTGCAAGTTGGGTTACTGCCCAATTGAGATTGCTTGGCTACAATAAAGTTTTTGCATTAAAATTCGGTATGTGCTCATGGCACTCAGACTTTGCTTCAAAATGGAAGACAAATATTAGCAATTCTTATGCTACTCAATTTGTGAAAGATGCTCCTCCAGCTAAACCAGCACTTGGTGCAATGCCTACATTGACAACAGGAAAAAAAGATGGAAAAGAAATTTTAGAAGCAAGAATTGCTACTGTTATGGCTGAGGGTTTCTCACCAGCTACTATTACTGCTAAAACAGTATTTGATAACTTATCCAACTATTTTATTATTAATTACTTTACTGAAGCTCAATTTACAACTGTTGGTCATATTCCAGGAGCTTATCAATACACTCCAAAAGCAGATTTTAAAATGGCTACTTTCTTAAAAGCACTTCCAACTAACAAAACTATCGTTGTTTATTGCCACACTGGTACTACTAGTGCTAATATTGCAGCTATCTTAAGAGTTATGGGTTACGATGCTAAATCATTGCTCTACGGTGCTAACTCGATGGCTTATGATGTGATGGCTGCAACCGCAGGTATGACTGTTTGGAAGGATTCTGAAATTAAAGAATACGAATACGTAAAATAACAAATAAAACACCTCAATTAAGAACTTACCCCTTTTGCCATAACAGAAGGGGTTTTTCTTTTTACAAAAAAATTTAAATCAATTTAATCAAATTGAGTTTAAATTATTTTTTTTTATTATTTTTGTTTAATTAAAAAATATAATTATATAAACTATGGAAATTATCATAAAAAAACTATCCGAAAGTGAAATCAACGAGAAAGGTATCAGAAATTGGAGTGTTTGGACAAAGGAAAAATCCAAATTTGATTGGTATTATGATTCTACTGAAGAATGCTATTTTTTAGAAGGAAAAGTAATAGTTCATACTGATAATGGTGATTTCGAAATTAATCAATTTGATTATGCTGTTTTTCCTGAAGGGCTAAAATGCCAATGGGAAGTTATAGAACCAGTCAAGAAACATTACAATTTTCATTAAACAAATTTGACTAAAATGATAAGGAAAATCACTATTCTTTTATTTTTGTTCAGCATTTTATTTGCAACAAATTTATTTGCACAAAGAATATCCAAAAAGACTAATCAATTAAAACCATTGAAAATTTTTGTTGCTGGGATTAATGTTGGGAATGGTTTAGAAGATTTAAATCCTTCAAAAATTGAAGCAGCATTTGCTTTTGCGATGTTAATGTCCAATTACTTTGATATTATTCCACAAAAAGACATCGATACTATTAGCAATAGATGGAAAAAAGAAGGCAAACAAGTTAATATTAAAAGTTTAGCTGAATATTTCAAAACTGATTTTCTGATTTATCTTAATTTTAATCGCTTTAAAAATATGCTTAGGTGCGATGCCACTTTACTTTCCGACAAGGACTTCCAGAAGCAAAGCCATGGCGAAGGTTATTCTTATCTTAATTATATCGACACAGTAAAAAAGGAATTCCTCTACGATCCTTCAATACTAACTGCAATTTTGAGGGCGTTTGCAGCATCTGTTAAAGATTCAAGTATGTATTCGCATTTAAGAAATCCGATTTATCCAGCCAAAACATTGGTTATTTCTGGTATTGAGTTTATAAAACGACCAAGTTCGCCAAATTGGAAAATTTTTGACAATGAAGTAATAAATTCATTTTATATAATTGAAAAATTATTTGAATCTGCTTCTAAAAGCCAGAAATTTCAACCATTTGATGTGGAAACTCGCGATTCTATATATGCTACATTTAAATTATACGCACCAGAAAATTACAAAGCTCCTAATCAAATGGAATTATATGCTTTAAGAAAATTTGAAGTTCAAACTTTTCTTACGGGATCTTTTGAGCAGTTAGGCGATAGTGCTAAATTAACCCTTGTTATTAATGAGTTTAATTCTATGGGAATTATTGAGATTAAAAGAGCCGAAGGTGTTTTGAGAAAAGATTCAATGCAAGAATTAGATATTTTATTAGAAGCATTAGGCAAAGAATTGTTCGATATTACCGAACAAGTTTCTTTTGATTGATTTAATACTTGATTGATTTAATATAAATTTATCTTCTTGCTTTCTAATTCAGCAATGTACCAGATACTATCAATTTTGCTTGTCAAGAAATCTACTTGTCTAATATAATCAAACTCAACTTTGATAAGCATTGTGTTCTCGTGAATGGTATCAATCTTCATCTTTGTTATTGGCAATTGCGAAATTTGTCGGCTAAGTCTGTAAGTAGAATACAACATTTCGTATTGCTCGAAGGGTAGAAGTTTCCGCCCGCTTTCGTCTGTTTTAAAGAAAGTGGCTGTATATAAATCATTACTATCTAATTGCATTAAAAATAGATTAAGCACGCCCTCAGGTGATTGCCTATTTGCTATTATTTTATGCTTTTTTACTTCCTTTGACTCAATCACAATTAATTGACAGGACTGCAGTATTACTACCAAAACCAAAAAGAATGTAACTCTTCTCATTTTCCTAAAAATTGAATAATCTCGCTTATTGCTTGTTCTATGTATTTATTTGAACTTTCAAATGGATGAGAACAATTTAACAAGTGATTTGCTTTTTCGATTAATACAAAATTACAAGCAAATTGTGAATTTTCAGTATTTTCTTTGAAAGATTTATAAATTTGATATGCTTCTTCTTGCTTAACTGTGTAATCATTTTCACCCTGTAAGATTAACAAGTCTTTTCCTAACGAAAAAGCAGCAGACTTTAAATTATAATTTGTGGGATTTGCCACAATATCTTGAACATAAGAAGCGTCCATTCTTAGTGTTTGCTGACTTTGGGAATCATAAAATTCAATTTTACCTGCTTGAATCCATTCTTTAATAAATCTATCCCGATAACGATTGAAATTTGCAATAGGAGCGATTAAAGCAACTTTCTCAACTAATTTATTCTGATTTGCAAGAATTAGTGCAATTCCAGCACCACGTGAATGTCCCGACAATATGATTTTACCATTCCAATTCTTTAATATTTCTTGCATTTCGTGCGATTGACAATTATTATCTTGCAATAAGTTTATTAGAAATTGCCCGTCTTGAATCTCTTGCGAAACAGTGTTTTTTGCAAAACTATCCACATCAATTCTCAAGGGATGCTCAGATAATATTCCATTCAACGAAAAATCTAAGTTAATTACAATCGCATTTGATTCGGAAACTTTTTCACAAATATATGGAATAAAGCCCCAATTTCGGAATGATTTATATCCATGGAAAAAAATTAAAATTGGTTTTGGTTTATTTTCGTCATTGGAATAAATATCAAAAGATAAATTTTCGTATTTTTCAGTTAGTTTTTTCATTTTTTTCTAATTTTGTTTATTTGAAGGATAAGACAATGAAATATTATTTTTTTATAATTCTATTTGCGATTTTTGGTGCAAATTTATACAGCCAAGAAGAAGAGCTTTACGAAGAAAATGATTTAACTGAAAATGTTGAGGAAGAGGAAGAACACGCACATTCCGAATCCTACAATGACATTGGCTTGTTCATAGGAGCAACTTCATTTACTGGTGCGGGTAGCTGGACAAAACCAACAATTGGTGTGGAATACGAAAGAGTTATTAGCACCGAGCCCCACGTATTTATGGGCTTATACGGCGAGTATATTATAGGTGAACATCCCGAATTTTTAACTGGTCTTCCTGTTGGAATTGAATTTTTTGGCGTAAAAACTTATTTAGCACCATCGGTATTATTTTCTTCAGGACACGAGGAAGCACATTTAGATTCCACTTCTCACGATGAAGAAGAAAATTTCAAAGATTCGAAAATAAAGTTCTTTTTAAGATTTGGGGCTGGATATAAATTGCATTTTGACCACTTCTCAATTGTTCCAAATATTGCTGTTGATATAATTTCTGGCAAAACATATTTGGTTTATGGAGTGACATTTGGTTATGGCTTCTAAAACAAACAAAATTACTTTTCTCCTTTTTACTTTTGTAATTATCATTTTTTGTTGTCCAAATTTTCTTGCCGCAGACGAAGAAGAACTTCCCACTCAAATATTATTCAGCAGAATTTATGGTCTCGATAATGAGGAAGCACCTCCAATTTTATTAATGGAAGGTGTGCCTAATCAAGTGCAAGCAAATATCGGATTTAAATATCTTACTTTTGAACTCGACATTTATTCTGATGTTCCTCCAAGTGTTTATGCGGAATTCGTTCATTGCGATATTAATTGGAATGAAGATGCTAATAACTTCATAAACAATTCTGGTTTTATGCGAACAAGTGATTTTGTCTGGGAAAGTTCCGCTTCAAGCACCAGCAATTATTCGCATCGTGGAAAATTGGAGTTTCCAAATGCACAAGTAAAATTTAAATTTTCGGGCAATTATAAAATTAAGATATTTGAATATTATGGCGATGGTCAGCCAATAGTAGAAAATAGATTTTTCGTAGTGGAATCTGTTTCGGAAATGCAAATGTATTTTAATTCAACTTTTTATAATCCTGCTTATCAAGTAACTAATTCAGCTTACAATATTGAAGTGAATTTGCAGACCGAAGCCCGAATTTTCAATGCAAATTTGAACAATATGGTAATTTATCGCAATCATCGATGGTCAGAACCTTATGTTATCAACGAATTGCGAGATAACAATTATCAGAATATTCACAAATACGAATTTCCTACTATGATTACTGGATTTTCTAATTCCGAAAAACGATTTTTGATTTATGAAATTCCTGCCGAAAATGTGTATCGAGTGTTGGATATGAGCAATTCTGCTCAATTTCCAAAAGGAGATTATCTTGTGCAGATGCCATTTTCCGATTTTATTCGGAATGGGAATTATCTTGATTACGATAATGACGGAGCGATGATTACGAAATACATCTCCCCTTATGATGATGAATATGTTTATCTTGAATTTGTGCTCGATCCTGCCGGAATAAAAAGCAAAGAAGATGTTTTTGTTTCGGGTTCGTTCAATAATTGGAATCCAAATTCTGACTGGCTGATGCATTGGGACGCCGACAGCCGTACATATAGACTGCAACAATGGGTGCGCCGTGCCCGACATAATTATTTATATGGCACTGGCAAGTTGAATATTGACACTGATAAATTTGAGAATATCTCTTTTGATTTATACGAAGGCAACACCGTATATTCCAATCATACATTGATAGCATTTGCATATTATCGCAATATGGAAAATGGTGGATACGATGCTATCATTGGAGTTGTTGCAGGCAATCCTCTGGAATCCAACTGGAATAGATAATTTTTTTTCACTTTTGATGCTATTTAAATTATATTTCATATTTTTGTGAAATACTGAAATACAGAAACACAAAGGTAAAAAATGAATAATATCGCCAAAATTTTAGGAACAGGTTGTTCCAATTGTAGAGCCTTAGAAAAAGCTACTTTACAAGCAGTGCAAGAAAATAATTTAGACATCGAAGTACAAAAAGTTGAAGATTTACCATCAATTATGGCTTATGGAATTATGCGAACACCTGCACTTGTTCTTAACGAAAAAGTTTTATTTAGCGGCAGAGTACCTTCAAAATCTGATATTAAAAACATTTTGGTAAAGGAAATTAATGGCTAAAGCAACTAATTATACGGACGAACAAATACAAATTGCTGCTTTTGCTAAAGCTTTGAGCCATCCTGTAAGAGTATTTTTGTTGCAAAAACTTTTACATTCACACACTTGCTTTTATAGTGGCGATTTAATTGACGAACTCCCAATTGGAAGATCTGGCTTATCGCTACACTTAAAAGAGCTGAAATTGGCAGGCTTGATTAAAGGAAGTATTGAAGCTCCTCATATTAAATATTGTCTTAACGAAGAAAAATGGGAGATGCTAACATCTTTGTTTAACAAATTTTTACAAAAGTCTGTATTTACGGTTATAGAATCTTGCGATTTAGAAAACAATGAAAATGAACAAAAATTTTAAGGTTAAATTATGAAAAAAATTAACAAAAATTTCTGATTATCTTTTGCAACAATTCTTGTTGGTCTGTATTATATTTATCTTTTTTACATTCAGAGATTATTTTAAGACAAAATATTTTTTTAATTCATTTAAGTATTTTATGAAATATTAAATTATAAATTGACAAATTATGCTTTACGCAATAGTAGCTTTAATAATTTTCGTGGCATCATTTCTTTTTGCGATGCTCGGATTGGGTGGCGGAATGGTTTACGTTCCAGTGCTTACTTGGGCAGGTTTCAATGTAAAAGAAGTCGTAATTCCGTTAGGTTTGTTGCTCAACGGTTTAAACACACTTTTGGCATTAATTCCTTTTGCTCGCAAAAAATTGGTTGATTGGAAGGGCGGTGCTGCAATGGCTGTGGCGGCTTTGATTTTGTCACCAATAGGTGCATTTTCAGCCAAATATTTCCCAACAAATACTTTGATGATATTGTTTGCCGCTGTTGTTGTAGTTGCCGCAGCTCGTATGGTTTGGACAGCCAAAAAACCAGAACCCGAAACTATTATGTCGCTAAAAAAACGTTCAATTTATGGTACAGGAATAGGTTCATTTGCCGGATTTATGGGCGGTTTACTTGGTCTGGGTGGTGGTTTTATTATTGCACCATTCCTGATGTGGATGGGATACAGAACCAAAGAAGCTGCTGCAACCACAGCTTTTGTAGTTACAGTTTCATCGTTTTCTGGTTATTTCGGACACATTGCCGGTGGTGAAATTGATTGGAAAATAACTATTCCGGTTATCATTGCCGTAATTATCGGTTCGCAACTCGGTGCAAGTTATATGTCGAACAAAGCAAAACCAAAATGGGTGAAAATGGTGTATGCCATAGTTTTGTTGGCAATTGCTATTAAGCTAATTTTGGGTGTAGTAATATGAAAATAAAATAATTTGAAAATTTGAAAATAAGACAATCCTATTAACACATTTTCAGATTTTGAAATTAAAATAAAAAAAATATGGAACACAATCATTCACACGCACCAAAATTAACACATATAAATCGTGCTTTTATAATCGGAATTGCAATAAATCTTTTATATGTGATTATAGAATTTGGTGCAGGTT
>DYLM01000132.1 GCA_020722095.1 Chloroherpeton thalassium
TCGTTTGTAATCACTTACTTCATATTTATCTGTTGATAGTAATTCTTCTTCAGTGATTTCAAAAATAGTTCCTTCTATTACATCATTTGGGCTCCCTGTTTTTACAGCTATTGGATGAAATTCTTTACCGCTTTTTTTTAAAACTTCGATGTCAGTAATTTTTAGTTTATCAAGTTTGTAACCAAATAATGTCTCTTTTTGACCTTTTAATATTCGACCATAGTTTTCGATCTGAACTTTTTCTAATTGTAAAGTTCCATACGAAAAAAGATAATGTTTTTTGTTATTCATTTGTCGTTTTAGTTTATTTTTTTACTTGTGACTAACGATTGAGGCTGTATGCAGTAAGGGATTGCGGGTATTTTCTGGCTGACTAAATATAAGTTTGAGCGGGCTATGATGTTCAAATACATTCTATAACCCTTATTGCATATAGCCTTTGTTGTGCGTTTCGTTATTTATTCAATATAGCATCTTGATATTTTTTAAGTAAATCTGGATTATCAATTGACCCGTGATGGTGATTATGTTTCCAGTCTCCATTTACTTTGACAAAAACTCGCGAAGTCCTTATTGCCAAATCAATTTTGACATCTCCCTTTTCAAAAAATCCCCGCTCTCTTCCAGTTACAAAGAACATATTATCTCTTGAATGGAATGTAAATTCATAAAATTCAACATAAACTTTTGCTTTTCCATTGAATATCTTGTCGTATACACTTTCAATGTCCTTCCAACCTCGCATTATTCCACCAACAGGATTATTCATTGAGGCTTCATCCGTATTTAACCATACACTTTGCATTAATTTTAAATCTCTCTGATTGAAGGCTTTGTAAAAACTAATTAAGATTTTTAATTTATCATTTTCAACATTTGCCAGGTTCTCAGAACCATTGATTGTTGTCATTAAACTGTCCATAATTTTTTGATATAATATTTTATGCAAAGTTCTGTATTTGATTTCTAAATATCCTTGATGTAGGTTAAGTCATTAAATCTTTTCTTATTCTGCTAAGTGATTCAGGCTGTATTCCCAAATACAATGTAATTTGGTTTAATGTTAATCTGCTTTCTATGCTTTCATATTGTTTTCGAAAAAGCAAATATCTTTCAATTGCGTTATTTATCAATAAGGATTTTTCTCGACCACATTTTTTCAGAGTTTATATCTCAAATATTTTTAATCCGAACATTATCCAACAAGAATTTCTATTGTAAAGTTTATTTAGGAATTCCTTTGATATTATAAGAATTTCAGAGTTTTCAATTGTTTGGATATTCCAATCAGTTATTTCTTGTGTAATAAAACTTGTAAAGGCAGAAACAAATGAATTTTCAGAATAAAACTCAATTATTTTTTCATTTCCTTTTTCGTCAATAACAAATGATTTTAATAATCCGGATTTGACTATTCCGATTTTTTTACAAACTTTATCTGCTAGATTGAAAAATTCTCCTTTCTTGAATTTTTCAGTTTTCACATTGTCAAGAAAGAAGTCTATTTCTTCATTGGGGATTTCAATTTCAAAATTAAAAAATTTGCTCATTATCGGTCTTTTATAATGGAGTATAACTGTTTGGTTATTTGCTAAGGTACGGCATTTGACACCGTCAACCGAATATATACACAAAAGCTGATAGTAGTACAACTCTCCCGTTACTTTCGTCAACCATGCTTTTGATAATACCTTTTGTAATGTAGCACCCTTTTTTTGTTCAACATTTTCAATTTGTAAAAGCACAAAAAGTAAGGTCATAATAAAGCGACCTTACTTAATCTTTAAATTGCTTAACTGATATTATTTATTTCAGTTTTTTTAATTCTGCTAATATTGCTTCACCAACGCCTTTTGCAGATTGTGGATTTTGTCCTGTTATAACTCTTTGGTCAACCGTAACGTGCTCTTGCCAAGGCTTTGATTCTTCAAATTTTGCACCACGTTCAATAAGTGTGGTCTCTAACATAAATGGAACTACGTTTTCCAACTTTACTGCAATTTCTTCTTCATTGGTAAAAGCATTAATTTTTTTGCCATCTACCAAATATTTGCCGTTGCTTAATTTGATGTTTGCAAGTCCCGCTGGTCCGTGGCAAACTGCACTTACTACACCATTGTTTTCGTAAATTTTAGTTGCAATGTTTGCAAGTTCTACGTTGTTGGCAAAGTCCCACATTGTGCCGTGTCCACCCGCATAAAATATGGCAGAGTATTCCTCAGTTTTTACTTCGCTTGGTTTCATCGTGTTTTCAATTTTTGTACGATACTTTGTGTTGTTCCAAAATTTCTTGTTGATTGGGTCTTCTAAATTGAAACCGTCTACAGGTGATTTGCCACCTTTAGGGCTTACAAAATCTATTTCGTAACCTGCATTTTGTAACACATCCCAAGTATGTGCAACTTCTTCTAAATAATAACCTGTTGGCTGTCCTGTGTTGCCTAATTTGTCATGGCTTGTAACCACAAATAATACCTTTTTCATGATACCTCCGTTTTTAGTTTGTACAGTTGGTTGACTTGAAGAAATAATGGTGCAACCTGAAATTACCATTATTCCTGTGATGAATGTTAGAAATACTCTTTTCATTTCTACTACAATTGTTTAATTATTACAACGAAAAAATAGCAACAATGCAACAGCTGACACAGGAACAAAGTCACAAGTTTTTTGTGAGGTATATCATTACAAAGTAATTCGACTTAACGTCTCTCTGGAAACGCCAAGATAAGATGCTATCAAAGTTTTGGGAACTCTTTGAAATAAATTTGGATATTGTAACATTAATTGTTCGTAACGCTCTTTGGCATTACTTTTCAGAAATGATAAAATTCTGCGCTGTAATGCTACATAGCCCATATTACATTTTAGTCTAAAAAAATGTTCTATTTTGGGTAATTCTGCACAAATTTTATCTCTGTTTTGAAGCGATAAACCAAGAACTTCAACTTCTTCAATGCAGTCAACATTCAATGTGGCTTTTGTCTGAGAAAAATAGGCCTGGTAATCTGTAACCCACCAATCTTCCATTGCAAATTGCATAATATATTCCTTTCCTTCTTTATCAACGTGGTAGGCTTTTAAAAGTCCTTTGACTACAAAATAGTCGTTAGTTACATTGTCGCCTCCTTGTATAAGGAATTGATATTTTTTGAGTTTCTTAATTGTAAAGTGAGAAAAAATGTATTCAAATTCTTGGTCAGTTAACGGTATGATTTTTTCAAAATGGTTTCTTAATGCAATACTCATATTTTAATCTTTCCATTTTTAGTGTTGCTGTAGGTTGGTTAGGTATTTATAAAAATACCACTAACGGTCGAGTGTATGTGCCGTAAGGGATTGCGGAGTAGTTTCCTATCCACCGATACGAAAGTTTGAGCGAGCTACAACGCTTGAATACCAACTGAAACCCTTATGGCATATAAACTTTGTTAGCGTTTCGTTGTTTGTTTCCCATAAAATAATCTTCCGGTTATCAACAAACCTGCAAATACAAAGATCGCAAAAACAAAACTACTTACAGCAAGTTGCATTCCTCCGGAAAGAATATGACCACTTGTACAGCCATCAG
>DYLM01000031.1 GCA_020722095.1 Chloroherpeton thalassium
GCGGGAATCAGCTGATGGCAGTAATTAGATGACTATTGTTTCGGGTCTATTTCAATTATCGATTCTGTGTCAATCAATTTCTCAAGAGTAATTTGGGCATATTTTAATGAACCTTTAGAAATATATTCTCCAATATCTTCTAAATCGCTTAATGCTCGTTTAGTCCAAACTACTTTAACCATTTATCTAATTTCTCTTTTATTTGTTCAGTAGAGAAAACAGAGCCATTATTCATATCAATAATGCCTTGATCAATTTTGTCCAATAAAATCATCTCCTCTATTACTTGTTCAAGAGTAAGATTGTCTGGAAGCGAATCAATCGAATGATAAATATTTTCCTTTGTTAGCATAGTGAATTTTACTTTTGAATTATACAAACCTATTTAAAATTATTACAATGTGTAAATATTAGTTACAATTGTCTTAAATAAACACGAAATAACATTTTCATAGTTGCAATTTAAGAAATAATTCTAAATTTTCTAATTTTTACGCAAAATATTAAGAAAGAATGAATAGTTCTTTTTTCTATTCTGTCACAACTGAATTAGCATCAGAGAAGGTGGAATGAAGTGGGGAAAGAAATAAAAAAAGCAGTCCAATCTATGAACTGCTTTTTTTCGCATCTGAATTAGTTCTATTTAATTCAAAATCTTGTTGATTTTAGCCTAAATATGCAGTGTAAGCATCGGCATCCATCAATCTGTCTAATTCTGCTGGATTAGTAATTTCTACTTTAACTATCCAACCTTCGCCATAAGGATCATTGTTGATTTTTTCGGGAGCACCAGCTAATGCACCATTGATTTCCAATACTTTACCAGTAACTGGTGATAAAATATCAGCCACAGTCTTAACTGCTTCCAATGTACCTAATGATACATCCATTTTCACTTCAGCTAAATCGCTTGCAACATCAACAAAAACGATGTCGCCTAATTCGGATTGAGCATGATCAGTAATACCAATGTAGCCAATGTTGCCATCAACTTTAATCCATTCGTGGTCATTTGTGTACTTAAGATTTGCAGGAACGTTCATAATAACTCCATTTTTTATTTTATTAAAACATTTTACTTTCAACTTTCAACTTTATACTTTCAACTTTCAACTCTATAATCTAACCAATTGTGCTTTTCTAAATATTTTGTATCAATTTTACCTTGAACAAAATCTGGATTGTTCATCATTGCTTGATGGAATGGGATTGTAGTTTTCACGCCTTCAATCACAAATTCATCTAAAGCTAATTTCATTTTATCAATTGCATCTTGACGAGTTCTGCCATAAGTAATTAATTTTGCAAGCAACGAATCATAATAAGGTGGCACAACATAATTTTGATAAATATGTGTATCAATTCTTATACCCTGACCACCAGGACAATGTAGTCCTTCTATTTTGCCAGGAGATGGGCGGAAATCATTAAAAGGATCTTCGGCATTTATTCTACATTCAATCGAGTGGAACATTGGTGTATGTTCGGATAAAGATAATTTTTCACCCGCAAAAACTCGAATTTGTTCTTTCACCAAATCAATTTTAAGTGCTTCTTCGGTGATTGGATGCTCCACTTGAATTCGTGTGTTCATTTCCATAAAATAGAAATTGCCACTTTTATCAAGCAAATATTCAATAGTTCCAGGTCCAACATAATTAACAGCTTTGGCACCAGCAGCAGAAATTTTACCCATTTTCTCGCGTAATTTTTGACTAACAGCAACTGATGGAGTTTCCTCAATCAATTTCTGATGTCTGCGTTGTAAAGAACATTCTCTTTCGTTCAAGTGAATGTGATTACCAAATCTATCGCCAAAAATCTGTATTTCGATATGCTTGGCATCGCCAATTAATTTTTCTATGTATAAATCGCCATTTCCAAAAAAAGACATAGCTTCGTTTTGGATAACTTCGAAATTTTTATTTAATTCATCTTCATTTTGAATAAGGCGCATTCCTTTGCCACCGCCACCTGCAACTGCTTTAAGCATAATTGGATATTCAGTTTTCTTGGCAACATCACGGGCTTCTTCGATAGTTTTTACAACTCCCTCGCTACCGGGAACAACGGGAACTCCAGCTGCTTTCATTGTAGCTTTAGCAACAGCTTTGTCGCCCATTCTGTCGATAGCTTCGGGGCTTGGACCGATAAAAGTAATATTGTGGTCGGAGCAAATTTGTGCAAAATAACTGTTTTCAGCTAAGAATCCGTAACCAGGATGAATTGCATCGGCATTGGTAATATTTGCAGCAGAAAGTAATGAACGGATATTTAAATAGCTGTCTTTGGAAGAATTTGGACCAATGCAAACTGCTTCGTCTGCAAATCGAACGTGAAGCGAATGCTTGTCGGCTTCGGAAAATACAGCAACTGTTTTGATGCCCAACTCCTTAGCAGCACGAATAATTCTTAGAGCAATTTCTCCGCGATTTGCAATTAATATTTTGCGAAACATATTTGTCCGGATTTAATCTAATTTAACTAAAAACAAAGGTTGTCCGTATTCTACCGGTTTCCCGTTTTCTACTAATATTTTCTCGATAGTGCCCGAAACTTCTGCTTCAATTTGATTCATCAACTTCATTGCTTCCACAATGCAGAGTACTTTACCATTTGATATATGCGAACCAACCTCAACAAAAGGGTCTGCTTCTGGCGAGGGTGAACGATAAAAAGTACCAACAATGGGCGAAGTAATTGTGTGTAAATCCGTTGCTTCAGCAACTGGTGCTGGAGCGGAAACTTGCACTTTTGGAGCTTCAAAAACAGGTATTTCCACAGTAGGAGCAGGCAAGACCTGAGGAGCAGGAGTTACGTAATGTTGAATTGTGGAATGGGAGTCAGCAAAAGTTGTTTTGGATCTATTGAATTTGATTTTAACGCCTTCTTCTTCGATAACCAAAGAATCCAAAGTGCTATCATCAAACACTTTTACTAATCTTCTTAAATAATTCAAATCCATGATTGCTCCTTATTTTTGAGGTGTCGGCCGGATTCGAACCGGCGTTCGCGGTTTTGCAGACCGATGCCTGACCACTTGGCTACGACACCAAAATATAAAATACAAAATTAACATAAAAACTTGTAATTGCAAAATTTCTACTAAAAAAAGCAAAGATCATTTGGGTTGCAGATGGCTGTATCATAGATAGATTTCATCAAAGATGTCTCATAAGTCAGATTTGCTGTCATTCCCACGAAAGTGGGAATCCATAAACCCGCTCTGGCAATGGATTCCCGTTTGCACTGGAATGACAATTTTGAAATATTTTGGACTTATGAGACAGTCTCATCTTTTTCAGAACCTTCCGAAGGTTTCAAACCTTCGGAAGGTTTATTGTTTCATTGTCATTCCCGTTTGCACTGGAATGACAATTTTGAACATTTTTAAAATTATGAGACAGCCTCATCTTTTTCAGAACCTTCCGAAGGTTTCAAACCTTCGGAAGGTTTATTGTTTCATTGTCATTCCCGTTTGCACTGGAATGACAATTTTGAACATTTTTTAAATTATGAGACAGCCTCTACTATTTGTAGAATTTTAAGATAGGTCGGAAGTACTTGTATGACCAGAATACATCTATTGCAAGGTTAAAGTCACTTTTTCCTATATTTCCAATATACAGATTTTGATAGTCAAAAAAATATGCCACACTTTTTACGGAGTGTGGCATATTTTAGTTTTTTGCTGATTTGCTATTAGCAATTACATTTTTATGAATTTGTAAATTACATAATCTGAACCATTTATCAACTTAACAAAATACACTCCGGCTGGATATTGAGTCATATCAATGCGAATAGTTTCGTCTAATGATTGCAACATTGTTGTCATAAGAGTTTTACCTTCGCTATTATTCAATTCCAAAGTTAAGTTATTATTATCTGTCGCAATTGGATAAACAAAGAATTCTTTATCTGTTGGGTTTGGATAAGCCACAAGTGCTAAATTGCCATTTTCGCCAACTGTAATATTGTTTTCGTCAATACCTTCCTTGCGAGAAGTTACAACCAAAGTAAATTTCTTTGTTACAGAGGCGCATCCATTTGCATCAGATACAGTTAAGTAATATGAATGTGTCCCTGGATTTGGAGAAACAACTGTATTGCTTAAAACATTCCCAAAAGCATCTTTCCAAACTTTTGTATAAGGCGATTGTCCGCCACTAATTGAAATAATAGCATTATTTAAATTGTAAGATGAATTCTTTCGGATTACTTTGAACGAATACATCGATACAGTTGGTCCATTGATTACACTAATTTGCAACCAACCCGTAGCCGAAACTCCAGTTTGATTGTCTTTAACAGTCACAGAGAAATTCACAGCTGTTTGTGGGTTTAAGTAAGTTGGATTGCCCGTGTTTGCATTTTGCAAATAAATTGCAGGATACCAAGTATAAGTAAAGTCGCCCGAGCCACCGGTTGCTGTAATGATGTTTTCGTCTTCATCAAGAGTGCCAAGTGCAACTGAAGTGCCTTTGCAAGTAGATTTATTGGATAAATTCAAAGTAATTGTTGTATTTAGTGTTGTGAAATTCCAAGTATCCGACCATTCGCCAACATTAGAAGGATGCACCCCGCGAACTCTCCAATAATAAGTAGTGTTCGAAGCTAATCCGCTTATACCGAAGTTAGTAGCAGTTGTATTAGCATTGATTAATAATGTACTGAAGTCCGAAGCAGTTGAAACTTGCACTTGGTAAGTAGCGGCTCCCGTTGCTGTTTGCCATTTCAATGATTGAGATAATAATAAATCAGTTGCATTATTGCTTGGTGAGGATAAATTCACTTTAGCAGGAATTACATAATCAACTGTAAATCTACGAATAATTGACCAATAACCGTGACCTTGATTATTCTTGCCACGAACTCTCCAATAATATTCATCAGTTGCTAAATCAGTAAATGAATAAGTTAAAGCATTAATATCGTCATAATCATAAACAACATTTGTAAATTCATAATCAGTAGCAACTTGTAAATTGTAAGTTATGGCATTCATACCTTGATACCAAGATAATGATATATCATTTTCGTAGTAAATAGTATTATTTGTAGGAATATTCAAAGTAACTGTTGCGGGCAAATTATTTGATGTTGAAAATGTGCGAGCATCCGACCATTCTCCTGTTCCAAATTCATTCACACCAGCAACTCTCCAATAATAAGTTGAATTTGCATCAAAACCAGTAACAAGTTTATTCAAAGTAGTAATTCCAGATAGATTGCTGTGTAAATTATTGAACGCCGCATCATAAGCCACTTGTAATTTATATTCTGTTGCATTATTAGCCGCATTCCAAGTGAATGTAACTGAAAGTGGTAAATTAGTTGCTCCATTTGATGGCAAGGATAAAGTAGCCTTATCGGGAACTACAGCCTGATATGTAGTAAAGTTCCAAGTATTTGACCAAGCACCATCGCCCGAAATATTTGTACCACGAACTCTCCAGAAGTATTGAGTGTTGTAATTAAGATTTGTAATATCAAATTCAGTAGCAACTAAACCTGTTTCGTCGTAAATCAAAGTAGTGAAATTTATATCTGTTGCAACTTGCAATTTGTAAGAATCTGCATTAACTGCTGGATTCCAATCCAATTCTAAATTTTTCATCTGATTGATTGCATTATTTGCTGGAGATACCAAAACTACTTGGTTTGGTACTGGTAATACAGTTGTGAAATTCCAAGTGTCCGACCAGTCGCCATATCCAGATATGTTTTTAGCAACTACTTTCCAATAATAAGTTGTATTATCATTAAGTCCGCTTAAATGATAAGTTGTATTTGCTAATAGTTGTACTTCAGCAATAATATTATTAAATGACATATCAGTAGCAACTAATAAATTATAAGTATCTGCCCAAGTTGCTGCATACCAAGATAAATCTAATGAAGCAGGCAGGTCTGTAGAATTATTTGCTGGTAATTTTAAATCTACTTTAGTTGGTACTGGCACACCAGTTCCAAATGTCCAAGTATCCGACCATTCTCCAAATCCATCAACTTTACGAGCGCGAACTTTCCAATAATAAGTAGTATTATAATCAAATGATGAATAATCATAATTTGTATTGGCAGTTGTTGTATTTACAACTAAATTGTTGAAGCCCGCATCTGTTGCAACCAAGAGAGTATAGTCCAAAATATCACTTTGACCTTCCCAGGTGAGTGTTCCACTTGTTGGTTGATTTGTTGATAAATTTGCCGGCGAGGATAATACTACTTTTGCGGGGAGATTTGGTTTTGTTGTGAATTGCCAAGTTGCAGACCAAGCACCATAAGAATAATCGTCAATAGCACGAACTTTCCAATAATACAATGTGTTTGAGTTTAATTCCTCGCCAGCCAATAAAGTATAAGTTCCTCCAATAATTGTTGTTTTATGCAAAACTGGATTAGTAAAAGTTGAGTTATCAGCAACCATAATTTCGTAATTAGTTGCTTTGTTAATTGTATTCCAAGTGAATGTTGTTAAATATTCTTGGTCAATTGCATTATTTGTTGGAAGTGTTAAAGTTGGAGCATTTCCACTAAATATTTCAGTTTCCCAAACACCACGACCATACGTAGCAACTTTCATTTTTGAATAAGCATATTGAATATCAATATCATTTACTACAACATTTGGCAAGCCATCGCTAAATGAAACCCATTGAGTTTGACCTGGATCTAAATAATACACTCCAACGTCAGTTCCAACATAAATTCTACCTGTAGTTTTGTGATATTGCACATTGTTAACAGGCAAGTTAGGTAAATTGTAACTTATATTTGTCCAAGATAAACCATAATTATTTGTAACATACACTTTTTGTCCAGCAGAATAGCCCGAATATGAAGTATATATCACATTTGGTGTATTTGGCACAATAGCAGCAGAAGTTAAATATTGCCCAGTTGGTTTGCTGTAAGTATTCCAATTAGCTCCACCATCAGTTGTTACCATATAATCGCTTCCGTGGCTTGCAACAATTGTGCTTGCATCGTCGGGCGAAACAGATAATACTGTTAATGTACTTGAAGATGTAAATGGAGAAATCTTAGTCCAGCTCGATCCACGATTTGTTGTTTTATAAACGTTTCTGTAGCCAATATAGATAGTTGAGTTATTTGTTGGATGTTGAGTATAAGGAGCAACCCAAGCACCATTCTCACTTGAAAATGCACTTGGCTGAACCCAATCATAGAAATTATATCCGCCATCTGTTGATTGTAAAATTCTACCATAATACAGTGCCCCATATTGATATTGTGTAGTTTGATTATCAATCATACAATCCATACCATCACCACCAATTACATCTTGCCAAGTGCCAACATAATTCTTTGTTCCATTATCTTGTGCGCCCGCAATCCATAAATTTTCGGCTGTTTGTGCAGCACCAACTCTGTAGAATTGAGTAATTGTTAAACCGCTACCGAGCCAGCTCCAAGATGAACCGCTATTTGTTGTTCTATATATTCCTCCATCATTTCCTGAATATAAACGATTTGATCCGGGAGCAAACCACAAGTCGTGATGATCTGCGTGAACTTCAGGAGCACCAAATCCACCATACCAATGAGCAACCATTCCCCAGTTTACACCACCATTTGTGGATTTCCAAACATTTACTCCCCCCGTGTAGATAACATTAGCATCTGTTTGATCCACTGCCATACATAAGTCGTACCAGCCCTGTCCGCCAGTGTCGTCGCCAGTGCCTTCGTACCAGCCAAGTAAGTTTGGAGTAGTTGATTGAGTTGTCCAATTATCGCCACCATCAGTGGAGCGGTACATACCCAAATAGCCGCTACCTGAATTACTCATCAATGCATAAATATAATTTGCATTTGCAGGAGTTACACCCAAAGCAACGCGTTGAGCCGAGCTTGGTAATCCGCTTGTTAATTGCGACCAATTGGTACCTGAATTTGTTGAACGATAAATTACTGTTCCTGCTGCAAATATTATTGCGGAATTGCCACTCTTGAATTCCATATCTTTCACAGCTATTGATGAAAATATCAATGACCAAGAATTACCACCATCAGTAGTTTTGTATATACCAAAGTTTCCACCCGCATACATTATGTCGGGATTTGTTGGGTCAATTAACATTCTACTTATAGTGCGAGTTTGATTTTGAGTGAAAGAAAGTCCAGTTGTTGTCCAAGTTAGTCCTCCGTCAACTGATTTCATCACACCAACGCTGTAATTATCGCCATGATCTCCGTCGCCGGTAGCAATAAAGATAATGTTGTTATTTGTGGGATGAATTACTATGTCAGTAACGCCAATCGCTCCCAAATGGTCAGTGGAAGTTGCCCAAGAGCTACCTCCATCATTGGAATACCAAAAACCTCCACCAGCTGAACCGATATAAACTTTGCTTGAATTTGCTGGATTCTCTCGTACGCAATTAATTCTTCCTAAACCAGCATAACCACCTGGAGAATCGTCTGGTCCTAATGAAACCCAACTTGGAGTGGATTGCACTTTGTTTTTCTTGTTTTTTGGATTACCATAAAGTTGTTTGAAGTTATTTGCTTCGCGATAGTTGATTCCCGCATCTGGGAATTGTCCAGTTGGATAAACTCTTTGTTCCCAGAACCATTCCCATCTCTTGAATGGTTTCCAACCAATACCTTTAACTGTAGTGTCTTTGTCTGCCCAGTATTCATAAGCAGCCTTTTGTAAATCGTAAAAGTTCCAAGTATGTGTCGTAGGAGAAACAGTACTTGGCAAGGATTTGTTCAAATTTTCTACCCAAGGTTGGGAGAACAATTCGGAGCTAAAAATTCCAAAAATAGCAATAAAAATTGCTAAAAATTTTAGAGTTTTTTTCATAGATCCCTCAAAATTTCTAAAAATTATTTTTTATAATACTATAAAAATAACTATTTTTTGTTAATTTATTATCATAATTAAAAGAAATTAATATTCAATTGCATTATTTTTCTGCTTAATTTGTCTCTTATTGCCCTATCCCATCATCACCATTCAAGCAAAAGTATATTATTCTGAAAATTTGAAAATGTGAGAATTTGAGAATGTGCGGTTGTTTTTCGCCTGCAAACGGGAAACAATAGCTCTCGAATTTATTCGGGTGGAGTATAAACTTTTTTAGGACAAGACAGGATTCTGATGCCAGATAGTAATGATTTTACCTCGCAACTAACTTTTTTGGGTACATATAAAAATTTTTTTGATAAAATTGATATTTGAGAATATTTTTCGAATTTTTTTATTAAATTACATTTTTTAATTTTGTGTTAATATGAAATTAGTTTTTATAGGACCTCCGGGTGCTGGAAAAGGCACTCAAGCCGAAAGAATTTGTGCTGATAATAGTATAAAGCAACTCTCCACTGGGGATATTTTGAGGCATAATGTTAAGATTGAAAGTAAATTGGGAGTAGGAGCCAAAGAGTATATGACCTCGGGCAGACTCGTTCCTGACGAATTAATTATCGAAATGATTAAAGAAGAATTGAAGTCTCTGGAATATGCCAATGGTTTTTTATTAGATGGATTTCCACGAACCATTCCCCAAGCACAAGCATTCGATGAATTATTGAAAAAACTAAATACCAAAATCGACTTGGTTTTGCTATTAGATGTGCCCGACGAAGAAATAATATCAAGATTATCGGGAAGACGAATATGCAGAACTTGCAATAGAGTATTCCACATTTCATTCAATCCGCCACCAGATCCAAAGGATTGCGACAGAGGAATATGCGATATTTATCAAAGAGATGACGACAAAGAAGAAACAGTTCGTCATAGATTAGATGTTTATCACAATCAAACCAAACCATTAGTTGATTACTATAAATCGCAAAATTTGGTGGCTTATATCGATGGAATTGGCTCATTAGATGAAGTATATGATAGAATAAAATCAAATTTACAGCATAAGTTTAAATAGTTTATTTAGCTCATTTAGATTTTCATTTAAGGGATTTAAGTAATTCAAAATTTGCTGAAACATAATAAAAAGTAAAAATTCATTCGATGACTGCGAGTCATCGGTTGAATAACGTGCAACTTTCTGTCGATTTACATGTCAAAGACCTGATTTCTCTAACAACCTTAGTAGAGAAAATGAAGCAAATCCTACATATTAACCTTATTACCATATTTTTTGAATTCAATAAGGTTATAAGGTTATAAGGTTTGGGTTCTGTAAATGGAATTTTTTTCTACTAAGGTTAATAATGAAGATAAGGTTCTTAAATTTCATATAATTTAAACTAGCCCTTCCCCCGAAGTGCTTTTCCATCACTTGCCAATTGAGATAAGGCTTATTGATGCACTGAAACAGATTCCTCTGCCTTAATAACAAATATCATCAAGACTTTTTCCAGATTCATGAGAAGCGGGATTTTACAATATAAAATTATTCGAAACGTTTTTAAATTTTTAAATAATATTGAGGTGATATGACTTTTAATGTTGTATTAGAAAAAGCCGAAGAAGGCGGATTTAATGTAATAGTACCCGCTCTTGATGGCTGCTATACTCAGGGTGATACGGAAGAAGAAGCTTTGAATAATGCAAAAGAAGCAATTTTATGTTACCTTGAAGGACTTGAAAAGCTTAATCAAATTTATTCCAAACCGAATTATAAAGTTTATAGCCTGGAACTTGCTATATGAGTAATACTTTTTCAGGTAATGATATTATCAAAGCATTGCGAAGGCTTGGATATATAATCGACCATCAACGTGGCAGTCATATTTTTTTACATAATTTAGATAAAAATCATACTATCATAGTCCCTAACCATAAAGAAATAAGAAAGGGTACGCTGCATAATATTTTAAAATCGGTAAAATTATCTATTGATGATTTAAAAAAATTAATTTAACGCTTTCCATTTGAAAATAATAATGTCATTCTTTGGATTTCTATCTATCAATTAATTAAATAAATTTAAGCTGATTGCACAAGCAGAAATGGATCCCTCCTGCTTAATAACATTTTATCAAGCCATTTTCCTGCTTCCTATATCCTATTTCCTATCCTTGAGAAGGACTTTAGTGATAATTCTTTGACAACCTTATTGAACCTAACAACCTTAGTAGAGAAAATGAAGCAAATCATACATAATAACCTTATTACCTTATTTTTTGAGATCAATAAGCTAATAAGGTTTGGGGTCTGTAAATGGAAATTTTTCTACTAAGGTTAATAATGAAGATAAGGTTTTAATATAATTTTTATTTAATAATTTCAAAAAAAATCAAATTACGAGACAGCCTCATCTGTTTAAGAACCTTCCGAAGGTTTGAAATTTTCGGAAGGTTTATTGTTTCCTTGTCATTCCTGTGCAAACGGGAATCCATTTTCCCACGAATAAATTCGTGGGCTATGATTAATTGATCCTGCATTTTCAAATAATCAAATTTTCAAATTAACAAATTTGTTTATAGATTTCCGCTTTCGTGGGAATAACAGCAAATCTGACTTATGAGACAGCCTCGAATATTAGAATTGATATTTCGCACTTGCCCGCAGGTGTGTATTTTGTGAAAATTGGCGATCAATTTGCTAAATTTGCGAAGGAAAAAAAATACTTGAGTAAAATATACTGACCGATGTTTTAGAAATATAGGTTGATTGATTTATTCAAACTAAGGTTTTACAAACTTTGCTTGGCGCAATCACCAAAAATAAAATCAACCTTACGCTAATGCGCGAGGTTGACTCTAAAATTTATAGTTAAAAAATTATTAAACTATGACAAATCTTGTCCAACAAATGGTAATAAAGCTAATATGCGAGCATATTTAATTGCAGCTTTAACGCGTCTTTGTTGGTATGCAGATAAGCCAGTAATACGAGCAGGTAAAATTTTGCCTTGATCGTTAATAAAGCGGTTTAATAATTTTATATCCAAGTGGTCAATAAATTTTTGACCTTTGATAGGGTTTGTTCTTTTTTTGAAAACGCGAGTTTTGCGTTTGTTGTTTGCTTCTGGTTGTAATGGAAATAAACTGTTCATAGATTATTTTTTCTCCCTGATTTGTTTGGCCCTTTCCAATCTCTTGTTAAATCTATCAACGCGTCCAGCAGTATCCACAAGCATTTGTTTGCCTGTGAAAAATGGGTGGGATTTCGAATCAATTTCGAGAATCATTTTCTCTTTCTTGTAGCAAGAACGAGTTTGGAATACAGTTCCATCAGTCATTACAACTTCAACTGTATGATAATATGGATGAATTGCTTTTTTCATTTTTGCACCTTACTTAGAAATTTCAAGTTGATCTACAGTATTAACATCATCCACCTTTACGAATGTTTCCATAAAGTGAGTGTTCCCATCATCGCCTTTGAAACCTTTAATAATCTTTACAGTAGGTTTCACTTCAATTTTTTTCTTCTTTAACTTATCGCCGAATGTTTGTTGTTTAGCCATTTTTAAACTTATTATTTTTTAGAACTACAAAATTACAATTATTTTTTGAATTACAATACTTTTTTTAGAAAAAAATTTAAAAATTTTCTTAAAAAATTCTAAAAGATATTTAAAAAATTCTAATTAGAAAATTATACTTAATTTTGCTTTTCTAAAATTAACATTAATTATAAATTTGGTTATTATAATTATAATTATTAAAATATTATTAAAATAAAAATTAAAATATAAACGAATATGAAACTTTCTCATTATTTTGTACCAACACTTAGGGAAACTCCCAATGATGCTGTAATTACTTCACATAAATTGATGCTCCGAGCAGGTCTAATTCGTCCGCTTGCTTCTGGAATATTTTCTTTTCTTCCTTTGGGTTTTCGTGCATATCACAAAGCCGTGAACATTGTTCGCGAGGAAATGGATAAAATTGGCGCTCAAGAATTTTTATTACCTGCATTAAATCCAATAGAAATTTGGGAACAAACTGGTAGAGTTGATGCTATGGGCGATGTTTTATTCCATATCAAGAATCGCGATAATTTGGTGCTTGCTCCAACTCACGAGGAAATTATTGCCTACCACGCAGCTCAACATATTAAATCATACAAAGAATTGCCCCAAATTTGGTATCAAATTCAGACGAAATTCCGTAATGAGCCCCGACCAAAAAGCGGTATCTTACGCGGTCGTCAATTCACAATGAAAGATGCGTATTCGTTAGATATGTCCGTAGAAGGTTTGGACGAAAGTTATCAAAAGCATTACGAGGCTTATGTTAAAATTTTCACTCGTGCAGGATTAAAATTCTTCGTTGTATCTGCATCATCGGGGGCGATGGGAGGCAGACAATCCCAAGAATTTATGTTAGAATCCGATGCGGGCGAGGATACAGTTGCTATTGCTGATGATGGTTATGCTGCAAATTCCGAAGTTGCTACTTCGGCTTTACAACCATTACCAAGAACAAAAGATAATATTGAGATAGAGAAATTCGCTACTCCAAATGCAAAATCAATTGATGATTTAGTTGTGCAATACGGATTGGACGAGAGAGTTTGTGCAAAATCAGTTGTATATATCGTTGATGATAAGCCTGTGTTGATTTTGATGCGTGGCAATGACCAATTAAATGAAACTAAACTTGCTGCGGCTTTGGGGACGAACGTATTCCGTCCTGCCGAGCCAGCTGAACTCGTAAAATATACAGGAGCAAATGCAGGCTCTATCGGACCGATTAATCTAAAAACCCCAATTAAAATTATTGCTGATAATTTACTAAAAGATGCGGATGGGCTTGTCTCGGGAGCAAACGAAGATGGCTTCCATTATAAGAATATAGACATTAACCGCGATGCAAAAGTAGAGCAATACTACGATTTACGTGAAGTGAAAGAAGGCGAACCTTCAATAATTTCGGGCAGTCCAATTAGAATTGTTAAAGCAATTGAAATTGGACATATTTTTAAATTAGGCACTAAATATAGCGAAGCCTTGGGGGCTAAATTCCTTGATGCCGAAGGCAAAGAACATCCAATAATTATGGGAAGTTATGGAATTGGTGTGGAACGCATTGTTGCCTCGTTTATCGAACAAAACTTTGATGAAAAGGGAATTATTTGGAATAAAGCATTAGCACCATTTATGGTTCATTTAATTTCCATTGCACCAAATAAATTTGAAAATGTAAAGAATTTTGCTGATGATGTTTACAATAAATTGCAATCATCAAATATCGAAGTATTGTATGATAATCGCGAGGAAGCGCCCGGCGTTAAATTTAATGATGCAGATTTAATTGGCTTGCCTATTCAATTAATTGTTGGCAATAAAGGCTTGGCAAACAATCAATTAGAAATCAAATTACGTAGGTCAGGCGACCGCTTCAATATCCCAGCCGAGGGTTATATTGATGAAATTGTTCGACTAATCAATCAAGTTGTTTAATACAAAAAATCAATAATTATGGGGAGGGCTGATTTTCACACACATACATTTCATTCTGATGGAATATTATCGCCAAACGCACTTTTTATCAAAGCAAAAGAGCGTGGAATCAGCCTTATTTCAATAACTGACCACGATACAATCAAGCATATTCCCCGTGAAATTGAAATTGCAAAATCCCAAAGTATCGATTTTATCTGGGGTTGTGAAGTTAGTGCATATCAGGAAGGGAAAGATTATCATATTGTAGCCCTCAATTTTGATTACGAAAGCCAGAAATTCAAGCATCATTTTGAAAATTATACCAAGGAACGTATTCGGCGAGCCGAAGTAATTGCAAAGAATTTCGCTTCATTAGGAATAATCATCTCAATGGAAGATATTTTGAGAGAAGCAAATAATGCTCCAATTGCACGTCCGCATATTGCACGAGCAGTTGTAAAGGCTGGATATGCCAAAAATGTTCGCGAAGTTTTTACCAAATACTTGCACGACCATGGCGCTGCCAACGAACCAAAGATAAATTTATCAGTTAAATTTGTAGTTGATTTAATTCACGCAGCAAATGGAGTAGCAATATTAGCACATCCTTCCAATTTCTTTACAATTAATGAATTAGAAAATGTCGTAAAAGATGGGATTGATGGTATTGAAGTATTCCACCCATTGCATAGTTCAGATATGACGCGGTATTATCAAGATTTTGCTCGAGCACATAATTTATTGGTTTCGGGCGGTTCTGATTTTCATAATCCTGAAACTGACGAAAAGAACTTTGGGACATATTCAATAGATTTGGAAACAGCCGAAAAAATTATCGAATATTCCAGAAATCCCCGAAAAACATCACTTTTCAAGCAAATCTTTCCTAAGCTTTTTAGTTTTCTCTAAACTTTGAGTGTATTTCCATTCCTCAATTTCCTTGTGATTGCCGCTTAAAAGCACTTTTGGAACTTCCATATCTCTAAAAACAGCAGGACGAGTATAAATTGGCGCTTCTAATAAATCATCTTGGAATGAATCATTCAATGCACTACCAACATCACCAATTACACCAGGAAGTAACCGAACAATAGCGTCCATCAATACTAATGCGGGTAATTCACCACCAGTCAGCACATAATCGCCAATGGAAATCTCGCGAGTTATCAATCTGTCGCGTATTCTTTGGTCAATTCCTTTATAATGTCCTGCTAATAATATCAAATTATTCTTGAGCGATAATTCATTTGCAATTTGCTGATTGAAGACCTCGCCATCGGGAGTTAAATAAATCACTTCATCGTAAGTTGTTTGTTCTTGCAATTCTTCGATACAGCGAAAAACAGGTTCGCATTGAATTATCATACCTGGCTCGCCACCAAATGGATAATCGTCAATGCGTCTCCACCTATTAGTTGAATAATCGTGTAAATTATGCAAATTTACATTTAAAATACCTTTTTCGCGGGCAATTTTGATAATGCTAAAATTTAAATATTCTTGGATTGATTCGGGCACAGCCGAAATTATATCAATTCTCATTTTCTTGCCTTTTTTTGTATTCTGCAAGATCCATGATCCCTTCTGGCAATTCAATTTGGATTACTTTCTTCTTTTTATTGTATTTTATTAAAATATCTTCGTTAAATGGCAAAGGAACAGAATAATCTGAATTTTCTGTAATCAATATCATCTGGCTTGGAATGATATGCACATCAACTACATTACCAATTAGGTTCTTATCTTGGTCATAAACTTTGCAATCCAACAAATCTTCGGGCAAAATCACGTCTGTGATTTCGTTGGAAATACTTGATTCGTCTATAAACACAGCCATTCGGACAAATTGAGACAGATTATTTTGCAATTTGGTGAGTGTGATAGCGATGGTATTTCCATTATTGGAAATTTTATTGATACTAATTTCTTTCAGAAAACTTTTTGAATAGCCTATAAATGCCATAATTTCCTTGCTAATTGAAGGGAACTCGGGTGGAATATCCGATAAAATTAGCGAATTGCTTTTGGGAGCAATCGAGGAAACAATTCCAAGATATTTAAGATTTTCTGTTGGTTGCAAAACTTTCTCGAGGTTGATTAATAAAATTTGTTGATAATTAAAACAATTTTTTTTCGTAATTTACAAAATTAATTAATTTTGATTTGCTATGAAAAGATTTGCTTTAATATTTGCGTTATTGTCTATAATAATTTTTTCCCCAATAAACGCTAAACCAAAGAAAATTGATAAAGTTAAGACAGAGGAAGCCAATCAAAAAGTAAAATTTGACTTCCAAGATGCAATGAATTTCAAATATATTCGGGCTACGGATTTAAGTTACTATGGCAATTGGGCTGTATATGACGTGCTACCAGATTGGGGCGATAATTATCTGAAAATTGTAAATACTTCGGATACATCGAACAATTTTGTAGTTGATCGTGGAGCCTCTCCAAAATTCTCAAATGACGAAAACTGGTTTGCTACACTTGTAAAAGGTAAATTGTTAGAAATTGAAAATGCCAAATCACCCAAAGATAAGCCCAAAGCAATCCTAAAATTATACAAACTTGACGAAAAAAATTCCCGCGATTACAAGGACGTAACAAGTTTTATGTTCTCCGAAAATAGCAAATGGCTTGTTTATACGAAAGATGAGACAATAGAAAATGATAAAAAATTGAAATTCAAGCCACTTGGCAAAAACATTTCTCTTATGCACCTAAAATCAGGCACCGAGATAAATATCAACAATGTATATTCCTATAAATTTGATAGTTTAAGCAATTACTTTATTTATTCAATTTCTACTCCTGATGGCGAGAAAGATGGGTTGTATTTCCGTAAATTAACCGAAGAATTTGCTCCTGAATACATAATAGAAAAGAAGGAAAAAACATTGTATTCTAACCTAACTTATTCCGATACGGCAAAGGCATTGGCATATATTGTATCTAAATTAAATGCCGTTGGCGAGCCACAAAATTCAATTTTAAAATTATGGAAACCCGAAGCAGAAAACTTAACGCAAACTTTGGTTGATAGCACCAAATTAGAAAAAGATTGGATAATTTATTATAAAAATGATTTGAAATTCACAAAAGATGGCGATAGAATTTGGATTGGATTGAAGCCAACAGACGAACTTTATCCCCCCGAACCATATAAAATCAAATTTAACGATACAACATTATCAAATTTAGACACTCTTCAAGCAAATTCAAACTTGCTTTTATGGCATTACAAAGACCCGCGAATTAAAACATTTGACCAAACGAATTGGGGTCGCAACAAGGACAATACTTATCCTTCAATCTATGACATTTCAGCAAGCAGATTAACTAAAATTGCTGATAAGCAAATAGAGGAAGTGGATAGATGCAATAATGCAGATTGGACTATTGGATATGATGTAAATCCATATAAAATTGAAAGCACTTGGACTTATGACAGGTTTGATTTGTATAAAATTAACTTAAAAAATGGCGAGAGAAAATTAATTGTTAAGGATTTGCAAGAGCCCGCACACTTATCTACAACGGGTAAGTATGTAGTATATTACAAGGACAGCCTTTGGAACATTTATTATAATTTTGGCGATTCGGTAAACGCATTTACTAAAACGATGCAATTCCCGATGTATGATGACGAAAATGACACCCCCGACAAAGCCCCAAGTTTTGGTTTTGCAGGTTGGACAGAGAATGATATTCGTTTTATGATTTATGATAAATATGATATTTGGATTTATCATTCCGAATTACCTGCATCGCGAATGTGTTTGACTGGGACCTACGGGCGTGAATTTAAGATAAAATTCAGAATTATTCCAACAAATTATTCCAAAGAATATTACTCGCCAAAAGACACTATGTTGCTATCGGGTTATCATACCAAATTAAAATGGCAAAATTTATATTATCAAGACTTCAAGATTTTAGGTCCTGAAAAATTAACTTTCCACAAAGAATATTACACCAATTTTTACAAAAAAGCAAAGGGAAATAATGCCGCATTAATTTCAATTGAAAATTTTGCAAAATTCCCCGATTTGCTATTCACCAAAGATGTTTTCAAGAAAGTTGATACAACTGTTCAAATATCTGATTTAGGCAAGCAATTAGATAAATACTATTGGGGCAAAGCTGAACTAATTTCGTGGAAAGACTCCCAAGGAAATGAATTGCAAGGGTTTATAATGAAGCCCGAAAATTACGATTCAACCAAAAGATATCCCGTAATTATTCATTATTACGAAAAGTTTTCTGATTATTATTTGCGATTCCAACGACCAGCAGTTAATCATCGCCCAAGCCCAGCAATTTATCTAAATGATGGGTATGTGATGTTCTATCCTGATATTGTATTCAAAGTAGGCTATCCTGGCTATTCGGCTGTTGATGCTCTCACAACTGGTTCGCAAAAGTTAATTGATATGGGCATTGCCGATTCAAATGCAATTGGGTTGCAAGGTCATTCGTGGTCGGGCTACCAAACTGCATTCATTATCACACAAACAGATTTCTTTAAGGCGGCTTGTGCGGGTGCTCCAGTGGCAAATATGACAAGTGCATATAGTGGTATTAGATTAGGAACCGGTCTTGCTCGACAATTCCAATACGAGAAACAACAAAGCCGAATCGGTGGAAATTTATGGGATTCATTGGATAATTATATTAAGAACTCACCAGTTTTCCAAGCAAAAGGTATTCACACTCCACTGCTTGTGGAATTTGGCGATATTGATGATGCAGTGCCTTGGCAGCAAGGAATTGAATTATTCTTGGCTATGAGAAGATTATCGCAACCCGTATTTATGTTGCAGTACGAAAACGAGCCACATATTTTACGAAAATATTATAATAAAGTGGATTATGCAATTCGGATGAAAGAATTTTTCGACCATTACCTTAAAGGCGCACCCGAACCAGATTGGATGAAGAATGGAATACCATATAAAGGCAATTAATTGTGTCGCTCGAAATAATAAATATCAATAAATCTTTTGGCAAAAATCAAATCTTAAAGAACATCTCGCTCTCAATTAACGAAAGCGAGTTTGTTGTTTTTCTTGGCCCATCTGGTTGTGGCAAAACAACTTTATTGCGAATTATAGCGGGTTTGGAAACAGAAGACTCGGGCGAGATTTTCTACAATGGCACTCAAATCAATACATTAGATCCGAAATCACGAAAAATCGGAATGGTTTTCCAAAACTATGCTCTGTATCCTCACTTAACAGTTGCCGAAAATATTGCTTTTCCACTAAAAATCAACAAAGTTCCCAAAGAAATTCGCGAGAAGAAAGTTGCGGAAATTGCCGAATTTATAGGGCTTTCGGAACATTTGCATAAAAAGCCGAAGCAACTATCAGGTGGTCAAAAGCAAAGAGTAGCCTTAGGCAGAGCAATCTCGCGAGAACCGAAAATATTCTTATTTGACGAGCCATTGTCTAATTTAGATGCCAAATTGCGTAGTTCAATGCGAATTGAATTATACAAATTACATCAAACAATGAAGACAACTTCGATTTACGTTACTCACGACCAAGTGGAAGCAATGACGATGGGCGACCGAATAGTGCTCTTAAATGATGGAATTATTCAACAAGTGGGCTCGCCACAAGAAATTTACAATTCACCAACAAATTTATTTGTTGCAGGATTTATTGGCAATCCTGCAATTAACTTGTTTGAAATCAATGTGTTAAGCGAGATGAATTATTTTGAACAAAATTCAGAATTAATTGCATTTTTAAGTCAAACGAATGATTTATCAAAAGCTAAAACCTTGGCAATTCGTCCAGAAAATTTTGCATTTGCTAAACTCGATGATAATTTTATCAAATTTGGAGAAGTAAAAATCATTTCCAAAGAATTTCTTGGAAATGAGTATATTTATTATTTTGAAATTGAGCATCAAATAAATAACAACTTACAAAATCAAAATCTAAATCAAAAATTTGAAACAAAAATCAAAATAAATCAGATAAAAACATTAACAAGTAAGGAAGAGTTGGAGAATAATCAACAGAAATATGTTATTTTTGTAAATAAAACAAAATTACTTCTATTCGACAATAATAATAACAAACTTGGATAAATTATGGGCTACCAATTTAGTAATTTCATTTTCATAATAATTTTTTTCATTTCAATTTCATTCTTGTATCTTAATTTAGCGAGAATCACAAGGATAATAAAATTAGGCAAACCCGAAAAAACAAAGGCAAGCGTTTGGCAAAATGTATGGAGAATGCTAAAAATTGCCATTGGACAAACAAAAATATTCAGAGATTCCCAGAGCGGCTGGCTTCACGCAGCAATATTCTGGGGCTTCTTAATATTTTTGTTCAGTGCTGCCGAGTCTGTGATTAAAGGATTCTATCCACCATTTAATTATAGTTTTCTTGGTTGGTTTAATGTTGGACTATCTTTCGTTACAGATATAATGTCTTTGTTTATTTTATCTGCCGTAATTTACGCATTATACCGCCGATTTATTATCAAAGTTCCGCGTTTGCAAGGCGATATAAACGAAAAAATTGATGCAATTCTGGTGCTTTCATTCATTGGCACAATCACACTATCGTTATTGCTTCAAAATGCCTCGTATATTACTTATTTCGGGCACGAAGCAAATTCATTTAAGCCCATTTCAAATATTTTATCAGCATTCATTCCTACGAGTTCATCATTGCAATTATATAATATTTTCTGGTGGATACATATTGGTGCAATCCTTGTGTTTATGAATTATTTGCCATATTCAAAGCATTTCCACGTTTATACTTCAATTTTCAATGTGTATTATGGAAACGACAATATTCCAAATAAATTAGAGCCAATCAACTTTGAAGACGAAAGCAATGAACAATTTGGAGCAACTGAATTTACCGACCTTTCGTGGCGCTCGCTTATGGACGGATATAGTTGCACTCATTGCGGACGTTGCACAAGTGTTTGCCCAGCAAATATTACTGGCAAAATACTTGATCCAAGAGCAATTATTGTGCAAACCCGCCAAAGAGCAATGGAATTAGGGCAATTTATGGTGGAATATGATGGCAATCCAAGCGGTGCGCCTGATATTTCCCAATTCCAAGCGATACAAGATAAGAAATTTGTTGGTGATTACATTAGCCCCGAAGCATTATGGCAATGCACAACTTGTGGTGCTTGTATGCAAGAATGTCCGATAACTATCGAGCACGTTCCTTCAATATTGGAGATGAGACGCGGGCTTGTGATGATGGAATCAGAATTTCCAGCATTGCTTCAAACCACTTTTGATAATATCGAAAATTCGGGGAATCCATGGGGATTTTCACCCGCTGATCGTGGGTCTTGGGCAGAGAATATGGATGTTAAAGTTGCCGCTGACAACCCTGAGTTTGAATATTTATTCTGGCCCGGTTGTGCAGGCAATTTTGACGAAAAAGGCGTGAAAGTTAGCCAAGTATTTGCTCATTTATTGAAAGAAGCTAATATTGATTTTGCAATATTGGGTTCGGAAGAACAATGCAATGGTGATCCCGCTCGCAGAGCAGGAAATGAATACCTTGCAGATGCAATGATTAAAATGAATGTAGAAACTTTCAAAAATTACAAAGTGCAAAAAGTGATTACAACTTGTCCGCATTGTTTTAATACTTTCAAGAATGAATATCCTGATTTTGGTGTTAATTTGGAAGTAATTCATCATACTGAATTTTTAAATCAATTAATCAAAGAAGGCAAATTACAACTTGACAAAAATGCAATAAAACAAAAGATAACTTATCACGATTCTTGTTATTTGGGTAGATATAATCAAATTTATCAAGAGCCACGAAGCATATTGACAAGCATCGCAAATGTAGAATTTATAGAAACAGAACGGAATAAAGATAAAGGCTTCTGTTGCGGTGCGGGTGGCGCTCAAATGTTTATGGAAGAAACCGCTGGCAAACGAGTAAATATTGAAAGAAGCGAGGAATTATCTTCAACTAACTCCGACATTATTGCACTCAACTGCCCATTCTGCAATACGATGATTAGCGATGGAGTGAAAGCATTGGAAAGCACAGCAAAAGTAAAAGATATTGCACAAATCGTATATGATAATTTGGATTTTGCAAAACACCAGAAATTAGAATTATAACTTTTTGGGTACTGGGTACTGGCATTTAGCAAATATCCATAGCCCACGAATTCATTCGTGGGTGATGTTGTGTTGAGTAAGTCATTGCGAGTTCCGATGTATCGGAGCGAAGCAATCTAATTCAATTTGAGAATTTGAAAATATTCAAATAAATTTTTATTCCCCCTCCGTGAGGG
>DYLM01000032.1 GCA_020722095.1 Chloroherpeton thalassium
TAAATCCCTCTCCATAAATGGAGAGGGACTTTTTGCTCCCCCTCTCCAGAATGGAGAGGGGGGGGCTGGGGGGTGAGGACGACAAAAATTAACTTTATTTTGAAATAATTATATTTGGTTATGGAAGATATATCACCTTTATTTGCAGTTCAAGCCGAAAAGGCACTGCAGAACAATAATGTTCAATTAGCAATAGACCTCTGTGAAAGAGGTCTTAAGTTTTTCCCAGATTATTTGATGGGATACATTTTACTTGCCGAAGCTTATCAAAAAATTGGCGAAGAGATTAGACGTGATTCAATATTGGAACAAGTGAAATCGAAGTTCCAAGCCTCACATTATACTCAACATATCGAAAAGATTATTTCAAATGTGGAAAATCCGCCAGTCATTGAAAGTAATTTTGTTGAAACGCTTTCAGAAACATCCGAAGAAATATTGCCTGAAGATGTTTACACCGAAGAAGTAATCACCGAAGAAGAAGTAAATATTGATGAACTTGCTGCTCAAGGATTAGATGCTAATGCAATTGAAGTTACTGAAATTGAAGATGTTGCTGAATTTATGGTTGAAGATACAGTCGAGAATGAAGCTTCCAATGAAATCGCAACAGAAGAAATTTGTAAGCCAGATGAATTTGAGCAAGATATAGAAAACGAACAATCGGACGAATTTATTTTTCAAAATAATGATGCAAATGAATTAATTGCAACAGAACCTGAACAGCAAATTAATCCTAATCTATTATCTGCCAATGATTTACAGCTTATTCCTGGTATTGATTTTATACCAATAAGATTTAATTATTACGAAGTATTAGAGTTTTATCATAATTTTATTTCTCAAAATATTTCAGAGGTGCAAGCTGCTACAGAATTAACTTTTCAGGCAAAGTTAAACGATTCGGTTAAATTAGGAGACATTGTTCAGGACTTTGTTTCTGAATACCAAGTTGATGAAAAACTGATTGATGAAGTTGAAGAAACCCAGCAAGATTACGAAAATGAAATCGTGCCAACTGCAACATTAGCAATGATTTACGAAAAGCAGAAGAAATACCAAGAAGCTTTGGATATTTACGAAAAATTACTAATAAGAACTCCCGATAAAGCCGATTTCTATCGCAGCAAAATTGAAGAAATTACAAATATTCTTTTTGAAATGTAATGTTTCATTCGCAAAAACCTTCAGAAGTTTTATTTCACTATTTTAATTATGATTCCTTTCGTGGAAATCAGGAAGAGATTATTAATTCCATTCTAACTGGAAATAACACTTTGGCAATTTTGCCAACTGGTGGTGGCAAATCGCTTTGCTATCAAATTCCTGCACTAATTTTAGATGGTACAGCGATTATAATTTCCCCATTGATTTCGTTGATGAAAGACCAAGTTGATACTTTGATAAGTCGTGGTATTCCAGCAGCTTACATAAATAGCAGTTTAGACGAATACACTCAAAAACATACAATAAATGCACTTGTCAATAATGAATTAAAACTGCTTTACATTGCTCCCGAACGAATAAAAAATACACAATTTCAGCAAGCTTTGATGCAGTCTAATATCAGTTTTATTGCTGTTGACGAGGCACATTGTATTAGCCAATGGGGACACGATTTTCGCCCAAGTTATAGATTAATAACCGATATTTTTAATTATATTCCCCAGAAAACAATAGCAGCTTTTACGGCAACTGCAAATTTGGAAGTCCAACACGACATTGTTGATATTTTAAAAATGCAAAATCCAAAAAAATTTGTAAATGGATTCAAACGCGAAAATATTGCAATTTTTACTGAATATGCCGAGAACAAAAATAGTAGAATATTAGAATTAACTAATCAGAATATCGGAAAATCAGTAATAATTTATGCAGGCACCCGAGCCCAAACCGAAGAAATTGCCCAATTCTTGGTTAAAAATAAAATTCCTGCATTGGCTTATCACGGCGGAATGACAAATGAACAAAGGAAAGAAGTGCAAAATCAGTTTTTGTCAAGCCAAATTGATACAATTGTTGCAACAAATGCTTTTGGTATGGGCATAGATAAGCCTAATATCCGATTGATTATTCACGCATATTTGCCTTCTAATTTGGAAGGATATTATCAGGAAATCGGGCGTGCGGGACGCGATGGCTATGAATCGCAAGCATATTTTATCTATTCCAACCAAGATGAAAATTTGCCGTCATATTTCCTTTCCTCAACTTTTCCGACTATAGATGATATTCAAAAGTTTTTTACTTCGAGTTTGAGTTATCTTAATTCCACTAAAAAAATCATTCTAAATGGAGATATGATTGCTCTTGCTAATATTTTCAATATTGAAAGCAAGAAACTTAATACTATTATCAAGGTTTTTGAAAGAAACAATTTACTAAAATACTTTGAAAGAGATACTATCTTTCAAATAGAATTAACCGAAATAAGCCAAAAAGTTCAAAAAATTATAAATACTTTGCGTGGTTTTAGGAGAGAATTGTACTATAAATTTTGTGAAATTAGAGACGAAAAGCAAAAACGAGATTTTTCTGTTAGTTTGCATACTTTGTCCAACCTGTTTGACCAACAGAATGATAAAATTCGGAGTGAATTAGATGCACTTTCCGCTTTTAGTCTTTTGCAAATCAAACAAATTTATACACTTACGGGAATTCAATTTAGCAAAAATTTTGCTAAAAGCAATATTGAATTATTATTGAATGAAATTGAAAGCAGGAAAAAAGCACAAATAGAAAAATCTAATCAAGTGATTGAACTGCTTAAAACAAGCGAATGCAAATCCAATTTTATATTAAATTACTTTGGTGAAATATCAGAAAAGCCTTGCGGTAAATGCACTTCTTGCTTGAAAATCAATGATAATATTTTATCAAAATCAAATATTAAATTGAAAAATATTACAATTAAATCAGACCATAAAACCGAAGAAATTGATTTATTCAAGAGAATTGATTCAAATTTCATTAAGGCAAATAGTTTTGAAGAATTTATCAATTTACTCAATATGCCAGCGGCAGAAGTAGCAAATTTATCTCAAAAAGCGATAGAAAGTGGCTGGGCGATTAATAAACCGAAATTTTTAAGCGAAGAGATAATTTTTTTAGTGAGCGGAATAGTTGCTCGCCATCCAGCAATGAGATTAAGTCAAATTCGGAGTAGAATTGAGCTTGAAATCACTCTGCCCGAGTTGAGAATAGCAGTTGCTTATGCCAAAAAACATAACAATTAATACAAAATTTATTATTTATTTTCAAATAAAATGAATATTTTAATAGTATTTTCGTTTATTACTATTATTAATTAATGAAAGAAATTAGAAGATGAAAGTTTCAGTAATCATAACTGCTGGTGGAAAAGGCGAAAGATTTGGTGGCGACTTGCCTAAACAATTTATAGAATTAAAGGGAAAACCAATTATAATTCATACAATTGAAGCCTTTTCAGCAATAGAAGAAGTAGAGTCGATAGTTATTCCCGTGCATAGCGAGTGGTTTACTTATACCAAAGAACTTCTTGCAAAATATACTTTTTCCAAAGTTATCGACGTTGTAGTTGGCGGAAGAGAACGACAGGATTCTGTTTTTAATGCTTTGCAATCCAAAGTTTTAGAAGAAGCAGAAATAGTGATGGTGCACGATTCTGTCCGACCATTTGTCGATGCCAAAACTATCAAGAAATTGATTGAACAAACCGAAGATTATGGTGCAGTTGTTTTGGGAAATATGCCAAAAGATCCAGTAAAAGAAGTTAATGGAAAATCAGAAATTATTAAGACGATTCAAAGAAATAGAATAGCGATAAGCCAAACTCCACAAAGTTTTTGGAAGGAAATTATCACAACAGCCTATCAAAAAGCAAGAGAAGTGAATTATATTGGAAGCGATTCCTCGCAATTAGCTGAATTTGCTGGATACAAAGTATTTGTAATTGAAGGTTCTGAATTGAATATTAAAATTACAACTCAATTTGATTTGAAACTTGCTGCATTGATTTATGAAGAAATGAATAATAAAAATAACTAAATGTTTAGATTAGTAAATTAATTTTTCCTAATTAACAAACAATAACAAAATAAACTTATAACAAAAATATCTTAATCAAATAGGATGATTAATGAACGGACAATTTTCTGAAAGATTAAATGAAGTATTAGTTTTTTCCAAAGAAGAGGCTAACCGACTCGGTCATCAAGCTATAGGCTCTAATCATTTGCTACTTGGCATTGTAAGAAGTGGAGATAGTATGGCAATCAGGATTATCGAGAGGTTAGGGGTAAACCCAAGCGATATATTAGAATCATTAAATAAAATATTAATACCCGGAAGAGCACGCGATTTAGACAAATCACTTCCGCTATCGCCCGAAGCTCGCAGAGTATTGCATTTAGCATCGTTCGAAGCCAAATTATATAAAGCAAATATTGTTGGAACTGAACATTTACTGTTATCGCTTTTGCGCGAACCAAATAATGAAACCCACGTAATTTTTAAAGCATACCATATAGAATATGAACAAGCAACTAAAATTCTTGATGCAATATTAATGGGCGAAACCGATGACGATGATGTACAAGAGCCACCATACCGACCTGTAACTGGAAGTATGACCAAAAATCCATCTCACAAATCAAGTACATATAAGTTGAAAACACCAGTATTAGATAATTTTGGTAGAGATTTAACCAAATTAGCTGCTGAAAACAAATTGGATCCAATCATAGGTCGAGAAAAAGAAATAGAAAGATTAAGTCAAGTTTTGGCACGCAGAAAGAAAAATAATCCTGTTTTGATTGGCGAACCTGGAGTTGGCAAAACTGCAATAGTCGAAGGATTAGCCTTACGAATTGTGCAAAAGAAAGTATCTCGTGTTCTGCTTGATAAGAGTATTGTTCAATTAGATTTGGCTTCGCTTGTTGCAGGAACTAAATATCGCGGACAGTTCGAAGAACGAATGAAGGCATTGCTGAATGAATTAGAAAAAGCTCATCACGTAATTGTCTTCATTGATGAATTACACACAATTGTGGGTGCAGGTGGAGCCTCGGGTTCATTGGACGCATCAAATATGTTCAAACCTGCTTTAGCGCGGGGTGAAATTCAAGTAATTGGTGCAACAACGCTTGACGAATTCCGACAATATATTGAAAAAGACGGTGCATTGGAGCGTAGATTCCAGAAAATACTTGTCGAGCCACCAACAGCAGATGAAACTCTTAAAATTCTTGCAAATATCAAAGACAATTACGAAATATATCATAATGTGGCATACACTTCCGAAGCATTGGAATATTGTGTAAAATATTCCGAGCGATATATTACTGATAGAATGTTCCCGGATAAGGCAATTGATGTATTGGACGAAGCTGGCTCACGAGTGCATTTGGCAAATATAGACGTTCCTATTGAAATTACAAAAATTGAAAAGCAAATAGCTGATATTAAAAAATTGAAGACAGAAGTAATTAAATTGCAAGATTTTGAGGAAGCAGCACGGTTGCGCGATTTAGAAAAACGTTATCAAGAAAACCTTGAAATTGCAAACTTGGAATGGGAAGCAGCACTCGCTAAAAAATCGTTCCCTGTTTTCGAAACTGATGTAGCCGATGTTGTTTCGATGATGACTGGCATTCCAATGAATAAAATTGCACAAACCGAAAAAAATAAACTCTTAAGCCTCGAAGAAGATTTAAAGAAATTAGTTGTTGGACAGGACGAGGCTATCGAGGCACTATCCAAAGCAATCCGCCGAGCCAGATCTGGCTTGAAAGACACAAAACGTCCAATTGGTTCATTTATGTTCTTGGGTCCGACCGGCGTTGGAAAAACTGAACTTGCCAAAGCATTGTCTCGAGTTATGTTCGATTCTGAAGATTCACTTGTTCGCATTGATATGAGCGAATATATGGAGAAATTCTCGGTTTCACGTCTTGTGGGAGCACCTCCGGGATATGTTGGATACGAAGAAGGAGGACAATTAACCGAAAAAGTCCGCCGCAAACCTTATTCAATAGTGTTATTAGATGAAATTGAAAAGGCACATCCAGACGTGTTCAATATTTTGCTTCAAGTATTTGATGATGGCATTTTAACTGATGGATTAGGCAGAAAAGTTGATTTTAAAAATACAATTTTGATTATGACTTCTAATGTTGGCACGCGCGATGTGAAAGCAGGAGGGAAAATTGGTTTCTCTGATGGTTCTATCAAAAATGAATTTGAAAATATGAAATCAACAATTGACGACTCTGTAAAGAAACTTTTCAATCCCGAGTTTGTTAATAGAATTGATGATATGATAATATTCCATAAATTAACAAAAGATAGTATTCATCAAATTATCGACATCCAACTTTCCGATATGTTGAAACGATTGAATAATAATCAACAAAAATTAATTCTTACTGAAAGTGCAAAGAATTTCTTAACCGACAAAGGATTTAACAATAATTATGGAGCCCGTCCTCTTAAAAGAGCTTTGCAAAAATATGTGGAAGATGAATTGGCTGACGCTATAATTAGAGGCTCGTTCACCGAAGGTTATGCTGCAACTGGCGATTATTCGGAGGTTGATGACAAACTTACTTTTACTTTTGCTCCGTTTGAGGTAACTTCGATTGAAGATGAAATGTTAAATATATCCGATAATATGAAAGTTCCTCAAACTGAACTTAATGCTAATTAATAAACATCTAATATGACAATAATAAATAATATAGAATTTTATGAATATAAAAATATCAAATAAGGTTACTTGGGTAGGCAAATTAGATTATGAATTAAGAAATTTCCATGGCGACCAGATTTCAACTAAATTTGGTAGCACTTATAATTCGTATTTAATTCAAAGTGAAAAGACTGTGCTGGTTGATGCCGTTTATACTCCATTTTCCAATGAGTTTATAGAAAATCTTAAAAATACAATTGATTTAAATAAAATTGATTTTATAATAATTAATCATAGCGAACCTGACCATAGCGGGGCAATAAATCAATTGATGGAGATTATTCCTAATACGCCAATTTACTGCACTAATAGCGGAGCTAAAGCTCTAAAAGGGCAATATCACAAAGATTGGAATTTTGTAATTGTTAAGAATGGACAAAAGATTTCGATTGGAGAAGAGGAGATTACTTTTATCGAGGCTCCAATGATGCATTGGCCTGATACAATGATGTTCTATCTTTCGGGAGAAAATATATTATTTTCTAATGATGTATTTGGGCAGCACTTTGCAGACGCCAAAATGTTCGATAGTTTAGTGAATGAATGCGACTTATTTGCAGAAACTGAAAAATATTATGCAAATATAATTTCACCTTATAATAAAAAAGCAGCAAAGAAAATTGATGAATTAATTCAGATGAATTTGAAAATTGATGCTATTTGCCCTGCCCACGGTGTTGTTTGGCAAAAATATATTGACAAAGTATTGTCGCTTTATAAAAAATGGACGAATGTAGAATTAGAAAATCAAATAACAATAATTTACGACTCAATGTACGGCAATACCAAAAAGATTGCGACTGCTATTAATGATGGAATTCACCGAGCAAATAAAGGCATTGTTACCGTTTTGCATAATGTCTCAAAATCGGATTCGAGCGACATAATAACAGATGTATTCCGCTCAAAGGGTATTGCAATCGGCTCTTCAGCTATAAATAATGGAATATTAAATTCAGTGGCGGGATTGATGGAAGAAATATTTAACTTAGATCCAACTAATACTAAAGCCATTGCCTTTGGCTCTTATGGATGGAGTCCAAAGCCTATCGATACAATCTCTGATAAATTAAAAAATGCTGGTTATGAAGTTAATTTACCTGTATTTAAGTGCTTATGGACACCCGACGAAGCCAAGTTAGAAGAAGCTCGTAAATTTGGAGAGGAATTTGCTAATAGCATAGTATAATAATACGAATATGTCAAAAATACAAATAGTTGAATATAGACCAGAATACAAAAGTATTTGGGATAATTTTGTGGATAATTCTAATAATGGAACTATGTTCCATAAGCAAGTTTTTTTGGATTATCACACTCCCAATAAATTTCAGTTTTATCATTTGTTATTTTATAAAGATGACAAATTAATTGCTGTTCTACCCGGTGGTCTAAAAGATAATGGTAAAACTTTCTGGTCCCCTACTGGTGCAAGTTATGGGTCGATTGTAACGAATGACATATCATTTGAGTTATCTCTGGAAATTGTTGATGCTTTTATGGAATTTTGCCGCGAAAAAGGAATAGTTGATGCTTATTTAATTCCGCCCCCATTAATTTATTCAATAAATTATTCGCAACATATTGAATATGCTATGTTGTATAGAAAATTTGATTTTGAATTGCATTATATTTCGCATGCCATTGACTTGAAAATTGGCAATGATTTCCTAAAACATTTTGATAAAACTGCTCGTAAGGCAATTCATAAAATCCAAAGAGATAATTTAATTACAATTAAACCCAGCACAGATTATGAAACCTTTAACAATATCTTAATTACAAATAAAGCAAAACATAATGCTAAACCAACTCATTCACTTGAAGATATGTTGCGACTGCAAGAGCTAATGCCCGAAAATGTTCTTCTGAATATGGTATATTACGGAGATACACCAATTGGTGGTTCTTGGCTTTTCTTAACTAATAAAAAAGTTGTATTATGTTTTTACAATATGTTGCTTTACGAATATGAGCATCTTAAACCAGTGTATCTTATTAATTATGAAACAGTTAGATGGGCTATTGAAAATGGCTATGAATGGGTAGATATTGGCGTTTCCCAAGATACAAAAGCTGATGATCCGATGACCCCCTCATTAAATTTGATTTATTTCAAGGAAAGGTTTAATGCTCGTGGGATTTTGCGTAGCACTTATCATTTCAATTTTAACAAATAAAATGTCGCAGGGTAGTTTCATTTTTGATTTATGCGTGATTTCTTATTCAGACTTGTTAACTGATGCACGATGTTCAAATTTTATTGAATTTAATCGTAAAAACAATTTATCCGTTTCAACTATTTCAATATCAAATAATATAGACGATAATGTGTCGCCAAATTGGATTTGCAAAGTAAATCCAAACACAAGATTTATTTTTAATTATATTAATTTCTTAAAGTTTGCTTACAATCTTAAAAATAAAGTGATGGCTAAAGTGTATTATGCCTCTGACTTGTATTCACTTATTGTTGCGAATATAATAAAAAGACCAGACACAGAAGTTATTTACGATTCACGTGAGATATTTTCAGCTCTTGGTACTCTCTCAAAAAGTTCTTGGAAACAAAAGATATGGTCGTATTTAGAAATTATTAATGTGCGTAATATTAAAGACATTGTTGTAAGTGGGGAATTAGATGCTGAATATTTAAATAATTATTTACCATCACGACATAATTATCATATAATAAAAAATTTTCCTAATTTACAACCCGTTCATAAAAATAATTATCTACGTGATTATTTTAACATTTCTGAAGACAAACACATTCTTATTTATCAAGGAGTTTTATTAGAAGGAAGGGGGATATTGCCAACCCTAAAGTTTATTAAAACAACAGATGAATTAGTTCTTGTTTTAATTGGCGATGGAGCTTTTAAGTCAGATATTGAAAAAATAATCAAAGAAGAAAAGTTAGAAAACAAGGTGTTTATTCACAACCAAGTCCCGTATAATCAATTACTTAGCATTACTGCATCTGCAGATATTGGACTTAGCTTAATAGAACCAATTTCATTTTCCTATACTTTAGCATTACCAAACAAATTGTTTGAATATGTTTTAGCTGGGTTGCCTGTCTTGGTTAGCGATTTACCTGCAATGAAAGATTTTGTGACCCAAACAAAAGCAGGTGAAGTAGTTAATACAGATTTGTCCATTGAACATATTTCAGAGCAACTTAATAAAATAATTAGCAATTATAATTATTATATTTCTAATGTTAATCACAATAAAAAGTATTATACTTATAATTCACAAGCAAATAATATTATAAATGTCTTAAAATCTCTTTATAAACAAATATTATAATTTATAATTAATTATTTAATTTTATCGCTCTTACATAAATAGTTTCGTATTTATCACTATTTATTTTTTCAGACTTTAATTCAACTATTTCCAATCCCACCGCTTTTAGATGATTTGCAATGCTTTCTAAATCAAAAGCATTATATAAATAATCGTACTCAGTTGATTGTAATCCAAAAAGTAATTTATTTATCTCAGAGTTAGTTAAACGATTTTGAAGATAATTAGAAATAATTGACTTTAAATTTGGTATATATAAAATAATAACTCCACCTATTTTTAACACTCTTACCCACTCGGCAAGTATATACCTTGTCAATCTGTGCGGAAAAACTTGCAGAATATTTTCGGCATAAATTAAATCAACAGAACAATCTGCATAATTTAAATTTTTAATGTCAGATTGAATTTCTTTCTCATTTGAAGGCATAATATCTAAATTATCGAAGCCTTCTAATATTCTACCTTGGCTACCTAAATGCAATAATTTTGGATATTTTAATGCTAATAGATCTGCATTTTGGTTTTCACTAATTTGAGTATTGTTATAAGACTTACTTTCTGAATCAAGATTCTCTAATATACTACTTATATCAAGTAAATTATTTTGTTTATTTTCCATATTATCTTTATTATATGTCAGTAAATCTCTGAAGATCAGATTCTTGTGATTTAAGTCTGTAATTTTATTTTCTAAAAATGAATTATAAATTTCAATTAGTTTGTTTATATACTCCTCGAAGGTAAATGGGATCGATGTATTTCTTTGTAATTTTTTTAATTCATCTTTATTCTGTAGAAAATTCTTTAAAATATCTGTAAGTTCAAATATATTATTATGTTTATATAGTTTGCCATTAATTCCATCAATTATAAAATCAGGCAAACCACCAAGATTTGCTCCGACTACAGGCAATCCCATATATAATGCTTCGGGCGCAACAAGCGGACCTCCTTCTTCCCATAAACTTGGAATCAGAACTAAGTCATTTTCGTTCGCTATTTTATCAAAATCATTGTAAGTATATTCTCCTTTATAATAAACTTTTGCATTTGGAAAACCTTTTTGTAAAAAATCAAGTATCTCAATGTTCCCATTTGCATATATATTGAATATAATATCATAGTTAGATAATATTTCGGCTGCTCGGTAAATCATTTCGATACCTTTATGGGGATATATCGACCCCATAAATGCAACTTGTAGTCCATTTTGAGTGTATTGCTTATCTCTGTGTAATATTGTATCGCAAGCTTCAGATACTTGATTTAGAATAATAGTCTTATCTTTTATTCCTGCAAATTCATCAAAAATATTGGCTACCTTTTTGGAAATAGCAATAAAACAATCCACTTTTTCCTTAAGCAACTCTATTGCAGCAAATTTTCTACGATTGTAAGTAGGAATTAATTTAGGATGTTTTTCAACTAAAAATGAGTTTGTAAAGAAATCAGTATTTTGCCATTTTGTAAATTTTTTTTCATAATCAAACATATACAGCCCTGGATCTATCAAATAATAATTATGCGCAGTAAAAATACTTGGAATATGTAAATCCTTGGCAACATCAACGATACCAAATGAGAGACCAAGAAAATTATGGTAGTGAATTAAATCAGGCTTTGTTTGCTCCAAAACTTGTTGATAATATTGCACAACGGGCTCATTAAAGATTTCTAATTCGGGCTGGGCAACAAACAATTGATATGATTTGCGATACTTAACTGAATATATTTTAATTCCTTCTTCGGTTCTAAATTCTGTTCGAAAACTAAAATCTTGGGATTCTTCTAATAAATCTTCGGTAAAAATAATTATTTCATATCCACGTTTAGCAAGATGTTGAGCAATTGATTTTGGTAAAGCAGAACCTCCACCATCATTATTCCAGCCAAATACTGTCATCAATATTTTTGTTTTACCTTCATCTAATGTATTTTTTGTAGAGTGTTCTTGCTCAACATTCGTATAAGTTGTTTTCGAATATATCTGCTTTTCTATTGCATCAATATCTAATTTTGGTAATAAATTCAATATTTCGGAATAATAATTATATTGATGAATCATCATACCAACACTATACATATTTGCAAGAAATTCCTGCTTGTTAAATTCACTACCATCATCTAAAAACAATTTATCTTTATCTGATTTAATGATATTTCGTTCATCTAATTTATTGAATGTAGGAATAATTTTTTTTAAATACGGTTCATACTCTGCTATTCGATTTCTAAAAATATCAGGATTTTTAAAATTATCTAATGTTAAGTCGAAAATATCTCCTTCAACAACAAGCATTTTAGGATATTTACTAATAAACTTTAATACGTTTCTTGCTGCCATAATCTGTCGCTTTTCAAACCCAGAAATATCAATCCAATGGTAATGAGTTGCTTTTGCCTTTGGTGAAAATAATACTGAAAATCCAATTTGCTCTAATCTAAAACCAAGCTCGGTATCTTCCATCATTGGTTCGTTGAAGAGTGGATCAAAACCTCCCACTTTAAGTAAAACTTCTGTTCGTATACTTATATTACATGTCCAAAAAAATCTATAATTATGAAATCTATTTGGTTCAGCCACAGAATACCCAAAAATCAAAGGAGTGTTCTCTGCTATCCAGACAAAAGGTCGTTTGACAAACTCTACTGCATAATTAAAAGTACCAAGAACAGCAACTCTTTTATGCGTCATTTCTTGATGAGTATTCCAGTGAACTTGTAAATTGTACTTATCTAATATTGCATCGTCATTTATAATTAAGGTATATTTTCCTTTGGCAATATTTATACCTTTATTTCGAGCGGCACCAGGACCGCTATTTTCTTGTTTTATATATCTAAAAGTATAATCATATTTCATTTTACTGCATAATATTTCAGTATCATCAGTCGAACCATCATCAATAACTATTACCTCATATTTTTTCTTATCATAAGTTTGATTTTGTAGGGAATCTAAACACATTTTAAGCACATCCGGTCGGTTATAAGTAGGAATAATAACAGAAAAATCATACTCATATTGCTTATCTGGGAATTCTTTCTGAACTTCCTTTTTTTGAAGTTCCACAAATTCAGCATTGAGAATATTCATCTCATTTCTGATATTTAATGGCATGTAAAGTGACTTTGTAATTTCTTTGTTATTAATTAAATCTACAAATAAATCTATTGATTTGTCCCATTTAAATGATATATTATGATGTTTTATACCTAATTGCGATAATCTATTCGTAAATTCAGGATTTTCCAATAGAATTTTAGCAAGTCGTGGGAACTCTACCACATCAGCAAGTACTCCTCCAGCCTCGTCGAGAGCTGAATTACAATCGGGGGTAGCTATCCAAGGTGTTCCATAATGCATTGCTTGGAGCAAAGATAATGGACCAGCACTCTCGCCTAATGATGGCACAAGTAATAAATCTGCCTGTGAAATAGCAGCATTAGTATCATCAGTGGACAATCCTGGTATAATTAAGATATTATCGTTTAAATCAGCAATCTTTTGGCATTGTTCAAAATAAAACTCAAATCCTTTTATTTGATGACCAATTATTACTAAGTTCCAATCTTCATTGATATTTGCAAATTGTTTTAATAAATTCAACTGATTCTTTATAGGGTAAAAGTTTGCAACAACCAGTAAAAAATGCTTATGTTTAAGATTATATTTTTCCTTAAAATCTATATCGCTTTTTTTCGGATTTATGGAATGAGGAACAAATATATGTGAAAGTTTATGTTGTTCAAAAAAGATATTATCCCAACCATTTTCGGAGACTGAAATTAAATGTTTTGCCTTTTTTAAAACTTCCACAACTTTATCTGTTATGTTTACAGCTTCCCAATGTTTAATCAGTTCCTTTCTAATACTTGGTAAAAAAATCAAATTATTATGTTTTTTAGCAAGATAAATAGTCTGTCCAACCCAATTATCGGGCTGCGACAATGCAATTATTGCATCATAATGATTAGTATCAATATAATTAGCTGCTTCACGAATTACACTGGTATTTAACGCTTTAGTTGCTTCATCTCCAATTTTCCAATCGATTATTTTCATTCCATCAATTTCATTGGACTTACGATTTGGCAACCAGCGACACATCACATCAATGCTAAAACCTTTCTTTTGTAATTGCTTGCCTAATTCGCTTATGAATACTTCCACTCCTCCAATCGATGGTAAAAAATAATCACAAAACAGCAAAACCTTGCGATTAACATTTGTAGTTGAACTTGAATTGATTGATATTTTATCAATATTAACAGGGTTTTCGTTGATAATATCAAATAATAATTCAAAATCTTTATTATTTTGTAATAATTCTATAGGATATTCATTCATAAAGCGATTTAATGTGCTTTTTGAACTTTCATAAGAATCACGAAGTTCACTAATTAATTGCTTGACTGAATAATTAAAATTAAGTTTATCACTAAGTTCCAAAAATTGTATCGCATTAACTAAACTATTATATTTCATATAAATATCAGCAATCTCTTTGAATACTTTTGCTTTTATTTCATCAGAATTGTTTAGTTTTAGTGCAGAAAACAAGTCATATAATTGACAATATGTAAGTATATTAGAAATAATTATACGTTCGTATTTATAATTTGTTTTATCTGTTAATAATCCTGTTACATTATCTTTGTGCATATAGTATGAATACAATATAGTGTCATAATGATACATTATCGTATTTCTTTTTATAAGCATTCTTACCCAAAAATCAAAATCTTGTGCTCGCTTAAATTCCAAATCAAAATTTCCTATTTCTTCATAAATTGACTTTTTAACTAAAGATGAAGCGTTTGGAAATGGCGAACCAATTTTTAAAGCAAATTGCAATGCTTCATTCTGACGATTATTCCAATTCTGATATTTTAAGATTTGCTTTTGCTTACCCTCTTCATCAATAATTTGTAAATTTGGATATATCAATTCTAAATTTCGTTGCTCATTTAACTTTGCAATATAAAGTTCCAAAATATTAGGAAAAATTTCATCATCACTATCCAACCAAAGTATGAACTCACCTTTAGCTTCTGCTAACGCACGATTACGAGTATCGGGAATTCCTGTATGTTCTTTATAAATGTAACGAATTTTTGAATTGTTAAATGATTCAATTATTTGTCTTGTATTGTCGGTAGAGCCATCGTCAATTATCAGTATTTCATAATTTTCATAACTTTGATTCAAAGCAGAATTTATCGAGCGAGTCAGAAACCCACTTCGATTATAAGTTGGAATGCAAATTGAAATTAATGGCGAATATTTATCAAAAGTCATAATTATTGTTTTTCTCAAAAAATAAACAAGAATTATGCCATTTTACCAAGGATTAAAATTTGTGAATTTAATTTTATCAAGTAAAACCTGCAAACTTTCCGATAATTGTTCCTCAACAATTATGGAATTATCTTCTTTGGGCAAGGTATCAATTTTAGGAATATTCAATAAATTTACATCATTGCCCATTATGCTTTTCTGAAAGTAAAATTTGGAATTTTCATCAATATGTCCCAAATCTTTTATTGAATTTATAAATTTTGGTAGAGAATTAACCAGATGTTCGCCTTCGTAAAATGCTTGAATCTTGTGTTGATTAATTCTCGCTAACTCTAAATAATCAAGATAAATACCATCACGAATTAGAATCAACAAATCTTTTCCGCACAATGATGGTAAATATACATTCCCGCCTTGAACGCCAATTACAAACTCGCTTTGATTGATTACAGATAATTGAAGACGATTTTTTGATATATTCATATTGTTGTAATAATCCGACAAAAGCTCTGAATTTCCATCATTTCCAAAAATCCCTTTATCATCATAATCAAAATATTCATCATAAGAAGTATCTTCTACGAAATTATTATAAACTACCGAATAGCCGTGAGCATACAAAATATCACGAATTTCTTTTAGTTCATTGGCTGTATAAAAATTAATTGGAGAATTGAATTTATCAAACCATTGACGTTGAAATTTATTATTCAAAAGTACAAATTTATTATGCAAATCAAAAGGCAAAGGCTCGTTAATTTCTCGATAATTTGGTAAAATATAATTATCAGTATTAAGGATTTTATGAATATCAGTATTAGCCCATACACAATTATTTATTGAAAATTGCTCTGCAAATTGATTATTGATCATTAGCGGATGAATTATATTTGTTGAATTTATAATTCCTTGCAACGTCTGATAATGTTGAGGAAAACCCCACATATCACCAATCAAATTAGGTTCAACAATTTGATGATTATCAGAAAAATAGTAGAACAATTCCGAATCGGGACGGCTGATTGTATTCAGATGAAACCCGTAAGTTCTCTTTAAATAAAGTAAATAAGGGATCCACGAAATTAATTCATAGCCAAATTCGCCCAGAAAAGCAAAATAAATATTCTTGAAATCATCAAATTCAATATGAAAATTATGAGAATGCTGTTTTATTTGATTGAAAAATAATTGACTCATTTGCTAATCTTTCTTAATGGAACTATACATTTTAAAGTAAAATTAGCGATAAAAATTATGCCAAATAAATTATAATTCCTTAGTCAAATTTATCAATATAATATCTCAATCAAATTTCAGCATCGCCACTACGAGCTATTGGCAATGAAAAATAGAATGATGTTCCAATATTCGGGGTGCTTTCCACCCATATCTTCCCACCATTTTTCTCGACAAATTCCTTGCAAATAAGCAATCCAAGACCGGTACCTTTTTCATTATTTGTTCCTGGAGTAGTTAACTGCGACTCAATCGAGAAAATTTTACTTATTTTTTCGGGCGATATTCCTACACCAGTATCCACTACCGACACTATTACTTCGTTATTAGAAGTGTGGGCATTAACATTTATACTGCCGTAAGTATTTGTAAATTTAATTGCATTCGAAACCAAATTACGAATAATTGTTGTAACCATATTAATATCAGCTTGCACATAAAGGCGATGAGGCACATTATTCTTAATAGATATATCTTTTGTTTTAGCTTGTTGTTGTAAAAATGAAGTAACGCTATCAGCGACAGAATTTAACTCAAATTCCACTGGATTATATTGCACTTTTCCTCGCTGCGACAATGACCATTGAAGCAAGTTTTCGAGCGTTTCGTATAGATGTTTGGAAGATTTATTGATTTCGGCAAGTAATTCCATCCTTTCTTCTTCGCTAAAACTTGAATATTCCAACGTTATAACTTCCATTGCTTGTTTGAATGCAGCTAAAGGATTCCTTAAATCGTGGGCAATAATTGAAAAGAATTTATCTTTTGTGGCATTTAATGTTTCTAATTCCTTGTTTATTTGAGTTAATTTTTCATTTTGCGACATAATTACATTCTTATTCTGCTCTATGTTTTTAACCATTTTATTAAAGAAATCACCAAGTTGCGAAAATTCGTCTGCTGTTTTGATTGATAATTTTACTTTCAAATTGCCATCTGCAACCTGCAAAGTAGCATTTTGCAGATCTTTAACGGGCTGTGTGATATTTTTTGCGTAAAAGAATGTAAGGATTAAACCTAAAATAATTGAAAATACTGTGAATGGAGCAACAATTTTTTGAGATAAATTGGCTTGTTGTTCCTTTTCGTTTAGTAATTTTGCAAGAATTTTATCAATTTTTTCTTCGTTTTGCTGCATCATATAATAATTAACTTGCATTTTATCGTAAGCATTAGTAAATTCTAAAAATTTATCCAAGTAATTGTCGACTAATTTAATGGCTTTATCATTATTTTTTTCAGTTAGGTTTAACTTACCTTTAAGTAAATTTATTTGATTTTTCACTTTTTGAATATATTCATTGCGGTGTCGCATTATAAAATCTTTCTCGCTACGGCGTGCTTGGAGTAAATGAAATAATAATTGATAATTACCTTTTTCATAAAAATAGCTCTCCAACTCGTGAATACTATTTCTAAAATCACCTTCCACTCCAGAATCTTCGGTTAGTCCCAGCAATTCAATATTTTCGAGTAAATAATGTATATTTGCTTTATATTGATCCAATTCCATCACAATTGTTTCGTTTTCATCAAGCCCCACATCAGCAGAAAGTGAGTCGATTCTTTTGATTAGTGAGCTAATGTTTGTTGTATCGGCTGTATAAGTTTTATCTAAATTCTCTCGCCTACGGATTGTGATTGAATTCATTTCTTTTTGAACTTCACCAAAATATAATGTAAGCCGAATTAATTTATCTTTTTCTAATAGTTTATTGTAAGATAAAGTTGATAGCCAAGTAATGATGATTAAAACAACGATACTTATTGATGATAATAATAGAAGTTTGGCAAATAATGGAAAATTAAACGAAGAGTTATCAGTATTTTTGGTCTTATTTGTTCCCATAATTTAATCCTAAATTAGACTACAAAAGTAAATATTGTTTGTTAAGTTTCAACAAAGATTTTTTTAAATTAACTACTTTTTTACAAAACAAAATATTTCTCCTTTTATAACGTAATTATTTGTAATTTTGTAATTTGTAGCAATTTGAAATTCATAATTTAAACTATATAAATATGAGAGCAATTATTCCAGTCGCCGGCATTGGCTCAAGATTAAGACCACATACTTTTACAACGCCAAAAGTTCTGCTCAATGTGGCAGGCAAACCAATTTTGGCTCATATCATAGAATCTTTGATGAACTTAAATATCAACAAAGCAACAATTATTACTGGCTATATGGGCGACAGAGTAATGGATTTTGTTTATAAAAAATATCCCGGTTTAGATGTTAGATTTGTGCATCAAGAGGAAACTTTAGGACTGGGGCACGCCATCTGGACTGCTCGTAAAACATTTGCAAATGAGCCACTTCTGATAATTTTGGGGGATACAATTTTTGATGTTGATTTGAATTTCATCTGGAATGCTGATAAAAATTCGCTTGGCATTAAATATGTAGAAGATCCGAAAAGATTTGGAGTTGTTGTCAAAAATGAACAAGGAATTGTAACCAAATTAGTAGAAAAACCAGAGCAACTTGTTTCCAATTCAGCTATTGTTGGCTTGTATTTTATCAAAAATTCCGATAGCCTTGCACTTGCTTTGGATAAATTAATTGATAATAATATTAAAACTCGCGGTGAATTTCAGCTAACCGATGCTCTGCAATTGATGATTGACAATGGTCAAAAATTTGACACTTTTGATGTGGAAGGCTGGTACGATTGCGGTAAACCCGAAACTTTATTGGCAACGAATAATTTTTTATTAGAAAAAATTCAAAATAATTTAAACTTGAGTGGCTCTGTGATGATCCCTCCAAGTTATGTTTCCCCTTTGGCAACCGTAGAAAATTCAATTATTGGTCCGTATGCTTCAATTGCAGATGAAGCAATTGTTAAGGATAGTATTGTTAAGAATTCTATCGTGAGTTTTGGTGCAACGGTTTCCAATTCACTTCTCGATGAATCTATTATTGGTAATGATGCTTTTGTAAAAGGTATATTCCAAAAATTAAACGTAGGAAATTCAAGTTCGATTGACTATACAAGAGAATAATTTACATTAGAATAATTTTTGCTGTAATTTGTAAAATTTTAAAATGATAATATTAAATATAAAAAAAATATTAATAAAGATTTAAAAGATAAGAAGGTAATTAAATGAATAAAAATTATCTATTTACTTCGGAATCAGTTTCCGAAGGACATCCAGATAAAATATGCGACCAAGTATCCGATGCTGTTTTAGATGCAATGCTCAAGGGCGATCCTACCAGCAGAGTTGCTTGTGAATGTTATGCAACTACAGGTATGATACTGATTGGAGGCGAAATCACTACTTCTACTTATGTTGATTTGCAAAGTGTAGTGCGTAATGTGATTCGTGACATTGGCTACACCGAACCTAAATTAAGATTTGACGCTGATTCGGTTGCTGTTATCAACACAATAAACCATCAATCTCCCGACATTGCAATGGGGGTTGATATTGGCGGCGCCGGCGACCAAGGTATGATGTTCGGTTATGCAATTAACGAAACGCCAGAACTTATGCCTGCTGCAATTAGCTATGCTCATTCTTTGGTTTATAAGATGGCACAAGTAAGGAAATCTACCAATTTGATGCCTTATTTGCGTCCTGATTCCAAGTCGCAAGTTACATTAGAATATGATGAAAATGGTAAAATAGTTCGAGTAGATACAGTGGTTATTTCCACACAACATTCTCCAGAAGCAACCCAGAGCAAAATCAAAGAAGATGTTATCGAACATATCATTAAGCCAGTGATCCCTGGACACCTAATGGATAGCAAAACAAAATTCTTTGTTAATCCAACTGGTAGTTTTGTGATTGGCGGACCTCACGGAGATACTGGTTTAACCGGTCGGAAAATTATTGTAGATACTTATGGTGGCAAGGCTCCTCACGGTGGTGGTGCTTTCTCGGGCAAAGACCCAACGAAAGTTGACCGCTCTGCTGCTTATGCTGCTCGCCATCTTGCAAAAAATATAGTTGCTGCAGGAATTGCCGAGGAATGTATGATACAATTATCTTATGCAATTGGAATTGCCCAACCAATTTCTGTCCTTGTGCAAACTAAAAACAATCCAAATAATAATGATTTTGAATTAGGCAAATTCATTTTGGATAATATAGATTTAACTCCAAAAGGAATAATTAATAAATTTGATTTACGCAGACCGATATATCAGAAAACAGCAAGTTATGGGCATTTTGGTAGAAATGAATTCCCTTGGGAAAATTTAGATTTAGTTAGCGTATTTCAAAAAAACTTTAAATAATTAGAAAATAATAAAGGATTTATATGTCATTAAACAATGTAAGAAAAACAACTGAAAAATTAGATGAAAAGCCAGGCGAGTATTGCGTTCGCAATATTAATTTGGCTGACGAAGGCAATCTGCTTATCGATTGGGCAGAATCAAGAATGCCTGTTTTAATGGGTCTGCGTGAAAAATACAGCAAAACAAAACCTTTTGCTGGCTATACTATTGCTGGTTGTTTGCATGTGACCAAAGAAACAGCCGTTTTAATCAAAACATTAAAGGAATGCGGCGCTGAAGTGCTTTGGTCGGGTTGCAATCCATTATCCACAAATGATGCTGTAGCGGCTGCTTTGGCTAAAGATGGTGTTAAAATGTATGCCTGGTACGACAATAAAGATGATTTTTACTGGTGTATTGAAAGAACAATCGATGGCAAACCACACCTAACACTTGATGATGGGTGTGATTTAATTGATACAGTTCACGAGAAATATCCAGAATTAGCTACAACACATATAATTGGTGGATCAGAGGAAACAACCACTGGTGTGAATAGATTAAGAGCCCGAGAAGCAGCTGGGCAGCTTCTTTATCCAGTATATGCAGTAAACGATGCCGAAACAAAATGGGATTTCGATAATGTTTATGGAACTGGACAATCTACTATTGATGGTATCATTCGTGCAACTTCTGTTTTAGTTGCTGGCAAAAACTTTGTTGTTGCTGGTTACGGTCATTGCGGTTCTGGAGTTGCTAAAAGAGCACAAGCATTAGGAGCAAACACAATCATCACAGAAGTAAAAGCTATTGCTGCATTGAAGGGCATTTTGGAAGGACACGAAGTGATGAGTATGGACGATGCCGCTGAAACTGGCGACATTTTTGTAACCGCCACTGGAGTTAAGGACATTATCCGTAAATGGCATTTCGAAAAAATGAAGGATGGAGCAATTGTTTGTAATACAGGGCATTATGATGCAGAAATTAATATTCCTGAATTAGAAGAAGTATCAGTAAGCAAGAGAACAATTCGTCCTAATTGCGAAGAATATACATTAAAAAATGGCAACAGGATTTATTTATTAGCTCAAGGAAGATTGATTAATTTAGCTGCTGCCGAAGGCCATCCATCAGAAGTAATGGATATGTCGTTTGCTAACCAATTTATGGCTCACCTTTCCTTGGTTAATCGCCATAAATCAGGCGAAAAAATTCCAGTAACTGTTATGGATATTCCAGCCGATCAAGATGAATTTGTTGCAAAAACAAAATTAGAGATGATGAAATTAAAAATTGATACTTTAACAGCAGAACAAATTGCTTATATCAATGATTATAACGCAGGAACATAATTATTCGCAAATATAAATTATAATTATCAGCCTTCCGAAGGTTTCCAAACCTTCGGAAGGTTTTTTTATATACAAATCATAGTAGAAAACTATGATTAACCTGATGATTATGATGGCTATGATTTTTTATAGGTTGGTGAATTGACGAAAAAAGTAATCAGCGTAATCATATAATTCATTTTAATCATAGTGCAAAACTATGATTATTATGATTAACCTGATGATTATGATGGCTATGATTTTTTATAGGTTGGTGAATTGACGAAAAAAGTAATCAG
>DYLM01000033.1:0-12268 GCA_020722095.1 Chloroherpeton thalassium
ATCCCTACGGGATTAATTAAATTGATATTTTTTCCAGATGTGCCACATCTCGCAGATGTGGCACATCTAAACCAATACAAATTTTCAAATTGTTTTATGGATTCCCGTTTGTACGGGAATGACAATCAAAGAAACCTTCCGAAGGTTCCAAACCTTCGGAAGGTTCATTGTAAATTTTTATCAGAACCTCCCTCTTTCGTCCTCCTTATTGAGGGGGATTGTTTATTAGAGCCATTTTCACATTTTCAAATTTTCAAATTGATTTTATTGTAACAAAAGTGGAATGATTTTTGTCTAATTTATGTTTTTTTTGCTAATTGTAGTGATTATTATTGCAATTTTGTAGGGAAAATTTGTTTAATTCAAAAAAAATTATTATTTTAGCTGTGTTTAAAATGCAAATATTTAAAAAGTATATTTTATTAATAAATAAGAGGTTCTGTTATGTTAAAAAACAAACTAAATCAAACTCTAAGCGGATTGCTTTTGGCAATCTTCTTCGTCCTTGCCTTTACGGCAAATTCCTATTCTCAATGTTCCTACTGTACTGCTTCTACAAGTATTGAAGATGAATACATTGATGGCGTTTATATTGGCGACATCAGCAATACATCAGATTGGCAAGGAAGTGTAGCAGATTACACATCTAAATCAACGGATGTAAAAATAGGCACTGGTTATTCGATTAAAGTAACAAATGGATATGCATATTCAAGTGATAGAGTTAGTGTTTTTGTTGATTGGAATAAAGATTGTGATTTTGACGATTCAGGCGAGACAATTACACTAAGCTCAAGTGATGGAGGCGAGACTTTTACTGGCACAATTACGCCTCCTTCATCTGCTTCTGGTGGAACGACACGTATGAGAGTTAGAATGGTGTGGGCAACAACTGCACTTCCTTGTGGTTCTTCTTCTTATGGCGAAGTTGAGGATTATTCATTAAATGTTATTCTTCCAGCTCCAGATGCAGGCGTTGCAGAAATTATCCCACCAACATATCCTTATGTAGAAGGCAACCACGATGTAAGTATGAAATTAGGTAGCTATGGCGATGCCGACTTGGCCGAAGTGACAGTTCATTGGTCAGTAAATGGTGTGGAACAAACTCCATATTCTTGGACTGGTACATTAAAGAAAGACCAAACTACTCAAATTTTGCTTGGTTCATACCCATTTATTTACCCAGATGGCGGACCTTATGGCGACTTTATTATACGCGTATGGCTTACAGACATAGTTGGCTCGGGCACTTTACTCCCCGATTCAGATGCTGGAAATAACGACAAGGACACTAAAACTAAACCAGCAACCGAAGATGCACAGCCCGTAGCAATCGTTGGACCAAGTGGCAACTTTGTACCTGGCACTCAAGATATTGTAGTTCAAATTCGCAATAATGCACGCAAACCATTATCAGTAGTTGATATTGATTGGTATATTGACGGCACTAAAAAAGGTAGCAAAAAATGGTTTGGCAATTTAAATCAAGGCGAAACTGCAAATGTAACAGTTGGTCAATACGATTTCCAATTCAAAACCCCATTAGCTCCTTACGAAATTTCTGCAACAACAATTAATCCAAATGGCGTTGCCGATCCAGTACCTGCCAATGACAATACAAGCACAAATGTTGCTCCATCATTAATAGCTGGAACATACACTATCGGTGGCGATTTGGCACACTTCCCAACAATTGGCGAAGCTTGTGGTTATTTGAACGCAAGTGGTATCATCGGCGATGGTCCAGTTATTTTCAATATCAATAATGGTACTTACAACGAATCAGTTTCGTTGGACAATTTCTCACATGGCAATAATACTTTCACATTCCAATCAGCAAGTGGTTTTGCAAGCGACGTAACTATCGCTGGTACTCCAACTGCGGGACAAGCATTGTTTGTAGTTAATGGCTTGAGCAATGTGACATTCCAAAACTTAACATTCAATGTTAGCGATGGAAATGCAATTGCAATTTCTGGAAGCAATAATATTAACTTCAATCATTTGACAATTTCCGGAACTGCTGGTTATAACCCAATTGACCCAATGTATTCACTACTCTATTTGAACGATGTACCAACCGCAACATTTGCTAATTTAGCATTAAATGGTGGCTCTAATGGTATCTATACAAATATGACTGATGGTTCAGAACCAGCTTACACATTCACTAACAATAGTTTCAAAAATTATGCTGGTTATGGCATCTACAATGATGCAAACAATAGTGTAAGTAAGATTAAAGAAAATTCAAAGGATAATAAAATCCAAGCTGGATATGGAGTTGTAATTGAAAATACAACATTTACGGGACAATCAACTCCTGGTACTGGTGCATTATACATTTCATCAAGTGCAAAAATTACAAATAATGAATTTGTAGGATTTGTTTCAAACACTACTGGTGTTGCAGTTATCAATATTAATGCTCCAACATCTCATGGCACATTGATTGAAAATAATAAAATTTCAAATGCTGCGGGCACAACTGGTATTCGTGCAAACACAAATGATGCTAAAATTGCACACAATATGATTACAATTATTAATGCTGGTAGCACAAATGCTTATGGTATTGTTTCTTCTGGTAGCAATAATGTATTGAACTACAATAAAATTAATATTACTGGCACAGATCCAAATTACTATGGTATAAATGCAGCAAGCTGTAATGGCGGTATAATTGCCAATAATTTAGTAAATGCTAATGGAGTGGGAGCATTCACTGCTGACTATTGCACTAATTTAGGCGTTTATTACAATACATTTGCAACAATATCAACTGGCGACGCTGCATATTTAAATGGTGGTAATCCAACATTTATGCGAAACATTGTAATGAATTATGGAACTGGTCGCTCTGTAAATAATGCAATTTCAAATGTAAATTCAGCAAATAACAATTTCTTTACAAAAGGAACAACAAACGAATCTGATTTAACAGCTTGGGCTAATGTAACAGGTGATAATACATCAACAAATGCCGCATTAGAATTAACTGATGATGGCACATACCAATTTGTTGTATTTGACGAAAGAACAATCAATTACACATCATTAGGCATAGGCGATGAATACGAAGCTTATGATTATTATGGCAATCCAAGAGATGGTTTCTATTATATTGGTTATGCGGGTATTTGGTTAGATATCGAAGTAATTCGTGCTCCTCAATCAATATTAGCTTGCAATGGTGCAACTGCTCAATCTTTACAAGTAGCAGCAACGATTTCCTACGGTGCAGAAGCTAAATATCAATGGTACAAAGATGGAGTGGAAATCACTGGTGCAACTGGTCCAATCTACACATTCCCTAAATTTGACTACGAAACAACTGGTAATTATAAAGTTAAGATTTATGGTCCAGCAAATACACAAGATGGTATCTTTACTGATGAAGTATTAGTTTATACATTACGACCAACAGAAATTACTTACTTGACTGAAAATGTAGTTGCTCCATTCGGTGGCACAGCATATTTAGAAGTTGAAGCACATACAAAAGGTATTACACCTCCATTATTCCAACACAAATATCAATGGTACCGTTATATTGATGGTAAAAATGTTCAATTAATGGATAATGACCATTATGCAAACACACAATCACCAATTATGACAATTACTAATTTGCAAGATTTACATTTCACTGGCGATAATGATTATTACTTTGTTGTGGTTGAAGGTCAATGCGGAGCGGTTACTTCCAACCCAGTAAAATTAACTTCAGCATCAGCAGAAATCACTTTTGTTGGTCAACCAGAAAACGAAGATGTATGTACAGGTTCAACAGCAACATTCTCGGCAAATGTAGAAGTTAAGGGTAGCGAAACAATAACTTATCAATGGTATTTTGGCGAAACAGCTTTAGTTGATGATGCAAGAATTACAGGTGCAACAACAACTTCATTGTCAATTGCAAATACAGTTCCAACTGATGCAGGCACATACACTTTGAAAGTAACAACTGAAACTGGCACAACCAAAACAAGCGATCCAGCCGAATTAACAATTAGCATTTTCCCATTGTTTGACGCTCAGCCCGCAGATGTAACCGTTAAAGAAGATGAAACAATCACATTGACAGTAACAGTATCGGGCACAGCTCCATTCACTTATCAATGGTATAAAGATGATGTTGAAATCGCTGGAGCAAACGAAGCAACATACACAATCGAAAAAGCTGTTTTAAGTGATGCTGGCTTCTATAATTGCAAAGCAACAAATGTATGCGGTTCATCTTTATCAAATGCAGCAAATGTTTCAGTTGAAAAAAAAGGTGGAATTGCCTCAGTAACAGAAAGCAACCCAATTAACTTAACAGTAACTCCTAATCCAGTTGTAGAAAACATCAATGTATCATTCGAAATGGAAATGAATACAGATGCTACAATTTCAATTATTGATATTACTGGCAATGTAGTTGCAGAACAAACAATCGCAACAACAATGGGCTTGAACTCAACAACAATTAACTTGACAAATACAATTGCTAACGGAACTTATTTTGTGCAAATCGTTTACGGAAACACAAAAGTAGCGCAGCAAATAGTAATTGCTAAATAATTAAGTAATTTATTAAATCTACAAAAGGTTGTCCTTGCAAAAAGGGCAACCTTTTTTTTTGCATCCCTTCCCTTCTGACCATAGCCTCTATTCATTTTTTATAAATTCAAATTGAGGAATAAAATAATTATTAGATTATTACTTCTAAAAAAATTGTGTGGTATGCTTATGTCGAATAAAGAAAAACGATTATTAAATATATTAAATAATACAAAAAATGTTAGATTTAAAGAGATGGATTCTTTGCTATTTGAAATGGGATACATTCGCAGGCAAAGTGGAAGCGGAAGTAGTCATTTTGTTTATAGTCATCCTAAGTCTCCGATAATTATCGTTTTAGCAGCTCACGGATCCAATGCTGTTTTGCCAGAATATCAAGTAAAAAAAGCACTTTTATCTATAAAAAATATTGAGGTAAAATAAATGAATTCATTAGAATTTTATATGAATCAAAAGTATAAAGTTGAAATTATTGCTCTTCCTGACGACACTTTTGCTGCTGAGCTTTCTGAAATCCCGGGCTTATGTGCTTATGGAAATACAGAAATTGAAGCCTTGATGGAATTAGAATTAGTAAAAAGAACTGCGTTTGAGCTTATGATAGAACAAAACAAAGAAATTCCACTCCCAATTCGTAAATTTGAAATCCCTGTTGATATTTTACAACAATTACCTTTTCGTAAAGAATTAGAGAGATTTGCAATAGTTTGATGCTTATCATTTTTTTTTCTATTAAGGTTTATTAGGTTAAATAAGGTTTTAAAATGTAAACCGACAGGAAGAGGCACGCTATTCATCGGATTCCCCACGAATAAATTCGTGGGCTATGGATTCCCACTTTCGTGGGAATGACAGCAAAACTGATTAATGATTCAGCCTCTACTATTATGGTGGTTCGGACGTCCCCTTCTGACCATAGCCTCTATTCATTTTGAATAAATTCAAATTTTGGCAGATTGCACAAATCAAAATTATTAACTTTCCCAATAAAATTTATTAATTGATTAATTGTTTGCTCCAAAAGTTTTACATCACCAAGAATTACCTCGTTTCGCACTTGAAAATGTGTGATAGATGCTGCATACGAACCCGAATCCAATTCGGTTGTAAGTGTCTCGGATAAAAGTGCTTTGGAGATTTCTGCATTTGCTAATTTTATCAACTGCAAGTATAAATCAACTGATTTGCTCTGCCCAATATCTTTTATGTCTATCGTAATGTCGGGCGGCGTGGCAATGGTTTGCGAATTAACCAACTCATTCAATCTTATACTTAAATTGGACAATTCCTCAGGTGTTGGCGGATAAGTGTACTGCCCAATAATCAATGGCATTCCGTATTTCTCTAAAAAATTTATCCAAAAGCGATAAGCAATGCTCTTAATTGTAAGCGACCAATAACACTTGCTCAATAATGCTTCACCATAAGGGTTTTTGAAAGTGGGATTATTCCTTGGGATTAGAAATTTATATTCTGGCAAACTTACACCTTTTGGATTTGATTTACTACGATATTTTATTTCATTATTATAATCATAGAAAAACCATTCAATTGGCTTGCTCTCAATTTTACTAACAAAATAATTGCTTTTTTGGTCTTCGTCCCACATTATTTCTAACACTTGGTAGCCAGTTAGCATTGCGTCCAAAATATTAGAAAATAGATTATGCAAATCAAGTGACTGCAATTGCTTTGCAACAAACTCGTATTCATAACTTGCTTGATTACCAATAAGTTGCCACTTTTTAGAGAGCACGCCCGATTTTCGCGACTGGATGCAACTATGGATATGCGGATCTGCTTGCAGTTCAGAAAATGTTTGCGAAATGTCAGCACGATTGCTTACAATGCTATTTAAGTTAGGCAATACTCCCAGATAATTCTGAAAAGTAAGATTATTCGTTCTGCTAACAAGTTCTTTTGTTAGATAATCTTTGCTGTGAGTGTCAAGAATATTTATATCGCTCATATTATCTCCCGATTGCATAACCAATTATAAAACCGCCAATTATAGCGATTGGCAATTGCCATTTGCTTTGTTCATTTTGTAATTCAATTTGTTTTATTTGTAAATCTCTCAATGTGTCGCTATGAGTTGCAATCGCTATTCGGAATAAATTTTCGGGAAATTGATATTCTGCTTGAATAGTATCCATCAGATAAACCGTATCTATTTGTGCAATAAAAGGTTGCGTTTGAATTAAAGTGTCGCGAATATATTTTATCTGCGGCTTTATCGAATCAATTTCAATAATTTTTTGTGGCAAAATTGTAGTAATAGTGTCAATTCTAATTGAACTATTTTTTTTGCTTGTGGAAAACTCGTTCGTTTGAATCCATAAACCAATGCCAAGAAGTATAATAATAAATGATAAAATTAATATTATTGTGATATTTAATTGCTTCATTTTATGCCTCTAAAACCAATCAAACCCCGAACTTTCAATCTTTGCAATGGATGATATATGTTCCGTTTTTTCGTAAAAACTCCTTCCTTGCCATTAGTTCCCATCACATTAAAAGCAAGAGTGATAACATTCCCTTTTGCATTTACTTTAATAATTCTCTCGATATGTCCGAAGGATGTTTTTGCCTTCCTCCAAACTAATAAATCGTGAAGTTTTGGTTCATATTTAACTTTTTTACCCTGCTGTTTAGCGTAAGAATACATCGCATTTGCAAGTCCCGTTCGCGGTAATGGAATTTGCGATGATGGAAGTTTAAGTTGCTTGCAAGCCTCGCTAAATATGTAATACTGACCAGCGGCGCAGTAGGGATTGCCCACAGACAATCCCACTGATTTCAAATATTTCACCACTTCACCATCATTTCTATTCCTCTTCTCGGTTGTGCCAACTTGTTGCATACCAATTATTTGCGAATAATAAAGTATATCGCTACGGCATTCAATTTCATATTTTGCTTGCGAAAATGCTACCGATGGAAGAAATATTAGCAAAAAGAACTCAAATATTCTTTTGATTTTCATTATAATTCCTCATTTACATTGCAAAATAAAGTCCCATCACACCAAATCCAACCAGAAAGTGAACACCGACAAAAATTGCTCCAGCAGTTATAAATGAATTTGCTTTGATAAAATCAACTTTGGTAAATATGAAATTTGCTAATCCTGCAAGTCCAATCGCCAATACTTCGATTAAACTGATGAATAAAAGTGTGCGGATTTCGGGCAATTGCGGCTTAAGCAAGAAGTAAGCAATCGCTCCAAGAATTAGCCAAAGTCCATTCCGCATAATAAAATTTTTGATATTTTCTAACATTTTATTTTCCTTTTTTTATTGAATTTAAATTGTTGTTGAAACAAACATAACCATTTCTCACGAATTCATTCGTGAGAAAGAAAATGAAGTTCCTGAGGCTGTCTCATAATTAAGATTTTACAGAACAATCACCATCAATCAAGATATTGCTTGAGTGAATTATATCTAATCAAAAACCTTATTTTCATTATTAACCTTAGTAGAAATATTTTTCCATTTTGACCCACCAAACCTTATAACCTTATTTAATTTGGAAAATCAGAAATAAGGTTATTGGTTTAGTTTGGTTCATTTTTTTTCTACTAAGGTTATTAGGTTAAATAAGGTTTTAAAATGTTTTTATTTAATATTTTCCAAAAAAAACAACTTATTAGACAACCTCTATGTTCCCATTTATTATAAATTATCACTCTATGATTTAATAATTAATGTTTTAATAACACTACTACATAATTTCCTTCACTTGCTGTAACTGCAATTCCTTGCACTTCATCGCCTGTAACCCAATTCTTTGCATTTCCTGTCGCATCCGATGCCACTGTTGCTCCTCGTGCGATTGCTTCACTTGTTTGCAAAATTGCTGTCCCAATTGTGATGATTGAAGTTAAATCGCCCGACAATGCTGCAAAGTCGCTAACGCCCAAGGATTTGCTTGTGTTGATGCATAAATTCCCGTTGAAATCAACAAATTTGAATGCAGGAATATCTGCATTTGCTGTAATAGACAACCTCATAACAGGTTGGTATGCTAATGTTGGTATCATATTATTTCTCCTTTAATAAATTAATTTGTATTATGAATTAAATAAGCGGCTTCGGGTGCTACTACTTTCATTGTCCAATTATCTGTAGCACGAATTATCTTAACTTTCCCGCCGTTTTCGTAGTAAGTATCGATTTCAGGCAATCCATCTTTCTGTAAAATATAACCATAACTTGGATTGTATTGAGATTTCTTTTCGGAATCGTCAACATAGGCAAGCAAAACATTATCCTTCCAAATATCTTGGAATGTAGAGCCATCATCAGAATAAACACTATTACCAATTACAATATTATCAATATTAAAAATTTCCTTTAAGTAAGACATATCAGCCCAAGTCTTGCCCACATTGTTTAATGTATAAGTAAAGTCAGAATGCGATATTATCGTTTTATAAGCACTTGCACCAATTATCATTATATTGGGTTTTCTGGATATTTTGGAGCGTACTTGTTCTATTGCATAGTGAATTGTTGTTAATGGACTCTGTGAACCACTTGCATAATTGTCGCCATCCGTCATTGCTAATTTCATATCGCTTGCAAAGTTTGAAGGATTTTGTACATAATCTGCAATTGTTTTTTCTTTTTCCAATGTCAATATATTCAATAAGTCTTGCATCATTTTACCTTCATATTGCAATAAATCATAAGTTTCCAATTCTTCCAAATAGTCCATTGCTACTTCCAAGTCGCGTTCTTGAAGATTGAACTCTACGCTTTCAAATTCCATTGATGGAATTCGGTTGGAATTGCTTCGGATAGCACGACTACTATTGCGAAGCACAAATGAATCCTTGCCGAATTTGGGAATTCTTCCTTTTTGTGATGAAACTTTTACGGTAGGAAACAGCTTATTTCCTATCAAATAATCGGGCGAATAACCCAAAGCCAAATTTGTTAATATCGGGTCGACTACACGCAAACTATCTAATCTGCTACTCATTTTTTCTCCTAATTTAAATTTGTATAATTATTGTAAAATTGATTTTAGTGCTTGCTCGTAAGTAAGATTCTCATTTTCATTCATATAATTTATCACTTGATTGTGAAGTTTTTGGCGATTATTGCCCATTGCAAATGAATATTCTGATTTGTCAAAAGTTAAAGCATCAGTAGATTTGGCAAATTCATTTTTCAAACTTGTTGAATTTAATTTACTTAAATAATTCTTTACTTTACTTAATGCATCAAATTTATTGGAAGTTACCAAGTCAATTTCTGAAAATAATTGCAATAATTCTATCGTATTTTTTGAATAATTTTGTGAAATACAATTATTTTTAATTAGATTTGTTGTAAATTCTTCAAATTCTTTTTGTTGAATAACTTTCTGATATTCTCGAATTTGATTTTTCATAAATTCATTTTGATCAATCAATTCGCTGTAATTGTAAGAGATATTTTCTGATTCTTGATTTGCTGTTGATTCATTGTTTATTTCAATATCGTTAAATAATTCAGTATTTCCCAAATTCATAGTAAATTCAATTGGTTTTAATCCATCTACCGCAGGAACAGCCGCTCCAAGCAAGCCAATATGTCGTAAATTTAAATCATTAGTAAGCGAGATAGAAACTTTTTGAAATTTCTTGTCTTTGATGTCGTTGATAATATCCGAAGTTAAGTCCTTTACTTTTGCCAATAGGTAATCGCCTCGCCGAGCTAATTGATCTATCCAACCATAAGCAGGAGAATTGCTTGCTGGATGACCTTTTACAAGCGGAGCTTTACTTGTAGGTTCAAGTTGGATCCTTTGATTGTAATTATTTGCAATTTTCTGCAAATCCTCGGTAGTATAATTGATGGAATTTCCATTAGAACTTGTGTGTGTGCCTGTTTTAAATACTTCAATCCACATAAGAATACTTTTTTAGTTAAACAAAATTTATTTAAAACAAAATTATCGCCAATCCACCCAAACAAAAAGTAAATAAATTAGAAAAGAAAGCGTATAAGTGTATTTGAAAACTACCTTATTGGTAGCATTCCGCTGGTAGTGTGGAGCATTTGCACGATATAGGCGAATGCATCTACTTGGTCGTCATGCTTTGATTTTGGGAAATTTAGCAGTTCGCGTTCAAATTCATTTGTGAAGTGGGCATTTCGGGGGAAATATATTTTGCCCGCTTCTTGGATAGAAGCAATAGCCAATGCTCGCGAAATCTTATCTTTATCGGGACGAAGCGATTTAATTGGCAAGCCTGCTTGGAGCAACCTTTGAATCAGTGATTTCTGATATTGCACATTTTCTATTCCAATTATTACTGGGTGGTGCTTATCGTAAATACTTTTAAGCAAATTGAAATGATGTGTAGTTTCGAACCGCTCTCGGATTATATCTAAAATTAATATGTCATTCTCAAAATTTTTAGCAAATACCAACACAACGGTATAATCTGCTGTTTCGCTTGTTGAAATAGCCAAATCACAAGTTGCCATTATTGTCAAGTCATCTTTTTGAATAAATCTATGATTATTATTATCCTTAAAAATATAATAATTTTCCTTCTCGTCATAATAGCGGAAGTTCTGACGGCGGAATATTGAAGTTCCTTGTGGAATTGGTTGCTGTTGATAAAGCGCAGAAAACCAATAATTTCCAATAGTTTGTTGCCTTTCCCGCAGCAAATCTACATCAAATCGTTCTGCCCAAAGTGGCTCGCCAACTGCTCTGCCTATTGGATCATTTTCAATAGCAATAGCTGGGAGCGAAATTTGTTCCCAATTTTGCAAAATTTCACCCGAAAACTGACTGAAAATTCGCCCAACTAAATCATCTTCGTGCCAGCGAGTCATAACAATTATCGTATTCCCAGCGGGCTCTAATCGAGTGAGTGCGGTTGCCAGAAACCAATCCCAGACCTTATCGCGTATCACATTTGAATTTGCCTCTTCATCATTCTTAATCGGGTCGTCAATCAGCAGAATATCGCCACCTTTACCCGTCAAAGCACCGCCCGCACCAGTTGCAATTAAACCACCACGGTGATTTAGAATTCCAAATGAAGATGCTTTTCGATGATTTTTGTTCAATTCAATCCCCAATTCCTGCGGATATTCAATTATCATATCGCGAATTCTACGGCTCCAAGATTCGGCTACAGATGCTTGGTAGGAAGTGATAATTATTCGCTTATCTGGATAATTTGCCAAATACCAGAGTGGAAAATACACAGATAGGAACTCGCTTTTGCCGTGGCGAGGTGGCATATTCACAATCAAGTTTTTGCTTGGTGTGGTAATTGTTGCAAGCAATTTCGATTCAATAAACTCTAAATGCCTGGCATTTTTCCAGAAATTATGGCTAATTGTTTCTGCTAATCTGCTTGGAGTGGTTTTATTAATTGTAAATTGTTCAATTTCATTTAGCATTTAGATTCGTTTATGCAATTTTTATTCAATAAATTTTCTATCTAACAAAATTAAAGCAAAACCAATCAAATAAAAAGTAATCAATTTTGAAACGAAATTATCAACAATATCGTATTGACAATATATAAAATATGAGAATTTGAAAAAAGTCCTCACCCCCTGCCCCCTTCCTGTCCCGACTTGTCGGTGATCCATAAATGGAGAGGTGGAAAGAAAGAGGATGTTTTAATTAGAACCTCCCCCTTAATCCCCCTCACGGAGGGGGAATATATTGGGGA
>DYLM01000033.1:12368-17564 GCA_020722095.1 Chloroherpeton thalassium
GAAAATGCAGCAGATGATGATAGAATCAAAGGTATTGTATTAAAAGAAGGTATGGGCAATTTCGGGTTTGGAATGGCTCGTGAAATTTCTGATGCTCTCAAAAAATTCAAAGAATCGGGTAAGTTCATTTACTCATATTTATCTTATGCAACCGAAAACACATATTATTTAGCTTCAATTTCGGATAGCATATTTGCTCCAAAAATGGGCTTCTTCGAAATTAACGGATACGGCGTATCGGGCTTGTTCCTCAAAGGTTTCTTCAATAAAATTGGCGTTGATTTCTATGTTGAACATTTTGAAGATTTCAAGTCAGCAGGCGAAGGATTTTCACGCGACAAATATAGTGATTCATCTCGCAAACAATTAAAAGTGCTTTTGATGGATAGATTTAACGAATTTGTTGCTCAAGTAGAGAAAAATCGAAAAATTGACAGGAACAAATTGTTATTTGCTATTAACCAAGGTCAATATTCCACCGATTCATTAATTGCACATAAAATGATTGATGGAATTTGCACTCCAAGTGAATTTAAGGATTTGGTGCATTATAAAATTTTCAAAAAGATGCCCGAGCAAAAAGATTGCAAGGAAGATGAAGATGGCAATAGCAAATGCGATAAAGTAAATTACATAAGTATTTACGATTATATGCCAGAAAATGACGACAAATCTGATGTTTATAAAAATGATGTAAAAATTGCATATATCGAAGCATCGGGCGAAATCACAAGTTCCAATGAGCAAGGCGATGCTATGACAGAAGGCATTACAGACGGCAGATTAATCAAAGATATCGAAGCCGCTGGAAGCGACAAGGAAGTTAAAGCAATCATTTTACGCATCAATAGTCCTGGTGGAAGCGCTTTGGCAAGTGATAATATTTGGCAAGCAATCAAAAAAGTTCGTAAAAACAAACCAGTATATGCTTCGATGAGCGATGTGGCTGCATCTGGTGGATATTATATTGCAATGGCTTGTGATACAATTGTGGCATATCCTAATACAATTACAGGTTCGATTGGTGTGATTTCGATGGTGCCAAACACAAGTGGAACTTTGCAAAAATTAGGTATTACAGTTGATACTTTGAATATTGGTGATGATTCTCAATTTATGAATGGTGCTTATCCGTTTTCGGATAAAGATAAGACAAAATTCCGTAACTTAATGCAAACTATATACTTTGACTTTGTTACAAAAGCCGCTGACTCCCGCAAAATGTCGTTCGACAAAATGCGTTCGTTTGCAAAAGGACGCGTTTGGAGTGGCGAAGACGCTCTCCTAAATGGATTGATCGACAAACTTGGTAATATTTCAACTGTGTTTGATATTGCTAAAAAGCGAATTGGCATCCCCGAAGGCAAAAAAGTATTAGTTGATTTCTATCCAAAAAGTGAGGATAGTTTTCAGGAATTTTTAGAATTTATTAAGAATTTCCGTAAATTTAGTGCTAAAGATATGTCGCCATTAAGCAAACAAATCGAAACATTTGCATTTGCAGATAAATTATTCAGCATAATGCCTAAAACTATTCAAACACAAATTTTGTATAATTTGAGATTAATGGAAATATCCAAAAAAGAAAGCGTATTATTAACTTTACCATATTATATTAATTAGTTTAAAGGAAAAATTAATGTTTAAAAGAATTTCTATAGTTGCAGTTTTCATCGCTGCAACTTTTTTGTTAAGAGCAGAAGAAGGAATGTGGACTTACTTCAATCTGCCAATCAATGACTTAAAAACAAAATACAATTTCACCCCAACTCAAGAATGGTTGGACCATGTTAGATTATCGTCAGTGCGATTTATGGATGGCGGTTCGGGGTCATTTGTCTCTCCAGATGGATTAGTAATGACAAATCATCACGTTGGTGTAGGACAAATTGCAAAGTTATCAACTGCAGAAAAAGATTTAGTAGCACAAGGATTTTATGCCCGTGATTATAAGCAAGAATTAAAATGTGCCGACTTGGAAGTGAATGTTTTGGTAAAAATGCAGAATATTACTGACCAAATTAAGAGTGCTGTTAAGCCAGGAATGTCCGCAAAAGAGGCTCTCGATGCCAAACAACACAAGATTGACCAAATCGAGAAAGACGAAACTGCTAAAACTGGTTTACGTTCAGATGTGATTTCGTTCTACACAGGCGGAGAGTATTGGCTATATCAATATAAAAAATATACAGATGTTCGTTTAGTGTTTGCACCTGAGCGTCAGGCAGCATATTTTGGTGGCGATTATGATAATTTTACTTATCCTCGCTGGAACTTCGACGTAACATTTTTCCGTGTATATGAAAATGGCAAACCCTTAAAAAGCAAGGACTTCTTTAAATGGAGTGAAGATGGTGCCAAAGAAAATGAATTAGTATTTATGTCGGGCAATCCAGGAAGCACAAGCAGACTGAAAACATTATCACAAATTAAATTTGCACGAGATTATTCATTACCAATTCGCATCGAATTTATTCAAACCACTTTAGATGCGCTACGAAATTATGCACGAACAAGTGAAGAAGCAGCAAGGCGGGCATTAATTTATCAATTTGGATATGAGAATAGCAAAAAAGCAATTACGGGTCAATATCAAGGTTTGAAAAATCCTGAAATAATTGATATTAAAGCAAAAGAAGAAGCAGATTTTATCGGTCAAATCAAGCAAAGTAAAGAATTGAGCGATAAGTATTTAAAGTACTTTGACCAAATTGACCAATTATTAAAAGAATACGAAAAAAATTATTATAAACGCTCTTATCGCAACATCAGTTCAAAGATATTTGGATTTGCTTTGGGAATAGTTCGCTATACAACTGAAAGCCAAAAGCCCGATATGGACAGATTGCCCGGTTATAATGATGCGGCACTTCCAGCAATGAAATTTAGATTAACCTCGCCCGCACCAGTTTATAAAGATGTTGACAAAGCATTAGCTTGGGCAGGAATAAAATTAGGAATTGGGAAATTATCAGTTGCAGATGAATTTTGGAGACAAGTATTCGAAGGTTCAGACCCACGCGAATTTATGAATAGTTTTATTGATAATTCACAATTAGATAATGCAGAATTCCGTACAAAGTTAATCGAAGGGGGAATGAAAGCATTAGAAAATTGCAAAGATCCTGCAATCAAATTAGCTTTGAAATTAGACCAATATTTACGCAATGACGATAAAAATTATCGTGATAATTTTGAAAGCAAACTTGCCGAAGCTCAAGAAAAAATTGCCGAAGCAAGATTCCTAATTTATGGTAATTCCAAATATCCCGATGCAAATTTCACTTTGCGATTAACTTATGGACAGATGAAAGGATATGCAATGAATGGTACAAAAGCCCCCGCATTTACCACATTATATGGTATGTGGGATAGGTCTATCTCATTTGGAGGAATTGGCGATTTTGCTCTTCCGAAAAGATTTTTGGATAAATATTCAACTTTAAATTTAAGAACACCAATGAATTTTGTAAGTACTTGCGATATTATTGGCGGTAACTCGGGTTCGCCAACAATAAATAAAGATGCCGAAATCGTTGGAATTGTTTTCGATGGCAATATCGAAAGCCTTGTTGGCGATTATGTTTATGATATTACTTCCAATCGTGCAGTGAGTGTGCATTCCAATTTCATCATTTATGCTTTGCGAAATTTATACGATGCAGGAAAATTAGCAGATGAATTACAAGGGAAATAAAAGTAGTTCGTTTATTAATTTTCTAAATTTATTATTATTAATCAACAAAAAAGGAAAAGAAATGGAGATAGCAAAAATTCAAACCGCTTTGAAAGAATTAGGAATTGATGGCTGGTTATTTTATGATTTTCATAATCGTGATGCAATCGCTGCAAGAATATTGAACAGAGATAAAAGTAAAATGGCAACTCGCCGCTGGTTTTATTATATCCCAGCCGAGGGTGAACCAATGAAATTAGTTCATAAAATTGAACCTTGGCAATTAGACTCATTGCCAGGCGATAAATTAATTTATTTACCTTGGGAACAACAGCACGCTCATTTACGCACAATTCTTGGTAATGCCAAAAAAGTTGCAATGCAATATTCACCAAATAATGCAATCCCTTATGTCTCGATAGTAGATGGTGGGACAGTAGATTTAGTGCGTAGCTTTGGAATTGAAGTTGTTACAAGTGCCGATTTGGTTAGCACATTTGAATCCCATTTATCCGAAGCAGATATTAAAATGCACATTGACGCCGGAGTTCCAATGCAAAAGGTTAAAGACGAAGCTTTCCGCGAGATAGGTCGGAGAATTAAAGCTGGCAATAATCCAACTGAATACGAAATTATGTTATTTATGCAAGATTTTATGCAAAAGAATAACTTAACTTTCTCTGATGGACCAATTGTAGCTGTTAATGAACACGCTGCCGACCCACACTTTGAGCCAACAGAATCAAATACACATACAATCAAGGAAGGCGATTTAGTTTTGATTGATTTGTGGGCAAAATTCAATGTTCCTGGTGGAATTTATTACGATATTACTTGGATGGGTTATGTTGGAACTGAAGTGCCCGAACACATTGCCAAAATCTTCAAAGTGGCAACTGACGCACGCGATGCAGCTATGAATTATGTGAAAGCAAACTTTGCAAATGGCACTCCAATTCGCGGTTGTGATGTAGATGATGTTTGTCGTAAAGTTGTTGTTGATGGCGGCTATGGCGAATATTTCACACATAGAACAGGGCATAATATTGGCGAAGAAGTTCATGGCAACGGCACACATATCGATAATTTAGAAACCAAGGACGAAAGATATTTGATTAATGGTTCTTGCTTCTCAATCGAGCCTGGAATTTACATTCCCGAGCAAAAGATTGGCTTCAGAACTGAATTAGATGTGTATATCACTAATGATGGTAAAGCAGAAGTAGCTGGACCAATTCAATACGATATTATAAAGATTATGTCGTTAGACTAAAATTATAATATGATTTTAACAGAAAGAATTACAAAATTATGTGGCTTTTCTCTTGTTATTAGTTAAGTTTTGCTTAATTTTGTAATTCTTAAAAAGTGCTTCCTTAGCTCAGCTGGTAGAGCAACTGACTCTTAATCAGTAGGTCATAGGTTCGAACCCTATAGGGAGTACCAGAAAAAAAGATAGTTCCAATCAGTTGGGACTATTTTTTTTGCAAACAAAAATTATTTAAATTCTTTGAAGTAAT
>DYLM01000033.1:17664-22427 GCA_020722095.1 Chloroherpeton thalassium
AAATGTCCGACACTTTACAGCATCGGACATTTTTTTTTGTTTTCTAATTAATTTCAATCTCTTATATATTCCTATTTAGAATTTCTTTGTGAATTATATTGCGTAGTGTTTTTCGGCGTTCTTCTTCTGGTAAATTTGCAAGGAAGGAATTTAAATTTGCGTCATTTTCTGCTTTCAATAATTCGTATGTTTTGGTTATTACTTTTTCGGGGAATGAATTATCGCATAAAAACAATTCTTTTTCTTCAATGATAACATTTGCTGAATTATCGCAACTTTCAGCAATTTCGGGCAAGTGATTATACTCGGGATTATCGCTAATATTTCCCGTCACGTGATGCCTCTCGGTTAATTGCAATGCAATATCTTGATGATTGAATGCCCACTTTGCACCTTGCGTAATGCCTGCTAAAAGCAAGTGAATATTAGCACTGCCATCAGGGGAACGTAATTCCACTGTTTGAAGCACTTGTTGCTCGAACTCATCGCTTTGCTTTGGATTGATTTTATCAGATAATTTGCCAGTATTTCCCCAAGCAAGAGGCACTCTAATCATTGCCGAGCGGTTCATTTCGCTCCAGCAAACTTTAGTTGGTGCTTCTTGGTGGGGCACAAGACGCAAATACGACCCCGAAACAAGATTGCCAAAAGCAGTTAGACTTGGTGCAAATTTAACCAATCCGCCAATAAGCGTCTTTGCCTCTTTTGATAGGCTTCCATCTTGTTCAATCATAATGTTTTTGCCATCTTTCATTAATGCCAAATGGAAATGCAAACCGCTACCAGCGTGTCCAATTTCCAATTTTGGATAAAATGTTGCAATAGCATTATGGCGAGCAGCAATATTATGGATAATCCATTTAGAAATTACTGCAATATCGGCGGCTTCCTCGACTGGAGTTAGGGAGAACTCCACTTCTACTTGCTCGGCAATTTTATTATTTAATTGCGAATAATCCGATACAATTTTATCAATTGCTCCAACTTCGTAATGAGCATATTTGATATTTCCAACTGTTTTGGAAATGGCATTTACAATCTCCTCTAAAATTGCACTACTTTTTACATAAGGCGAGCTGGAATGATAGCCACTTTGAGGTTGCAAGCAATAAAGATTTGTTTTGGGTTCTTGAATTAAATAAAACTCAAGTTCACCCAACGCATATAATCGCAAGCCCGTCTTTTCGTGGAGATCATTAGCAATTTTAAGCAAAATATTATTAGGAGTGAAATTTGCAAGGTTGCCATCTTTATCAAAAAAGCGACAAATAAAATCTAAACTTTTAGGATCAAAAGGGTTAATAAAAGCTGTTTTGTAAGATGGCACAACATACAAATCGGATTTGCCTGTATCCACCACACCCTTGAACAATGAAGAGCCATCAACGCGTTCGCCATCGGTTAAGATGTGAATAGCTTGCTCAAAAGTGGTAATTGGGATTCGTAAGTCTTTGATTTTCCCATCCCAACCAGTGTAGTGGAATGTAATCTTCTCGATTTCTTTCTCGAGGATAACTTTGATTAAATCATTAATATCCCATTCATACTTAGATTTACCAGTAATTTTTTGAATAGGATTTGTTAAAGCGAAAAAAGTGTTATTATTCATAAAAATCATTAAAATAAAAATTTAATAATTCAAAATTACAAAAAGTCAATAAACAAATAGTAAATAAAGCATTTAGTTTGCGTGGAAATTTACTATTTTTGATTAAAATATGAATAATAATTAATTTTCTTCTGCTTTTGGCTTATGTTTCCAGCGGCGATGTGCCCACACCCATTGGTCTGGATATTTGCGAATAAGATTTTCGAGAGCTGACACGTGCCTTTGTGTTAGCTCTTTAATGCCCTCTGGAGTATTTTCAATATCAGAGTAATCTAATTCATTATGTTCAATTAAATATGTATTATCGGGCTGACGGATGCAACCACCGAAAATGATTGGAGCACGAAATTTCAATGCAATTTGCGCTGGAGCTTTATAAGTTGCTGTTTGTTGATTAAAGAAATTCACGAATAAATCTTTATCATTAGTTGCACTTTGGTCGGCAAGAAAAGCAATAGCCTCGTTATTCCGCAATGCTTTAATTAATTCAAGGGCGGCTTTATGCATTGGAACAATTTTATTACCGCTATTCACACGCATCTTGTTAAGATATTTGTCCAAAAGTTTATTGCTTTGGGGCTTAACAACAATTGTGACGGGAATAGTGGAATAAATGCCAAATGAATACGCCATCAATTCCCAATTTCCAAAATGACCCGAGATTATCACAATTCCATTTCCCTGCTTATGCACTCTGTCAAATTCGTCAACATCACGATATTTCACTAAACTTCGTATTTCGGGTTCGGACAATGAACTAATCTTAAACATCTCGGCAAAAGTAATGCCCAGATTTTGAAATGATTTCTTGCTTGTCGTATTAATCCAATCCTCACTTTGCTCGGGAAATGCAGTTTTGAGATTATGGTAAGTTATATTTCTGCGTCTCTTACTGGCATAATAAATTATCTTTCCAATAAAAACTCCTAATTTTACTGTTTGTTTATGATTGAGGATACGAGTAATTATCACAAAAATATAAACCGCAATAAACACGATTAAATGACTAAGTTTTTTAAATAATTTGATTTTTTTCTTAGGTTTAGTATTCATCTGTAGATTTTTCGTTCTTTACATATTGTTTATACCAATTTGGATTTTTTAATTCATTTAATGCAGTAGAATGTACTAAAATATAATTACCAAATCCTTGCACATCTACAAAATAAAAGTGAACGCCACCTTGAATTTCTGTGTAAAACCAATCTTCGTAGGCTTTGTCGGTATCAACAGCAACGAACCTATCGCGTTGAGTAGGAAATCCATATTTAAGTAATGTTCTTCCCCTTTCGGTATTCCAACCTTCCACAAAGTTGCCATAAGTGAAATAAGTATTTGCAAATTTAATAAATTCGTCATATTCTAATCGCTTTTCGTTAATTAAAGTTTCGGAATCGGGGTCGCGTTGTCGCCAAAAACGATATATAAATCTTTGTTTTGCTTTTAAATCAGTTAGATTTTTCCACTGGCTTATTTCATTACTATTGGCAATGATAGAAGATTTACGGAATTCCGCTGCAAGTTGATCTTCTTTCAAAGTAGAAAATTCACTCATTTCAAACAATTGGTCTTCGGTGAAATTACTTGCTACTTGTGGTGGCATATTCTTATTATAGTAAAAAAACTTTTTAACTTTTTCATCTAATTTATTTTCTTCTTTACTAATTAGCTGTACTCGTAAGTAATAGACGCCAGTTGGAAGTATATTGATTGGAATAGAAAGAGGCTTGCCAAAATCACTACTTATAGGCATAACCGCTAACGGAACACGCAGAAATTCACGCTTTGCTGCATCTTCAATAATTACATTGTAGTTAATCAAATCAGTGTTAACTGTATTATATGTTTCAAAGTAAAAATTTAAAGTTGGATAATCACCAGAATATTCTACCGCAGGATTAGGAAGTATAAAATATTGATGTTTACGATACATTTCGTCCCATTTGCGGGAAGCATTATTCTCATTTTCAATTATAGTTGCCATTTGCAAATCGGATAATTTTAGGGAATAATCTGAATAAGTTTTAATTTTTATTTTCTCATTCCATTTTGACTTATTAGAAATATTGTTTTCTTCATAAGCGATAATTTCTAACTGATATTCACCTTTGGGCATATAAAACTTCTGCAAACCGTAAAGCGAATATACTGTATTTGTATCGTTCGTTTTTTTATAACTTGGAAAAGCCCATTTTGTTTTATTCGAAACTTTTGTGATAGAATTTGTTATCGTTGCTTCGAACTGCATATTCATAAGCAAAGTAGAATCGTCAAACTTTTTATACTTCAATGAATTATCAAAAAAGGAATAATATACTTCTACTAATGAAGAATCATCGTTATACTTAAATTGAGCATAATCGTAGGCAATATCAATGGCTGAAAGTTTGGAAAAAGAAAGAAAAAATACAATAAAAACAAGCAACTTTATTTTATTTCCTGATTTACTTGCTATTATTGAATTATATTTATCTGTATTTATTAATACCATATTAGTCTTTTTTTATAATTATTATTTTTTAAAATTTCTACCACAACTTTGGTTTAAAAGTTTCTTTGTTTATTATTTTGGCACTATTATTTGTGGCTTTAATAACAAATAGTCCATTTCTTGCGGCAAATCTATTTGCTTCTTCTTCTACAGAAATATACCCAACAGCACCGATAATTTGATTTCCAGCATATTGATTGAAAACTTCTTTAAAGACTTCCAATTTTTTTAAAAATCTCTTCACGTCATTCACACTTAAAGTTGTTTTTACTTCTACTGCAACAACTTGGTGCCCATTTTTTGCGATGATATCAATTTCAAATTCTGAAGACTTGTATTTACCTTTGGATCTCATAGCAGTCTGTTGTACTTCAATTCCTCTTTCATTTAAAATGTAAACTAAAGTCCCGTCAACTAATGCTTCCACAAATTTTCCCCAGCGAGTTTCAATTTCACTTAACTTTTTCATCAACTTATTGAATTCTCGGCTTGTTGCTTCTTGTATTTTTTTTAATTTTCTGTCTGATTCCTGTATTTTTCTATCTGTATCAAGAGAGGATTTTTCCATTAATTCTTTCGTTTCTTGAAATTGTTGACGAGTCTCTTGGAATTGTTGACGAGTCTCTTGGAATTGTTGACGAGTCTCTTGGAATTGTTGACGAG
>DYLM01000133.1 GCA_020722095.1 Chloroherpeton thalassium
GAATTTTGTTGTATAGGTGCAACTTTATGGCTGGTATAAACTAGTTAGCGGTCAGGCTAAAAGACGACACAACGGACAACAAACATTTACAATTTATGAAACGAATTTTAGAACTTAACCATACAGAAGCAAGACAACATTTTTTAAAAGCTGAAAGCTATTTCAACTTTGACTTGCCTCAATATTTTGTTTTTCAAAAATTAATTAATGATGTTTCGACCTCAATAGTTGGCAGACCAATTGAAGATTTTTATTTAAATCCACCTGACTACACTAAAGCAAAACCAGAAGCCAAATACCCATTCCCAAGCGACTTTGACGACATAAACTATAAGTTACTTAACAATAAGGATGGAAAATTTGCTTGGCGACCATTTCAATTAATTCACCCAGCGTTATATGTTTCGCTTGTTCACAACCTAACCGAAGAACCTAACTGGAATTTAATCCTTGCAAGGTTTGGACAATTTGCAGCCAATCCGAAAATTAAATGTTATAGCATTCCTTTACAATCGGACGGAACCCAATCAGATAAAGCAACGACTGTAACTCAATGGTGGCAGACGATTGAACAACAATCAATAGAACTTGCACTTGAATATGAGTATGTTTTACATACTGACATTACTGATTGTTACGGTTCAATTTATACTCACTCAGTTCCTTGGGCTATTCATACAAAACCAGTAGCAAAAGCAAATAGAGACCCGAATGGAAATTTAGGTAATGTTATTGACAAACACCTTCGTGATATGGCATTTGGACAAACAAATGGAATACCTCAAGGAAGTGTTTTAATGGACTTTATAGCAGAAATGGTTTTGGGCTATGCAGACACAGAACTATCAATTAGAATTCAACAAGCAAACATTCAAGACTATCATATCATTCGTTACAGAGATGACTACCGCATATTTTCAAACAACCCACAAGATGCAGAAATAATTACCAAAATCTTGACAGAAATATTAATAGAACTTGGAATGAGGCTCAATGCACAAAAAACATTGGTTTCAAATAATGTAATTCGTACTTCCATCAAGCCCGACAAAATCTATTGGATAGCTGAGAAAAATGGCAGTAAAAGTATTCAAGAGCATTTGCTTTTAATTCATAATCTTTCTGACAAATTTCCCAATTCAGGTAGTTTAAGTAAAGCGTTAGGAAAACTCTACAACAGAATTAAAGGCTTAACAGAACTAAACAACATCCAGGTTTTGGTTAGCATTCTTGTGGACATAATGTATAAAAACCCAAGAACGTATCCTATTGCATCTGCAATTTTAAGTAAACTTCTATCACTACTAAACGACCCGACAAAAAGAGATAAAATATTACAATCAATTATGACTAAGTTTGCGAAAATACCAAACACGGGACATATAAAAATTTGGCTTCAACGTTTGACAATCAAAATTGATAGACAAAGAGTTTACGAAGAAGACCTTTGCAAAAAAGTTAATGACCCAACAATACAAATATGGAATTCGGACTGGCTTAACAACACTTTAAAAACTTTAATTGCAGAGACACCAATAATTGACGAGCAAGTAATTCAAGACATTGACGTAGTAATTAATCAATCGGAAGTTCAATTATTTAAACCAGAATATGACGATGATATTGAAGAATAATAAAAAGCCCGAACCGCTAACATGCGGTATATTTTATTGCCGATATAGTGCTGAAATCAACGATTGTGGCTCGCTTCAAACATTCTCACGGGTTGACAGTTACGTGCTCCGAAATCGGCAACAAAAACATACCGCTATCCGTTATAGGCAATTTTAAGGAAACAACAAAATGATAAAAAGATTAGCAATAATTACATTTTTAACTGTACTCTGTGGACAGTTTGCTTTTGGACAATCAAATCAACTTTTAAGCACAACCATAAAACCATATGTTGAAACGTACACTCAAAGCACAGAAATAACCGCAATTTACATTTATGAACAAATAACAGTTGTTTCATTGAAGTTTATAAGTTGGACTAATGATACTAGAGTTTCAATTACCTCACAAACTAATATCAAAGATTATTTTAACCTGAACAATGTCTATCCAATTGGCCTATTTCAAGACAACGAACTTGATAAACTTTATAATTTAGGTTCAAAGGGAAAAGAATGGAATTTCAATTTAGTTTTCCCACGAATTGCTCCGGGAATTGAAAAGATAACTTTAGAAATTCCATTTGAAGGTGGTAGCTACATATGGAAAGGTATAAAAATAAATAATCCAGATAATCATCCAAAGACTGCATGGACGGAAAACAGTTTAAAAGCAGAATGGGACAATAATGGCTTCAATCCAATCGAAGGAATATATGAAAACACAGTTCAATCAATAGAATCGCCAAAATATAAACTCGCTTTAAAAAAAGAAGGTGACGGCTATAACTTAATTTATTTAACTGGCGCAGATTATAGCACATGGAAAACTGGTGACATTAAAGCATATCTGACAGAAACAGCTACCCCATTACTTTTTAAAGTAAAATGGTATATGGGAAATAAAGCACCTAATGAAAACTTGTATATAACATTTGAACAGGGCTCAATGAAAGTTATCTCGACTGACAAAAGGGAAAGCATTCCTGAGCAATTCTATTTGAAATTATATCCTACTGCAAGTGTTGGTTCAATCTCCAAAGGTGGAAAAACTTCGGGAACAGGTTTTGCTTTAACATCTAATGGTTTAATAATTACAAATAATCATGTAATTGAAGGAGTTAATATTATTGTTGTAAGGGGTATAAATGGAAACTTTGATAAAACCTACAGCGCAAAAGTCTTAATTACAGATAAAAATAATGACTTAACAATTCTTAAAATTGAAGATCCTACATTTACTAATCTTGGAAAAATACCTTATATTATAAAAACTAGTGTTGCTAGCGTAGGGGAAAATGTATTTGTTATGGGATACCCATTAAGAGCAACAATGGGTGATGAAATCAAATTAACGAATGGAATAATAAGTTCAAAAACAGGATTCCAAGGCGATGTAACATCTTACCAAATATCGGCACCTGTCCAGCCTGGGAATAGCGGTGGTCCTTTATTTGATAAAAACGGAGACTTAATTGGGATAATAAATGCTAAACATTTAGGAGCAGAAAATGCATCATATGCCGTTAAGACTTCATATTTAAAAAATCTAGTAGACCTACTTGACAATCAACCGACACTGCAAACAAAAAGCATTATGACTGGCAAGACTTTAACACAACAAGTTGAAATCGTAAAAAAATATGTTTATATCATTGAAGGGCAATAGAAAAACTGCCTGTAACAGCTCCTACACGCAAGAGGGGGTTTCGTGCTTCTATGACAGTGAAGTGCTGAATTCAAGCTTTGTGCATCTAATGAAGTTTGGTGCTAAAACACCCAGCCATCGCAAAGCCCCAAAACGTTACAGGCAAGTTTAAGAAACGGACAATAGAAACTTATTGAAAAGTAAA
>DYLM01000134.1 GCA_020722095.1 Chloroherpeton thalassium
TTATTTTCTCGGTAATGGCAATTTTACGTAAAATGTTGTGCCTTTGCCAACAACGCTTTCCACATCAATTATGCCTTGGTGTTGATAAACTATTCGCTGTGTAATGGGCAATCCCAAGCCCGTTCCTTCTGCTTTGCGAGTAAAAAATGGATTGAATATTTTTGGCAAATCTTCGGGCGGAATTCCCTCGCCAGTATCTGATATTGCCACAACAACATAGCTTTGTTCTCGGAATTTCTCGCTACTTTCAATGTAAGTTTTTATGGCTATTTTTCCCTTTAATTTGATAGCATCTGCGGCATTTGTGATTAAATTGATAAAAACCTGCTGTATTTGCTTATTATCAATTAAAATTTCGGGCAAATTATCCTCGAATTTCAATTCCACTTTTATTTCCTTCCGCTTAAGAACAGATGCAACCAATTCCAAACTTGTTGGTATAATTGAATTTATGTTCATTGGCTTCACATCGGGCATAGATTGTCGCGAAAAATTCAGTGTAACCTCGATTATTCGTGATATTCTATCCACACCTTGAAGTGCCGACTCAATGTATTTTTGATAAGTTGGGTCATCGGCAAGATTACGCTTCAATATTTGCAAATTCAAGTTCACTGCTGCCAATGGATTACGGATTTCGTGAGTAACGCCCGCAGTTATCTGACCAAGCAGAACCAATTTATCGGCTTGCACTAACTTGTCGGTTAATGCATGCTGCTCACCAACATCACGTGCTATTGCATAAATGAAATCCTCATTGTAAAAATTTATAAATTTTGCACTCACTTCTAACATTATTTTGCCATTGGGAGTGTCCAACGATAACTCACTCAAAACAACGGGCGAATTGCTTTTTTTCAAAAGTTTAAATATTCTACGGAATTGAGGAATAGAAGTCCCAATGATTTCGGCTCGTGTGGTTTCGAGCAATTGAGCGGCAAAGTCGTTTGCTTCCAATACATTCCACGAATCAGGCTGAACAATAAATACTGCATCACTTGCTTTTTCGAAAAGCGACTTATACCAATTTAATTGTTTAGTTAGCGATTCAACATCGTCTTGGATAGCTAATAAAGGCTTATTTTCCTCAATGATTTCGTTTTTTTTTGTAGTTCTTTTTGCCATATTTTTTGCGTATATTATCTAAAAATCTATCAATATAACACAAAAATTGTGCCTAAAAACCCAGAAAATTATTTGTGCTTTGTTGAATCTACTTCCAATTTTTCTAAATTATCAATTTTAATATTTGTTAGTGAATCCAAAGAAATAATTTTCTTTAAACTATCAATTTGGGAATTTGGATCAAAATTTTGAATTTTATCAATTTTATCTTGCATAAATTTTTGAGCACCTTTCAGGAATTTTGTAGGATCATTAATTATGTCTTGAATATCTACACCTGGCTCTACTTGCGGCTTGTTTATCATTGGTGGTGGCATTAATGCTTCTTCACGATTGAAAAGTGGGACATAATTTTCTTGTTTTCTTTCTTTAAGATAATCGGGAATTTCTTCCCCTGATTTTATTACTGCAAGATAATCAACAGAATATCGCACATCTTTTGCATATTCGGAATTAGGATATTTGTCAACTAAAATTTTGTAATAATATAATGCACTGTCGTATTTATGTATTTTTCTTTCGTAAAGCCATCCAATTGAATATAAAGTGCGTGGTTCCAATTTATTATTTGGATGTTCATTTATCAATTTACTAAATTGCAAAATTGCATAATTATATTCTTTATTTAGCATTAAGTTTGTGCCTGAATTGAATAAATCTGCCGCCGTATCAATCACAAACGCATCAGTATAACCCATTCGTTTTCTTGCATCTTTGCCGTAATCTGTCAGCGGATATGTATTTGCAACAAAATCCATCAACGAATCGCTCTTTCGCAAATCAGTTTTTTGCAAACTCAAAGAATATACATATAAATACTTAGCACTTTCGGGATTGTCAATATTAGCATTTTTAATTGATTTATTATAATAAAACTCCACAGAATCTTTATTCCCAAGTTGCTCGTGTAGCCGACCTAATTCAAATAAGTTCTTGGCATAAGCCGCCCGAGCCGAATCGGTTAATGTGTTGGTAGTTCTTAACGTATTCTCCGCAGTTAAAATTTGCGAATGCTTAAGCTTCCAATTGTTAAGTATTGAGTGGATTTGATTTGCAGAATTAAATACAGGAGTGCGTGTTACTCGTGCTTTTGTAAAATACTGCAAAGCCTTGTTGTAGTCGTTCGAGTCGTAAAGTGACTTTCCCCGCAAATAATATGAGGCAAGCAAGGCAGGATTATTTGGATAAAGCGAGTCGGCAGCTTTTTCAATTTCTTTGTATTTATCCAAGTCGCCTTGATGCTCTGCAAGTAATAATTTACTTGCATAAATGCTATATTTCCACTCATCATACTTTCCATCATCATCTAATTTTTCAATAATTTTCTCTGCCTCATCAAATCGCTTTAAAAATATTAAGGAATTAGCAGTATAAATTTGCGTTTCAAAAGTAGTAATATAATCTGGTCTGTAATTATCAACTTTTTTGAACTCTTCAATTGCTTTGTCAAAATTCCCAATGCGATATAATAACAGAGACAAATCTAATTGCCATCTTGCTTTTTGGGTTTTATCGTCAGTTTGGATAATCGCTTGTTTATATGGCTTTAAGGCTTCCTCTAACTCATTCAAATATAATCGAGTTTCTGCTTGCAACCTAAATGCTTCGGATAAAATATCATAACGTTTCAACACCCAAGCCAAATCAACTGTCCGCGAAAGCATCACTTCTGCTTGCTCGAATTTCCTTTGAATTAATAGGGATTTTGCATATAAAATCAAGGCATCAGGAGCTAATTGGTCTTCGGGATATTTATCTACTATTTCGGCACATTTTACTTGCGAAGGCAACCACTCATTTTTGTAATAGTATGCTAATGCTATATTGTAAAGGGATTTAACGATATAACCACTTGTTGGATGACGAAGAATAATTTTTGAACCTTTTTGTAAAATCGAATCTAATTGCTTCTCTACTCCTTGTCTTTGTTGCTTTGTGATGACATATTCGGTCATAAACGAAGGCACAAGATTTTTGTCAATACTTGAATTAAACAAGCTGGAATCGGGAACAATAACGCGAGGAATATTCTTTTTCTTTTCGGTTTGGTAGAAAAATTCGTTTTCGGACTCTTTTAGCAGTCGCTCTTGATTATAATAAGTATTGTAATATGTGGTAAAATTCGTCCACTCTTTGCAACCAAAAGCCACAAAACCGAGTGCAACTATTAATAAAACAGATTTGATTGATATTTTATTTTTCATCATTATTAAAAATACAATATATAATAATATTAGTGAAACGAATAAACAACAACAAAATTTATATAAAATGAATTTTTTAGAAAAATATCATCCCTTCGGGATT
>DYLM01000034.1:0-2337 GCA_020722095.1 Chloroherpeton thalassium
GTTTTAAAATGTTTTATTTAATAATTTTCAAATCATCAACTTATGAGACAGCCACATCTGGAAAAAATATGAAAAAAAATGTGCTGCCTCATTAGTTGATTTTTATTAGAGGTGGAATTGCAGCGGATTCACGTTTGCATGGGAATGACACTTTTGAACATTTTCGGACTTATCAGGCAGCCTCTTGCTATTTTATTTTCTACAATTTGTTTTACTTATTTCTCCCTACTCTGAAACCAATATAAAATTGAACCATTTGGGTCGAGGCAGAATAACGGGAGTAGTTTGTGCAATAATTAGGTCCATCAATATAACCGCCGCCACGGAACACTCTTTCGGGTCCGTCAGTTGGGCCGGTTGGATCAGTGACATCGCCCTCTTCATAAAAATCATAAATATCCCAAACCCATTCAGCAACATTTCCGTGCATATCGTAAAGACCAAAATCATTTGCAAGCAGTTGCTTTACGTGTTGCACCGATGAAGAATTTAAATTTGTAAAACCTAAAGTAGATATTCCACCTTCTTTTCCTCCAACATTACCAAATTTACCCGTAGAACCAGCTCTTGCAGCATATTCCCATTCTGCTTCGGTTAATAGTCTATAACCATTTGCATTTTGATTCCAAGTCACTTTTGTGTCGTTTATCGTATATGCTTCCTGCAAGCCTTCTAATGCTGACAATCTATTGCAAAATTCAACTGCTTTTAGCCAAGTGACTTGTTCAACTGGATTTTTATCATCAACATCTTTACTTGGATTGGACAAGTTCATAACTTTTTTATATTGAGCTTGGGTAATCTCTGTTTCGCTTACATAGAAATCTTTTGTTAAAGTAACCTTATGTTGAGGAGAACAATCAGATGATTCGTCTGAACAGCCCATTGTAAAAGTGCCCGCTTTTATTAAAACTAAATCAACTATTGCATTTGCTTTCTTTTGAACAGTAAACTGCTTTATATTAGATTTTAGGTTATTTGCAAAAACATACACATCTACTTGACCAGAAGGCACATCGGGGACATCAAATATAATACTTGTTTCTGTCCAACTTGTGTAATTCATTATCTTTGTATCTCCAAACATCACATAAGCATCAGAACCTTTGCTTGCACCAAAACCGCTTCCTTCAATTTCAATTGATTGTCCAACTTGTGCAATTGTTGGATTAATTACTGTAATTACTGGGGTTTGTGCTGTTGTTTTGATTGTATATGTTTTGGAATTACTTGTTAGAGACCCTAACCGAACTGTTAAAGTTCCACTTGTAGCCTTCTTTGGAACAGTAACTTTAATCATATTGCTTTCCCAAACAAGGTAATCGCTGCCTGCAATTTCATTGAAAAATACATAACTTGAGTCGGATTGCATCGAGCCAAAATTGCTTCCTAATATGGTGATGATTTCATCTACTGCAAACTCTGTTGGATTAATTGAAGTAATAATTGGGTCTGGCAATCCAGCATTAATGGTTAAATTGAAAGTATTGCTTCCTTGTTGCCCAACCATTACTCTCACTGGTCCTGACTTAGCACCATCTGGAACTTTTACTTTAATTTCGGATTTGCTCCATAGAGTATATTGTGCTGCTTTTGTTCCATTAAAATCAACATAGCTATTGCCTTGAGTATCACCAAAATTTTTACCAATAATTCTAAGCTCACCTCCGATTGAAATTTGAGGTGGTGTAATCATATTTATAAATGGGTCGCTTGCCGAAGCTATTGTAAAATAAAATCCTTTACTCTTTTTGTTATCAGAAGTGGTAACAATAACATCGCCAGTAGTAGCATTTTGCGGCACAGTTACCATTATTAATGTGTCATTCCATTTTGAAATAGTTATTGCATCTACTCCATTGAAGGAAACTTTTCCTTTACTATTGCCAAAATTTAAACCTTTAACTTCTATCTCTTGGTCAATGTATGCTCTGCCGTTGCCAACTGAAAAAATCCTGGGTCCATTATCAATTGTATAACTAAATTCATTGCTGGATTTATTTTCTGTAACTACTTTTAGTTTTCCGCTTGAGGTAATTGCGGGAACAATAACTTTGATTTCTGTGTCGCTCCAAGACAAATAAGTATCGGCAATTATATTATCAAAATGTACTTTGGAAGTTCCTTGCGTTGCTCCAAAATTCTTGCCTTTAATAAGCATTTCATCGCCGGCAATCACTTGTGTAGGTTCGATAGAGTTAATTGTTGGGTCAGATGTTGTTGGATTAGTTGGATTATCATCTCCACAAGATATTAAAAATATCAATAAGAATAATACAGCATAAATGGAATTTGTTATTTTCATTATATCTCCAAAAAAATTTATATACAAAATTA
>DYLM01000034.1:2437-21834 GCA_020722095.1 Chloroherpeton thalassium
TTTATATACAAAATTACAAAATTTTAGCTTAAAATCAAATTAAATTATCACAACTTCGGGATTAATTAATATATTGTATTTATCCAAAACAATTTTTATAATATTATTACTAAAATCAAAGATTTCCTTCCCTGTAGCATTCCCATAATTCACAATTATCAAAGAATGCTTTGCCGAAACACCAACATCACCCACGCGATAGCCTTTCAATCCTGCTTTTTCAATCAAATATGCTGCTGATATTTTTACTTTTCCACTATCAGCATTATGAAATGTGATTTCGGGTAAAAGTTTTTGTAATTCAACTAATTGTTCTTGTGAAATTACTGGATTTTTAAAAAAACTACCAGCATTGTGATAAATCGAAATTGCTGGAAGTTTGCTTTCACGGATTTCGGCAATTGCTTGAGAAAGCATTTTGGCATCGAAATCTTTTTGTTTTCCAAAAAAGTCTCTAATATCTTTGTAATCAATTTTTGGTTGAAATTTCTTCGATAATGAATATCTAACTTTCAAAATAAGCAAATGTTTGTTTTCTGGTTGCTTAAAAAAAGAATGCCTATATCCAAATTTGCAATTTTCCTTATTAAAAAGCAAAATCTCACCCGTATTTATGTTAAAAGCAGTCAAAGAATGAAAATGATCAATCTGCTCCACTCCATAAGCACCGATATTTTGCACAGGTGCAGCCCCAACCGAACTTGGTATCGCTGTTAGGTTTTCTAATCCGTATAAGTTGTTTTCCAAACAGAATGAAATAAAATTGTCCCAAGATTCCCCGCCCGCTGCCTCTACAATAGCCGAATTTTCGTCTTGTTCGATAATTTTAATGCCCTTCAATCCATTATTTATTACATATCCATCAAAATCTCTTGTGAATAAGATATTTGAGCCCATTCCCAAAAACAATTTGTTACTCTCGGTAAAATCTTTTTCCTGCATTATTGTATATAGATCATCAATATTTGTTACTGATAAAAAATATTTTGCTTTAGCATCAACTCGGAAAGTATTGTAATCTTTCAAGGAAAAATTATTTTGTAATTTCATTTGGTCTTGATTGTAATTAAATATAATTTAGACAAATTAGAAATAAAAATAGTTTTTTTGTTAATAAATATTATTATTTTTAATTATGTAAGTTGATTTTAATATTCAAAAATATACAAATTCAAAAAAAAAATGTTTATTTTATGTTAAAAGTGAATTAAGTTCATTTTTTTTATTATTTTTGCATATTAATTATAAATAATGAGGAAAAATGAGTTTTTCTACTATCCCAGAAGCATTTTTAAAAACTTGTGCAAAATATGGTGATTCTAAACCAGCTTTCCGCTTTAACGGAAAAGAAGGGAAAATCAACTCAATAACTTATGCAGAGTTGCAAAAACGAGTTGAAAATTTCGCCATTGGCTTAATGGATTTTGGGTTTCGTCCCAAGGACCGAATTGGTATCATTAGCGAAAACCGCATTGAGTGGGTGATAGCTGATTTGGCTATTGCATCAATTGGGGCTATTTCGGTGCCAATTTTTCCAACATTAACTCCTAAGCAAATTGAATATACTTATAATGATTGCTCGGCTTCGGCAATTATTGTTTCGAATAACTTCCAACTAAAAAAAGTTTTAGAGGTCAAAGACAATATTCCTTCGTTGCGTCAAATCATCGTGATGAATGATGAATTTTCTCCACAAGAAATACAAATAAAAACAATGAAAAGTATTATAGAAGCGGGAGAAAAATCTTGTGAGAATCAAAATTGTGCCGAAATATTAGATAATACTATTTCTAAAATCAACAATGATGATATACTCACATTAATTTATACTTCAGGCACAACTGGCAACCCAAAAGGTGTGATGCTAACCCATAAAAATATCTTGGCTAATTACGAAGGTATTCGCGAGAATTACGATTTGCACGACAAAGATACTTCTGTTTCTTATCTTCCGCTTTCGCATTCCTACGAAAGAACTACTGGTTATTACTCTTTATTTTTCATTGGCATTACGATTGGTCTTGCAGAAAGCATTGATGGATTAGTTAATTTTATTCAGGAAATTAAACCAACTGTTATGACAACTGTACCACGATTTTTGGAGACAATCAAGAAAAAAGTTTATAGCAATATGGCAAAAGAAAGCTCAATAAAACAAGGTATATTCAAACAAGCAATGGAAGTTGGAAGAAAGCTGATTTATAAACATCAAGAGGGCAAATCGCCGATGTTGCTGGAAATGCAATATAAATTATATGATAAATTAGTTTATCACAAAATTCGCGAACGAATGGGCGGAAGATTAAGATTGTTGGTTTCGGGCGGTGCCGCTTTATCCGATGATGTTTATGAATTCTTCACCACCGTTGGAATTACTACAGTTCAAGGCTATGGATTAACCGAAGCAGCACCCGTAGTTTCTGCCAATCGCCAAGATAAGATTGAAATCGGAACTATCGGCAAACCACTTTTTAATGTTCAAGTCCGATTTGCCGAAGACGGCGAAATTTTGGTAAAGGGCGACAATGTAATGAAGGGATATTGGGGAGACGAGGAAGCAACTCGTATGGCTATTGACGAAGATGGTTGGCTATACACAGGTGATGTGGGAGTTCTAACTAAACTTGGCAACATTAAAATTACCGACCGAAAGAAAAACATTTTTGTTAGTAGCGGTGGTAAAAATATTGCCCCACAGCCAATAGAAAATTTGCTGTCGCAAAGTAAATTCATTGACCACGTTATGCTGATTGGTGAAAAGCGAGAGTATTGCACAGCTTTGATTACCCCAAACTATGAGCAATTGGAAGGTTTGGCTAAAGAATTTGACATAAAATATGATTCGCCATCGGAACTAACTGGCAATCCTAAAATTATCAATCATTTAAAGAAAGAAATTGATTATTATCAAAAGGATTTGGCAAAATACGAAAAGGTAAGAAAATTTGCTATGTTGAGCGAACCATTTACAATTGAAAATGGTGAATTAAGTCCCAAAATGAGTATCAAACGCCATGTAGTTGAGAAAAAATATGCCGAAATAATATCTCAATTATACAATGGGAATGATTAAAGAAATGTTAATATTAACTTGAAAATTTGAAGGTGTTCAGTTGTAATCCCGAACTAATGTGAATCTTTAGAGGCTGTCTCATAAGTCAACTTTACAAAACAATTTCCATCAATCAAGATATGGCTTGAGGGCATTACATAACATCGAAAAACCTTATCCTCATTATTAACCTTAGTAGAAATAATTCCCATTTTTAACAAACCTTATAACCTTATAACCTTATTAAATTATTAAAATTAGAAAATAAGGTTATTGGTTTGGTTTGGTTCATTACTTTCTACTAAGGTTATTAGGAAAAATAAGGTTTTATAATATTTTTATTCAATATTTTCCAAAAAATCAACTTATGATACAACTTTGGTGTCATTCCCACGAAAGTGGGAATCCATAGATCCTCTGTGATAGTGGATTCCCGTTTGCACGGGAATGACAATTTTGAAATATTTTGGACTTATGAGACAGCCTCCTTTGGGTCTACGCTCCACCACCTGCCTACGTCAGAATTATTCTCCCGGAAGGATGTGGTGTACGATTTTCCAGTTATGCCAAATTCATTTTTCAACACAATAAACTATTCACGAAAGTTGTTACATTAATTTTTCTCATAATAAACTACATTTGGTAATTCTTTGAAATGTTTATCCATAGTGTAAAGAGTAGCCTCATTCCGAATTGTAGTAGCAAAGATAATTGAATCTGCAAGAGGTAATTTGAATAATTTACTTAATCTTGATGATTCGTAAGCAATATCCGTATCTAATTTTATTACTTTACCTAATTCAAGGTATGAACAATAACTATTTGCTAATTGTTCGTTATGCAATTCTGTTAACTTTTATTGAACTTCTCGTAATATAATTGTTGGAACAAGAAAGTTTCCCTGTTGAAAAGCAGTATTCTGTTTGATTAATTCGCCATTTATTGTTCCCATAAAAAATTCAATCCAAAGTGAAGAATCGATTACTATCATACTCTATCCTCTTCTTCCCTTTCAATGTATGAATCATTATATGCTAAAGTTCCAAAAAGATCATTTATATTCTTCTTAGGCATTAATTTTATAAATCCTTCTTCATAAGAAACCAAAAAATGTTGACCTGGTTTAATATTCATTAAATTGCTAATCTCTGCAGGGATCTCAATCTGATTATTATTTTTTAATTCGGTTTCTAAAAGCATATTTTTCTCAATAATGTTAAAAAATAAAACGTAGTTTTTCTAAATTTATTGCAAAAGTAAAAATAACGCTCCACCACCTACCAATGTCCGAATTATAATCACGGAAGGAGGTGGTGGCGTATTAGTTACTTATATTATAAATTACTTCTCTATTTTTCAATTTTATCAAATATATACTCGCGGATTTTGGATACTGGAATTCTATCTTGCAACATCGAATCACGTTCGCGAATAGTTACAGTGTGATCTTGCAATGTTTGCCCGTCCACAGTAACGCAGAATGGAGTGCCAATTTCATCTTGACGACGATAACGGCGACCAATTGCTCCCGAAGTATCATATTGAGTTGGGAAAAACTTTTGCATATCTTTGTAAATCTGATGAGCATACTCGGGCATTCCATCTTTATTAACCAATGGGAATACTGCCAATGTAATAGGAGCTAATTTTGGATGGAAACGCATCACAACTCTGGTATCTTCTTTGCCGTCTTCAACAATTTTTTCTTCATTATAAGAATTAATCAAAAATGCCATAAAACCACGCGATGCTCCGCCAGAAGTTTCAATAACATAAGGCACATATCTATCTTGATTAACTGTATCTACATATTCCATTTTCTTGCCCGAATGCGACTGGTGGCTATTCAAGTCAAAATTGGTGCGGCTATGAATACCCTCAATCTCACCAAAGCCAAATGGAAATTCAAATTCAATATCTACGGCATAATTTGCGTAATGTGCAAGTTTATCGTGTAGTTTCCATCTCATTTTCTTTTCGTCCATACCTAAATTTACATACCAATTCCAACGTTGTTCTTTCCAATATTCAAACCATTCTTTTTCGGTCCCAGGCTTAATGAAATACTGCATTTCCATTTGTTCAAATTCACGAGTGCGGAATAAGAAATTCTTTGTATTAATTTCATTACGGAAAGCTTTGCCAATCTGAGCGATACCGAATGGTGGCTTTAATCTTGCGGAATCCATCACATTTTTGAAATTTACGAAAATTCCCTGCGCAGATTCAGGACGAAGGAAAACAGTTCCCGATTCGTCTTCCACTGGTCCAACAAAGGTCTTGAACATTAAGTTGAAATTGCGGACTTCTGTCCAATCAGTTGTCCCCGAAACTGGGTCGGGGATTTGGAAATCAATTATAATTTGGTAATAATCTTCGTTCTTTTCAACTTTGGATAATCGCTCTTCGATTTGATTGGCAATATCAGTTTTATTTTTATTTTTGAGTTTAAATATATGTTCTTCAATCAAATTATCTGCTCGATAGCGAGCTTTGCTTGTTTTATTGTCAATCATAGGGTCGGAGAATTGAGCGACATGCCCCGAAGCAACCCAAGTTTTTGGATGCATAATTATTGCAGCATCAACGCCCACGATATTATCGCGATAAGTCATTTCTCGCCACCAAGCTTGTTTATAATTGTTGAGTAATTCCACACCAAGAGGACCATAATCCCAAAATCCATTTAACCCACCATAAATTTCAGATGATTGAAAGACAAAGCCACGTCTTTTAGCTAACGAGATGATTGTATCTAATTTTACCATAAGATTAATATTAATATATTTTACAAAAAGAATAAACTCAAAATTAAGCAAATTCAAGTAAAGAATGAATAAATTTGAAATTAGAAAAGGAAAAATTAAGTATAATTGGAATTTCTCAAATTATACTTGAGTCAATAAAGTCGGGTGTCTTGCAAGTTGAAATTAAAATACATAAGCGAAGTGAAGTAATTACTATCAATTTGATGTTTGAAAATGCATTGCTGTTATTCCCACGAAAGTGAGAATCCATAAATCAGCTCTGGCAGTGGATTCCCGTTTGCACGGGGATGACAATCTTGAAATATTTTGGACTTATGAGACAGCCTCCTATTGAATTAATTTTCATATTCTCAAATTGAATGAGATTGCTTCGTTCCGATAAGTTGGAACTCCTAATGACGTACTCAACACATCATCACCTACGAATAAATTAGTGGGCTATGGATTTAATTTGCTTGTAAAAGAAGATTACTTTTTTCTAAATTTTTGGACATCAATCAAATATTTTCGTATTTTGATGTGTAATGTTTCGCGACTTACGCCCAATAATACAGCACTTTTACTAACATTACCAAAAGTTTGCTTTAGTACTTCTTCAATTTTCATTTTATCAACTTCGGCTAAATCTTCTTTTAAAGTTTTATTTGGTGCATTTCTCATATTTGGATTGCTTTGCACTTTATAATTTGAATTTACAATCTTATCCAATCCACCAATTTTTATATCATCATCGGGAATAGTTTGCAATGCCACCTTAACAACAGATGCCAATTCGCGAACATTACCTTTCCAATCTTGTTCAGTTAAATACTCCAAAGCTGATTGTGAAAAATATTTATTTGTGCCATATTCTTGATTATGAATCTGAACATAATAATTCACAATATCGGGAATATCTTCCTTGCGTTCACGCAAAGGAGGAATATTAATTTCGCATTCCCGCAAACGATGATAGAGTTGCTCTCGGAATTTGCCATCATCCATAAATTTGACTAAATCGCGGTCAGTTGCCGAAATAAAGCGAATGTCGATTGCCTCACTTTCTACCGATCCAACCTTACGAATAATTTTTTCATCAATTGGTATAAATAAATTGGATTGCAATTCCAAAGATAAATCTCCAATTTCATCTAAAAACAAAGTGCCGTGTGCTGCTTCGTGGAATAAGCCTTTTTTGGTTTCGGTTGCACCAGAATATGCTCCTTTGATATGTCCGAATAATTCACTTTGGAATAAATCACGTGGGATATTTGGTATGTCAACAGTTATTAAAGGATGACGTGAACGGCGACTTGCATTATGAGCCGCACGCGAAACGAGCTTTTTGCCTGTTCCTGTATCGCCAGTTATTAATAAATTCAAGTCAGTTCTACCATAGCGAATAATATTTCTGCCCATATCAAGCATAACTCTGCTTTTGGCAACAATTCCATTTCCAAGAAGGAAGTTACGAATGTCTTCATCATCTCCAGTATAATCAAGCATTATAGAAGTCTCTAAAACTTCTTTGATTTTTTCAATATTAAGAGAAGATTTTTCGATAAAATTAGTTGCACCCAATTTTGTTGCACGAACAGCAGTAGAAATTGTGCCCTTCCCTGTAATCATCACAACTGGTATAGCAGGATTATTTTTACGAACAAATTCCAACAAATCAAGCCCCGTCAATGGGTCGTCATTAGCAAATTCAACATCAAATAAGGCTAATCCAATTTGATCACCATTATTTTTAATATAATTTATTCCATCAGTAGTGCGATTGAATACTCTTGTTTTGTAAGAAAACGATTTAATTATATCTTCCATTGTGGAGCAAAACTGCTGATTATCATCAACTATCAAAATTTCCATAAACTTTTTTATTTTGACTTTGTATAACTTTGTAAATTAAGGAAAAAACTTGAATATTCAAAAAAAATCATTATTTTTTCTTAACTGGAATTGCTTCTTGATATTTAGTGAACAATTCCTTGAATTCCTTATTGCCTTTATTTGTAAATTCGGGATTCCATAATGCTTTAAATCTCATATTATTCTTTGGATCATTAATCTCGATAAAATTGGATACATCGCCTGGAGAATTCAGGGCTTGCACTTGTATAATTGTCTTTTGCAATTCACGGAATAGATTGCAATAATTTTCCGCTGTCATTTTACCAATTTTTGCGACAGTTGGAGGATTTCCATTATCACGCTGAACATACAAGTATATTTCTAAATTGGTATTTACGGTGTAATATGTTCTTATATTATTTTTCTGTACTTCGCCCCAACTTATTATCATTTCATTAGAATTGTTCTTGATGCAATTTGGGGTTTCTACTGTTTTGCAACTTGTTATCAGTATTATTATAGATAAAATTGATAAAATTGATAAAAGTGTTAAAATTTGATATTTCATAGCAGATCATTATTTATGTTCAATATTCCTTGACGAATAAGTTCAATTTTTCCGTTGGCAATGCTTATAATGGTGGATTCTGTCCCTTGGATGCTTGCATCATCTTCAATAATTAGTTCAATTTGATTTTTGAAAATTGAATATGCTTCGCTGGCAGTTTTAGCAGCCGGAAGGGTTGATAAATTCGCAGATGTTCCAACAATTGGTTGCCCTAATTGATTGATAAGATTAAGCAAGAATGTATTTCGTGGGATTCTAATGCCAATTGTATCAAAATTGCTTACCACATAATTTTCAATCAATTCATTTTTTGGTGCTATTATTGTTAATTCACCGGGAAGATACTTTTCGGCTAATTTCTTGAATAAACCATCATTTCCAGAAATATATTGCGATGCCATTTCAATATCAGAAAAATACACACCAAGAGGCTTATTAAAGTCTCTTCCTTTTAACTGATAAATCTTTTCTATCGCAGATTTAGAACTATACAAACATCCAATTCCATAAACAGTATCTGTTGGGAAAACGAAAATACCATTATTTTTTAAGATTGTAATGGCTTGATCTATGACAAATTGGAGATTCGATGAAACTGAAATAAATTGAGTATTCATTGAGTAAATTGATTATTTAGCAAAAAGGGCTTCCACAAATTCCACAGAATTGAATACTTGCAAATCGTCAATTTTTTCGCCAACACCTATGAATTTAACGGGAATACGTAATTCATCAACGATTGGAATAACTACTCCACCTTTGGCAGTGCCATCTAATTTTGTTAAAATTATTCCTGTTAATTTTGCAACTTTTTTGAATTCTTGAGCTTGAATTATTGCATTCTGACCAGTTGTTGCATCAAGTACTAAAAATACTTCGTCTGGACCACTTGGTTTCAATTTAGTAATTACGCGAGTGATTTTCTCTAATTCTTGCATTAAATTACCTTTGGTATGTAATCGCCCAGCAGTATCAATAATTACTATGTCCTTGCCTTTTGCTTGGGCTGACTTCACAGTATCAAATGCAACTGCAGCGGGGTCTGCTCCTTGAGCCTGCATAATTATCTCCACTCCAGCACGCTCTGCCCATATTTCTAATTGCTCGTTTGCGGCTGCACGGAAAGTATCGGCTGCTCCAATCACAACAGATTTATTAGCATTTTTGTAGTTGTAGGACAATTTACCAATAGAAGTTGTCTTGCCAACTCCATTCACTCCAACAATTAGAATTATATGCGGTTTGTTCTCAATTTGTAAATTGTATATGTTCTCATTATCGGGATTTTCTTCAATCAAAAGTTTTAAGATTTCTTCTTTCAGAATTTCAAATAGTGCATCACTATTTTCAAATTTTTCTTGCTTTACTCTTTGCTTTAAACTTGTAATAATCTTATTTGTTGTTGTTACTCCAATATCAGCTGTGAGCAAAATTGCTTCAATTTCTTCGAGAAGTTTATCATCAATTTTCCTTCCTGCACCTAAAAGAGATTGCAAACTTGACACAAAACTCTTCCGTGTTTTTTCCAAACCATCAGAAATCTTTTTGAAGCTAATTGATTCGACTGCTTTCTCGGTAAATGCAGCAATTTTGTCTTTTATATTACTGAAGAATCCCATAATTTTCCATTTTATACAAATACAAAATTATGATAAAATTATTAATTAAAAGTAAATTAGCAAAAATACGATAAAAATTAGTTGTTCTTTGGAAATTTAGAATGCCAAAAAATTAAAAAATTGTGGTTGTTTCGTAAGTCCATAATATTTCAAAAGTGTCATTCCCGTGCAAAGCGAAATCCATTTTCCCACGAATAAATTCGTGGGCTATGATTATTTTTTATCAGAGCCTCCCCCCTGCCCCCTCAGTGAGTGGGATTTATTCCAAATTTCAAATTATCAAATTGAATTATGGATTCCAACTTTCGTGGGAATGACAGCAAAGCTGTCTTATAAGACAACATCATCTGTTTCAGAACCTTCCGAAGGTTTCAAACCTTCGGAAGGTTTATTGTTTCATTGTCATTCCCGTGCAAACGGGAATCCACTGCAATAGATGTTGTCTCATAAGTTGATTTTTTGGAAAATATTAAATAAAAACATTTCAAAACCTTATTTTCCCTACCAACCTTAGTAGAAAGAAATGAACCAAATCAAACTAATAACCTTATTTCTTAATTTTAATAATTTAATAAGGTTATAAGGTTTTGTCTGTAACAATGGGAATTATTTCTACTAAGGTTAATAATGAAAATAAGGTTTTTCGATGTTATGTAATTCCCTCAAGCCATATCTTGATTGATGGAGATTGTTTTGTAAAAGCTGTCTTATAAGACAACATCTATTTCCATTTGATTCTTATATTTATTTGTTTTTATACATATTATAGATAAAAAATCCAAGCGGAATAAATACAATTCCCAAAAATATTGTTACAAAATATGGCGACATTTGCTGTTGCTTGCCAAGTGCCACTTGAATTGTAAAATAAGTAGTATAAAGAAATACAAATGAAATTGACGCATTCAGCCAAAGTATCATTCTAATCGCAATTTTATATTGTTTTGGTGCATTCTCTTCAGTAATAATTATTGGAAAATTGAATGTATGTGGAAATTTGGTGATAATTTGCAAAAGTAGAGTAAGAAAAATGGACATTATTGGCAATAGAAATATTATGTTTTTATCAGCATAGTCATCGGGTTTGCCGTCCACTCCAAAATGATTTGGAATTTCAGTGGGTAATTGCATATAATTGCTGATAGGAAGATAAATAATCAAGCCAACAGCTATCAATGTTATTAATATTAATAACTTATCAACATTATCTTTCTCAATCTTGATTTTTGGTTTATTGTTTTGTACAATTTTCTTGAGCATTTTAATTTCCTTTCTTTAAATTTTGGAAAATAAAATTAATTATTATTCAAAAATACAAAAGAAATCTCAATACTTTATAATTTATCATTTTATATTAAAAAAAGAACTGCAATTAATTCCTATTAATTATTAGAAATAATTGCAGTCCTAAATTTGAGTGTCGCTATACAAAATAGCATCTATTTTAATAAATCAAATTCCCATCTTCTTATTTGATAACTTTCTTCAATTCATTATCAATTTGTGTAGGAGTTGTTGCGGGAGCAAATCTTTCAAGAACTTTGCCTTCGGGACTTACTAAAAATTTGGTGAAATTCCACTTAATATCTTGAGTAGATAATATTCCGGGGGCTTCCTTTTTCAAATATACATAGAGAGGATGAGTGTTTTCGCCGTTTACATCTATTTTGGAAAACATTGGGAATGTTACGCCATAATTTGTTTGGCAAAATTCCAAAATTTCCTTTTCCGTGCCTGGCTCTTGACCTGCAAACTGATTGCAAGGGAAGCCCAAAATCACCAGACCTTTATCTTTATATTCTTTGTAAAGTTTTTCTAAACCTTCGTATTGGGGAGTATATCCACATTTGCTGGCAACATTCACAATCAAAAGCGTTTTGCCTTTGTAATCGCTCATTGAAACTTCTTTGCCGTCTATTGTTTTTACTTTGATGTCGTAAATTGATGTTTTTTCCATTTTTTCTCCACATTGTGCATTCAAAAAAACTACAGTTGAAAATAATACAACTGCAAATGTTATTAATTTTGTTAATTTATTCATATTTATGATATTTTTAGTTTAACCTAATATAAAGATGATTAAAACCTAAAAATATTGCTTTTATATGAAAATTGTTTAATTTGCAAAAAATTTCTCTATCGAAACATAAAAATCAATTACTATGTGCGGAATTGCTGGTATCATTAAAACTTCTGAATCAAATTACACGATTCAATCTGAACTACTTAAGAAAATGAGCGATATTATTGAACATCGCGGACCAGATAGTGATGGGCAATGGATTGACAAATCGGGTAAAGTTGGCTTTGCTTTCCGGAGATTAGCAATTATTGACTTGTCTGCGAATGGCAATCAACCAATGTTTTCTCAAAATGGCAAATATGCCATTGTTTTTAATGGGGAAATTTACAACCATAATGAATTACGCACCGAATTAATCAAAAAAGGTTATAAGTATAAATCAAATACTGATACCGAAACAATTATGAATGGCTACCAAGAGTGGGGCGAACAAATTCTAACCAAAATGTACGGTATGTGGGCATTTGTGCTTTATGATTTAGAAAAGCAGGAGATTTTTGCTTCGCGAGATAGAATTGGCATTAAACCTTTTTATTATTTACGTCATAATTCAAATTTTATTTTTGGTTCGGAAATCAAATCTATTCTTCAATATCCGCAATATAAAAAGCAAATTAATTACGAGCAACTTGCATTTTATTTGAATATGGGAGCTTCTAATTCTGAAGCTACAATGTTCGATGGAATCAATAAATTACCTGCTGCACATTATTTAAAAATCAGCCAAAATGGTGAAATTAAAATAAAAAGATATTGGGATCCATTTGCTACAAGAATTTCGTATAACGATTGGTCAGAGGACGAATTAACTTCCGAAATCATCAATCTATTGCGTGATGCAATTAAAATAAGAATGATGAGTGATGTACCATTTGGTGTATTTTTAAGTGGCGGAATTGACTCCAGTTTGAATGTATCGCTGATGAGTGAATTTATGAATCGTCCAATTGATACTTTCACTGTTGGTTTTAAAGATTTAGAAAAATATAATGAATTAGAATATGCACATAAAATTTCTAATTTATTCAAGACAAATCACAAGGAAATTATAATTGACCAGAAGATGGCACTCGATGAATTAGATGAAGTAGTTTGGCATTCAGATGAACCAAATGCCGACCCCGTGAATATTCCAATTTATTTTTTGAGCAAAAAAACTCGTCAAGAAGGCACAATAGTCGTTCTTGTTGGCGAAGGAAGTGATGAACAATTTATTGGCTATAATTGGATGTTGCGCGAGATTAAATTTCATCAGAAATATTGGAATTTATACAATATATTGCCTATTTCAATGAGAAAATTGATTTATCAAATTATAAAAAATCCATTAATTAACTCAAATCAATTTCTTGCATTAGAGTATTTTAAGAAATCTGCTAATAATTGGGGACAATATTGGAGCGGAATGCCAATTTTTACAACTGATTCATTGAGTAAATTATTCTTTGCTCAAAGGAAATCCGAGATAAATAATCTTGCCGATTATGCTAATAAAATGAATGATTTAGCGGAATCATTTGATGTGGGCGTTGACTTCTCCCGCAAAGCAATCTTTACTGAATTTTACCAAAGATTGCCCGAAATGTTGCTGATGCGTGTCGACAAAATGGGTATGGCGAACAGCATTGAACCTCGTGTGCCATTCTTGGATCATCGGCTTGTGGAACTAACTTTTGCTTTGAATTATCAAAAGAAAATTCCTGATGGAAAAACTACAAAACACTTGCTAAAAAAAGCTTCGGCTGGCTATATTCCCGATGAAATAATAAATCGCAAGAAGCAAGGATTTGCAGCTCCCGTTAATGAATGGATTAGTAATGAATGGTTTGAGTTTACAAAATCCTCGATATTGCAATCTCAATTAGTTAAAGATAATATACTTGATACAGAATTTATCGGAAAAATGCTTACTTTACACAAGTCCAAAAAAGCAAACTTCTACAAAGAAATCTACGCATTATTAATGTTATCTCTCTGGTATGAAAAATATTTTAATTAATACTTTTTATTCTAAAAATCTGCACCGTAGGTGGCTGTCCCATAAGTCAATTTTGCTGTCGAGGCTGTCTCATATCTCCTCAACCCCACGCTTAAGCGTGGGGTTGAAAGATTTTGTCTGGATTCCCGTTTGCACGGGAATGACAATTTTTAAATATTATGGACTTATGAGACAGCCTCATCCATAAATCAATTTGTTAATTTGATAATTTGAAAATGATGTTTGGTTGTTGATTATTTTCATTAGAACCTCCCCCTTGCTCCCTCAAAGAGTGGGATTTATTCAAGTTTTCAAATTGAAATAGATTGCTTCGTTCCGATAAATCGGAACTCGCAAAGACGTCCAACACCTAACACGCAACACCCAAAACCTTTATAACATTTTCAAATTCTCAAATTTTCAAATTGATAGCAGAGTCTTTATATCTTTTTTTGATAAAGCATATATTTTTTATATAATTCGCCATGCATACTTTTTTGCAAAGCATTATTCATATCTTCGTTGATTGATAAAATCCAAGAGGCTTCACCTTTGTCGTATCCGTGCTCTAATCCGCGATTTGCCACTTCCCAATAAAGCACCGCATCTACTCCTGTCTTGCGATATTCCTCGAAAACACCAAGAGTGATAATTCGCAAAGTATCAATCTTCTTCTTTTTGGTGAATAAATGATAAGCCGCACCCAGCAAACTGCCACGCTTATTATAAATCAAAGCTTGGTTAATATCAGGCAAAGCCAATGCAAATCCTGCAACTTTACCATCAACTTTTGCAATCAGCACCAAATAGGGGTCGGCAATCTGAACAAAATCCTCTGCTATTGCATCAAACTCCGCTTCGGTAGCCTTAACAAAACCCCAATTTTTCTCCCAAGCAGAATTGTAAATATCTTTAATTACCTGAATGTCTTCTCGTAATTTTTTCTTGTTCTTAAAACTCAAATTTTCAATTGTAATTTTATATCTTTTACGAATTACTTCTTGCAATCGGTTTAATTTTTCGCTTGCATAAGTTGCATTAACAAGTTTCCACGCATACAAAAGCATTTCCTCGTGAAATCCATAATCTTTGATTAATTGAATATAATATCGCGGATTATATTTCATCAATATTACTGGTGGGCGGTCGAAACCTTCGATAAGCAAGCCAATTTCATCATTCATACTCAAATCCACAGGTCCTCGCATTTCGTCCATTCCACGCTCTTTTAGCCAATTAGCAGCGGTATCAAATAATAAATTAGCAACTTGCTGATTATCGATTGACTCAAAAAATCCAAAAAATCCAACTTTATCATTATGAGTTTGATTATGATTGTGATTAATTATTGCAGCAATTCTTCCAACAATGTCTTTGCCTTCGTAAGCCAAAAATTCTTGCATTTGTGCGTGTTGGAAAAATGGATTTTTTTCGCGACTTATAACTTTTTTCCTATCTGCAATTATCGGAGGAACAAAATTTGGGTCATCTTTGTAGAAATTCCATTGAGATTTTATAAATTTCAACCGTTCGCTATCTGTTTTTACTTCTCTTATTTCAATATTCATTACTTTTTACCCTAAATTTTGTTAAAAATTTGTTAATTTATAGTCTGAAAAAAACAAAATTAAACTTTTTTTCATAAAAAACAAAAAAAAAGTGCACTCTCGATGTTATATTTTCGCTTTTCAAAGGTTATAGCATTATAGGAAAATACAAAAATGAAAAAAGTTTTGGAAAAAGTAAGAAAAGTAATGTTGATTTTAGCTGTTTCTATCAGCCTGATTTCTTGTAACTTGTGCCCAAATAGCCCGTCAAATGAGAATCCGGGAGATATTGTATATTTTACTTTTCAAACTAAAGAAAATTCTTTTGCAATTATCAAATACAATTTGAATGATTTTTCTTTTTCAGAAATTTCTGAAAATGCTAAAAATTACTCTCGTCCTGCCCAAAATGGCGATATTTCGCTCATAAAAATGAACGAAAAATTAACAGAATTGTATTTAGGAAATGTAAATTCAAAAAATTTCATAAAAATTGAAAATGAAAATTCACTTTATACAATAAATAAACCTGTGATTTCTCCAAAAAGCAATAAAGTTGCTTTTGGTGGAGGAACAAATCAACTATATTTATGGGTGAATGACCCAAATTCCAATTCAATTTATATAGAAAAAGTTTCTTCTGCATTTTACGATAATTCAATTCCTACATTTACTAATGATGGAAAATATTTAGTGTTCATCGAGAAAATTGAAGGAACAGGCATTAGAATTAAAGCAGTCGCTACTGAATCAATCGATAACATAATTTATACAAAAGAGTTTTTTGGTCTTTTTCCAATTACAAATGGAATTAATCAATTATCAATTTCTGATAACAATACAGTTTTGTTTGTTTCCACAAATGGAACTGATTCATATTTGAATATTGTAGATTTATCAAATTCTACCGATGAGCAAATAAAGTTGAATTCCTCGCTTGGAGCAACAAATGCTAAAATTTCTCCTGATGGGAATTATGCAATTTTAATTTCTTTTGATGGGAATTTATGGGGTTTGCCGTTGCAAAATTTGGATAAAAAGTTTTTCCAAATTTCAAATAATGAAAATTGTGAATCTTATATTGATTTTGATTGGAATAAGGAAAGCAATAAGATAATTGCATTCCGAAAAAGTTGCAATGATGCAAATAACGGAATGGTTGGATATTTACTTAATTTGAAATTATCAGCCGATAATATTGAATTAGAAAGTGAAATTTATTTGTGCAATGATATTTTTACGGGATTTTGGGGATATTGATGAGAAAATTCTCGGAATATAGTGATATTGAATTATTCGATGAATTCTTGCAAAACGAAAGTAAAAAAAAGCAAGTTTATACCGAAATTTACAATCGTTATTCGGGTAGAATTTACAATTATTGCTATAGAATTTTGAGAAATCGCCAAGATGCAAATGATGCTTTTAGCGATACTTTCGTCAAATTTTACGAACTTACCAAAGCGGAACAAACTGGTGGATACCTAAAAAGTTATTTGTTCAAGTCTGCTCATAATCATTGCTTAAACATTATCAAAAAACGCTCACTTACTCAAGAATTATCCGAAGATATGTCGGATTACTCCCAAGAAACCGAAAATATGGATACTTTCCAAGTTGTTGAAAATGCTTTAGATACTTTGCCATTTTATCAAAAAGAATTATTTATTTTGAAATACTATCAAGGCTTAGGATACGATGAAATTTCCAAGATTACATTGACCGATGCAGCGATTATCAGAACAAGAATTCATCGGATTATTCAAAAATTACAAAAATTATTAAAACCACATTTTGAAGATTATAAAAGAGAAAATATATGATAAACGAAAATTTAATTTATGACTTTATTGACGGGCAATTGCCTCCCGACAAGAGTTCTACTCTTTTCGAGATGCTTTACTTTGATGAAGAATCTCGCAAAAGTTTTACTCAATCGGTGCAAATGCTATTGAACATCAATCAGCACAATCAACCCATACCTGTGCCAGTGGATTTGACTGCCTCAATTTTTAATCAAGTTGGCATCCCGCTGCCAAGACGTAGGTTTGCTGCTATATTTGGCGAGTTCTTCCAATCGCGTGCTGTTCGCTTTGCAACTGGGATAGTAGCGGCAATTCTATTGCTTCTCACAGGCTTCTATGCTGCTGACGTTCTTAATCTAAACAATTCGGGCAACTCCGATTTGGAATTGCGTGCTGGTGGCTCTAAATCAGTTAATTCTGCTCGACAAGTGGGTGCAGTCGCTAACCAGAGCAATTCAGATAATTCCCGCTTGTCCAATAGCCAGCCGGGTGCGGATGATAACTTTGCTTCAAGCAATTTTGCGAATAGTTTAATCTTTACAAGTAATGCCTCAAATATTTTTTCGAATCATTTGTATTTGACTAATTTATCCCAATTTGCATTATTGCAAAATCAAATTATGATGTACTATGATAATCAATACCGCAATCAACTAAATAGAATCATTGCGGTAAATTCTTCGCAAAGTTCAATAAGCGATAAGATTAATTCGGACAATAGCAATTTTGCTTTGCAAGATAATGACAATTCTGAAAATGAACCAGTTAATGATTTAAAACAAATTGATTTTTCAGAAAATGGCGGACTAACAAATTCAAGAAATAATAATTCCGAAAGAAAACATTTGACAAATAATGCACTAAATAATTCGCAGAATAAAATGCAATTTACTTTTGCACAAGAACGAACTGCCAAAAATTACAAAGCAGAATTATTATTTACAAAATTAACAAGCACTTCATCTGCTCCGATTGCTGGCACAAATACTTTATATACTTTCGATTTATCAGCAAGTTACTTCGTGAATAAAAATAATGCATTAGGATTTACATTGGGAAGCGATAATTTTCCACAAGAATTCTCTCGTAATATTTCGGGCAAAAAATATACTCAAATACAAAATCCACAATTATATTATCTTGGTTTGAATTATTCTTACAAGTTTTCAGATTGGTTCTCGCAATCATACTTATTGCCATATGTGGATATTATGGCAGGTGCTACCAAGATTGGACCAATTTTAAGGGCTCAATTAGGCTTAAATATTCCGATTTTTGCTCGGCTCCAAGCAAATATTGGAGTTGGAAATTCGCTTTTGGTTTATAATGCGGAAAATATTGTTTATTTTACAAATAAATTCAATTTTATTTATGGGGTTAGTTTGAAGTTCTGAAAATGATTAAGTATATTTTATTTTTACTATTTGCAATATTCATTGCAAGTTGCGAATGTCCGCCAAATTTAGACACGGAGAAAGACTTTGTGCCTGATATTTTTTCATTAGTGAATTTTATGAATATTACTGCGGATAATTCAAGTTGCGATATTTACACTTCAAATTTAAAAATAATAAGTAATTGCAAAAGTTTGGATACATCAATCCGTAAATTTGAAAAATTCCCTTCGGGTTTGAATAATTTTCGCATTCAAAGTGGGAGTAAAATTTTACTAAACACTATCCTTTCCACCAAGCAAAATAAGTATTATTCTCTTATTTTTTATAAAAAAGCATCGTATTTGGATTATTTGTTGATTGAAGAAGATATTGATTTATCCTTGAATAGTTCATTTTTACGATTTGCAAATTTCTCGGAAAATCAAAGTATAAAAATTACTATAAAGTCGAATCAAATTCAAGATATTGAAATATTTTTACCTGTAAATACGGCATCTTTGCCGTTGGTTTTCCCAAGTAAAAGTATAAATATCGAGATTGCAAATGCCGAGTCAGGTGAGATAATTCAGCAAATTTCCGAACATACTATTTTAAGTAATGGCATTGAGTATTGTTTTATAGTTGGAGATAAAATTTCAAGTAAAGTGATATTCAGCAAAGCAAGTTTTTAGGCATAATTTATGAAAGAGTTGATAGTTTATCGATTTAGTCTGGTCTTTGTCATTCCCACGAAAGTGGGAATCCATA
>DYLM01000035.1 GCA_020722095.1 Chloroherpeton thalassium
GGAATTAGGTAGTGTATGACTTTCCTGTTATGCCAAATTCATTGTCCATTTCCATACCATTATGCCTATAGCATCTGGTGATTTGGTCGCAAACAAGTCGTGGTTCTCCGACCCATAAATATTCCAATGCGACAGATACATATTATTCATAATTACATTGGTAATTGAAATCTGCCTTGCATAATTCCTTGAAGAGTGATATCTTCGTCAAGATTTTCCCATCTTAAAGCTTTTCCGTTTAATCTTAACTGCACTTCTTGCAATTCATCGTCTGTTGCAGAATTCAATATTTTAAACCTATCCGCAGGAAAAGCAATTATTCTGAAATCGCTAAGTTCAATATAAATTGTCCTGTCCTTTACCCAAACATTTAATCCAACTGCTTCGGTTTCTATACTTAACTCATTTTCTATGGAAATCATAATATTTCTCCAATAATAATTCTTGATGAGTGTAAACTAATTTCTCGATTTCTCTAACAATATGTGGTTTAACGCCATCATTCCGAGCAAGTAATATGGGTGAAAGCCAAAACTTACATTCTGCATCATCAATTTGAATATGAATATGCGGTGGTTCATTTTGCTCATCTGAGTAAAAATGAAACCTATAAGAACCTATTCGCAATACAGTTGGCATAAACTTTATGTTAAAATTCGATAAATTAAATACAAATTTATTTCTTAAGAATAATAATCAAAATCAATTTCTTTAACGTAGATGAAAGGTAGTTATTATAGTATGTTGATATTTTATTGGTTATAATGCCTACTCTCCACCACCCGCCTACGCCAGAATTATACTCACGGAACTCGGTGGAGTACAACTTTCCGTTTATGCCAAAGTCATTGTACATTTGATATGATTTTGCTTTAGAATTCTTATTCAAAATATTAAGAGTGATATTTTCTTTATAACATTTTGCAAAGTTTCAGTCTCAACAACTTCGATAAACTCTGCATCTCTAATTTTGTAATCCAAACTTTTAATTTGGTCTGATATAATTACACCTTTAATCAAGTTAGTTTCAGGCAAGGATACTTCAAAAGGATAGTTTTTTACTTGCGAGGTGATGGGACAAACTATAATCAATCCGACTTTTGCATTATACTTTTTTGGTGAAATTACTAAGGCTGGTCTTCTACCCATTTGTTCTTTTCCCGATTGAGGATTAAAATTAATCCAGATAATATCACCTCGATTAGGGATATAATTTTCATCTAACATAATTCATTTCCAACGGCATAAAAGGTAGAAAATTCAGAATGTTTATTTTCATCAGTAATTGAATCCAATAAAGTATCTAAATTATCATCAAATTCGATATTTGAAATTTCGATTGTATTATTATTCAAAACAATATTTAATTTTGAGCCCTCTTTTAACCGGAGTTCATTTGTAAAATTATTTGGGAATATAATCCCAAGATTATTACCAATTTTCGTTACAATTCTTTCCATTATAATTTTCCTAAAATTAAGGAAATTAACGAAATATTAAATATAATATTTTTGCATATCATCTCTCTCTTGCGGTGGGCTTTGGGTTCACGCTCATCCACCCTGCCTACGCCTGAATTATACTCACGGAATTAGGTAGTGTATGACTTTCCTGTTATGCCAAATTCATTGTCCATTTCCATTCCATTATAGCCATATCTTGTCTGCTCGCTGGCGTAGCTCTGGTAGAAGTTTTAAGTTAGCAACTTTTATGAAAGAAATAATATCATATTTGTTTTTCTAATTTACTATATATAAACTCTTGTGCAAAGTCGGCTCCATTATCCCATTCTATCGTGTTACTAATTTCTGAGATGTAAAAACTCTTAAAATATGAAATATCTTTCAATGGTTCAAAAATATTTCCCCATAAATCATTTTCAAAGTCAACTACACCAAATGAATTGTCATTAAATCTAATCCAAATTTTATATTTATCTTGATATTTAGCTTCAATAATTTCTAAATTTTTCATTATTACTCCAAAGGTGCTATTTTTTTTAATTCATTATGTATTACTGCTAAATTCCAATTCTCTAATAATTCTTCTTTGTGTAATTCATACCACTCCATTACAGCGTTTAATGCTCTTTTAGGAAATTTCCCCTCAATTATACCAGTCTCAATTTCGACTGATATTTTGTAATCACCGTACCTTGCGTGGAAATGAGCTGGACTATGGTCGTTGTAAACCATATAAATTATTATTCCAAGAAATCTACTTATTTCAGGCATAATACCTCTTGTATTTTTCAATTTTAGATTTTACGATTAAAAAAAGATTAAATTGTAATTAATATTTAGAAGGTCTTTCAAACTATTCTGATGAATTTTACTACCTACCAGATCTCGCTTGCTAGCGTAGTTCTACCTGTCACCCTGCAGCCACCCGTAGGAGCAATAGTTATTTGTAAACATCTTTTCTATGACCTATGTGAAGAATGTTTATGTAACTATGAAAATCAGTTTCATAGATTATTCGATAATCTCCAAGCCTGATTCTATACCCTTCCCGACCTGTTAACTTCTTTGTTCCTTTAGGAATTGGATTTGTAGACAATGAAAAAATTTTATCTCGAATTTTTAGTGCATTAATCTTATCAATCAATGACAATTCTTTTATTGAACTTTTTGTGAAGAAGATTTCTAAACTCATAAATTCAACATCTGCATAGCTTCATTAAATGGAATTAATTCTTCATCTTTATTCTTCGCAAAGTCAAAAGCTCGGATTTCTTCTAACTCCTCTAAATCAGACAATATTTTTTGATATTCTTTAAATGGGATTAATACTGATGTTTTTTTTCCTTGTCGGTTAACAACAAATTGTTCACTAATGGAATCCATTTTATTCTCCTTAAAATAAATAAAATAACGAAGTATTAAATATATTATTTTCTATTCATCTCGCGCTTGCAGTGGGCTTTGGGTTCACGCTCCTCCACCTGCCTACGCCTGAATTATACTCACGGAACTCGGTAGAGTACAACTTTCCGGTTATGCCAAATTCATTGTCCATTTCCATACCATTATAGCCATATCTTGTCTGCTCGCTGGCGTAGCTCTGCCCTGACTGTAAATAGTTATAGGAGTAATAATTATTAGAAAAAAAGTTTTGAGCATTTGTTTAAATTAATAGTACAAATTAAGAAAATAAAAGGGATTGTCCAAAATACTTACTCCCTCTCCAAAGGAGAGGGAGTAAGTAACTGAATACCATCTCTCTCTTTCTATGGGCTTTGCGTTCACGCTCATCCACCCTGCCTACGCCTGAATTATACTCACGGAAATTATTTCTTTAAATAAACAAGTTAGATTTAAAATAATATTAAATATTATTTGTGTATAAGTCCCAAGTCGGAAAACATAGTTCAAAATTATTCCAATTTATATCACCATCAGTAATTTCAAAATTTTGGAATAATGTTTCGTTCAAATATTTTTTAGTCATAGGATTTTTTGCATTTTTTAAAAAATTACTAAAATCAACAATATTGACTTTACTATCTGAAAAAACAATTTGAATCTGATAATTTTGCAGATACTCCGCTTTTATAATTGAAACTATCATTTTAGATTATCCTTATTTATTTTTTCTGAACTAATTTCAACATTATAAATGAAGAAATCAATCCATTTTCTTACAATATCTTCACGATATGTTTCTACAATTTTGAGAAATCTTTTCAGGTTTTTACTATCTAATGGTTCTTTACCTAAAACTTCCTTTATTATTATTTCTTTAAACTTGCCATTTGTATAAATGATTTCTGCTTTACTTTCTTTATTTTGATATTTACAATGAACATGAATTGGGTCATGTTCATTTGAATAAAAAAGTATTATCAATCCCATATATTCATATAATTTTGGCATTTGGCTTTCAAATCTCAATTAATAAACTTTAAACGAGTTATTTAGCAAAATATTTTCTATTCATCTCGCGCTTGCGGTGGGCTTTGGGTTCACGCTTCTCCACCTGCCGATGAATGAATTATTTTAATTGTTCTAATAAAATGTTTAAATTATACTTGCAAAATTATGAAAATTGGAATGATGTAATGTATGTTTTTACAATAATAATATGTCAAATTTGTCTGAACTTGCGTGTTTAATATAAAAATAAAAAAAATGAAATCTTACAGAAAGGAACTTTGGTTTAATACTCCAAATAGACGTGATTACTTGAACATCACTCGCCAAGTGCAAGATGCTGTGAATGAAAGCACAATTCAAGAAGGAATGGTTTTGGTAAATGCAATGCACATTACTGCAAGTGTGTTCATAAATGACGATGAGTCGGGTTTGCATCACGATTTTGAAGTTTGGTTGGAGAAATTAGCTCCCGAAAAACCTTATAATCAGTACCAACATAATGGATATGAAGATAATGCAGATGCTCACTTAAAAAGGCAAATAATGGGACGAGAAGTATGCGTGGCAATCACCGAAGGCAAATTGGATTTGGGACCTTGGGAACAAATCTTTTACGGCGAATTTGACGGTAAAAGAAGGAAGAGAGTGCTGATAAAAATTATCGGTGAATAGATTTAATTAATAATTTTTAAGAAATTTAATGATTTTTTTTGAGATTATGATAATAATTCATTAAATTTTCATAATTTTATATAATTGTATTTTTCAAAAGGAACTTATTAATGAAAGGTTATTTACCAACCGGCGTTATTACTGCAATAGTTACTCCATTTAAGAGCGATTTTTCAATTGATTTTGATGCTTTCGAAAAGTTAATTGAATTTCAGATAAAAAATAAGGCTGATGGAATAGTTGTAACAGGCTCGACTGGCGAAGGTGCAACACTTTCGCTGAAAGAAAAAATTGCTCTTTATGTGCGTGCTGTTGAAATTGCAAATAAACGCATTCCAATTATTGCGGGCACAGGCTCGAACGATACAAAAGCAACGATTGAACTTTCGATGTTGGCTAAAGATACGGGCGTTGATGCACTCTTATTAGTTGCACCATATTATAATAAACCTACGCAAGTTGCTTTGTTCAATCACTTTATGGCAATTAACGAGATGGTAGAAATACCTCAAATCATCTATAATGTTCCGGGCAGAACTGGGGTGAATATCGCTGCAAACACACAAGTGCTTATCGCTCAGAAATGCAAAAATGTAGTTGCAACCAAAGAAGCCTCTGGCGACTTAAACCAAGTAATGAATATAGTTAAAAATGCTCCTAAGAACTTTATTGTTCTAAGTGGCGATGATTCACTAACTCTGCCAATGATTTCGCTTGGCGCCAAAGGGGTAATTTCGGTATTTTCAAATTTTGCTCCAAAACAATTGAAAACTATAGTAGATTATGCTCTGGAAAATGATTGTGAAAAAGCCCGTCAAGCACACTATAAATACTTGAAGATGATGGATTTATGCTTTATCGAGTCCAATCCTTCGCCCGTTAAATCAATAATGACGCAAATGGGAATGATCGAGGGACATTTGCGGTTGCCATTAATTCCCGTTTCGCCCGAAAACGCAGACATATTAAATGCTGAATTAAAAAAATTAAAATTTATTAAGTAAATTCAAACTATAGAATTTATGCAAAATTCCCAGAGTAAAATCCAAAAAAGGATTTACAAGCTCGTTGAGCAAATTGTTAATGTTGAATTTGATAATGAACAAGACTTTTTAGTTAATTTGCTTACAAAAATCGTTGACAATTCCGATTTTCAAATTATTGGCGGTAGAATTTGGATATTACATCCAGAAGATGATACTTATCATTTGTTTGCTCAATATGGAAATGTTAAGAAAATACCAGATAATTATAAATTGCAAATTGCCGACCAACCCGTTCTAACTGAACTTTGGCAAACCAAGACAATGCTACGCAAAGAAACCGATCAACTATTGAAAGAGAGCGGTATTTTCATATATTCTGTAACAGGAGTAGGCGAGATTGTCAAAACAAGCAGTGGTAAATATTATCAATATGTGCTTGGATTTAATGCTCCCGAAATTTTACAAACATTCTACGAAACTTTGTCAATTATTAGTGCCGTTGCATCTTCCAGATTGAAAGATTTTAAATTAATCCGCACGCAAGAAAAAATTCAACGAGATATTAATAAAGCGGCGGATATTCAACGGAATTTGTTTCCCGACCATACGGTTAAGTTTGCAGATTTCGAGATATTTGGTTTGTGTGTTCCCGATAGTGATGTTGGTGGCGATTATTTTGATTATTTCGAAAATATGGAGAACGAAGAAGATAGATTAGGTGTTTTAGTTGCCGATGCAGCAAGCAAAGGACTTTCGGCAGCAATTCAATCTTTATTTGTGTCGGGTGCAGTAAAAATGGCACTCAAATTTTCCCCAAAAATTTCTGCGTTATTTTATAATTTAAATAATTTGATTTATGATTCATTCCCATTGGAAAGATTTGTGACGATGTTTTATTGCGAATTATCTAAATCATCAAATAGGTTAGTTCTTTATGCTAATGCTGGGCACGTCGAACCAATTCATTATAGAAGGGAAGATAATAGCATAAGGCTTTTGGGTTCTACTGGTGGTATTCTGGGAATTGTTCCAAATCAAAAGTTTGCAGTAGAAAATATCAGATTAAAGACAGGCGATATTCTGGTGATAACAACCGATGGAATTACCGAAGCCCAAAACGACAATGGCGAATTGTTCGGTCACGAGCGGATAATTGATGTGATTCAAGAGAATTCCGACAGAAGTGCAAAAGAAATTTCACTCTTAATTATGGAATCAGTTCAGAAATTCTCGGCAATATCTGGCTATAATGATGACAAAACATTGATTGTTATCAAAAGAAAAATTAGTTAATTAAATCAAATAATCAATCAAAATTGAAAATTAATGAAAGATAAATTATTACCAAGTCTCAGAAAAGATTTAGATTACTTTCCTACAACCGAAAACGACCAAACCTTAATTGTATTATCAGATAAAAAGGGAATTGCACAATCTCCGATTGCAATTTCACAAGAAATGTTTTCTGTTTTTTATATTCTTGAAGGAAATATTACAGAACAACAATTCAGGGATTTTTTTGGCAATGAATTTGGAGCGGAAGCCACAAATGTTATCCTCCAAAATATCAGTCAATTAGATGAAATGGGATTTTTGGATAGTCCTAAATATCATGATATATTACTTCAATATCATAGAGAATACGAGACACAACCCTATCGACCAATGCTGACATTAGGACATTCTTATCCAGAAGATAAAAATGATTTTATGAAATATATGGAAGATTTATTCCAAAAAAACATTTCAAAAAACACAAAGAAAAATTATCGTGGAATTATTGCTCCCCATTTAGATTTATCTTTGGCTGATTATTCACATCGCATTTATGCTGCAAGTTATAATGCAATTTCAGAATCAGATGCTGATACTTTTGTGATTTTCGGAACATCGCATTTTGCAATGACTAATTATTTTATGTTCACTCAAAAACGATATAATACTCCACTTGTCACCATCGAGAATGACAATGAAATAGTCAATGAAATATCCAAAAGATTGAACGGAATGGAGAAGTTGGATAAAGATTTCGATAACTTTACAATTGATGACGATGCTCATAGGTGGGAACATTCCATTGAGTATGCTGCAGTTATGATTAGTTATGTATTTAGAAATCGTAAGATTAAAATTATTCCAATTTTAACGGGTTCTTTTTTTGAGTATATTCACAATCACCAACAGCCAGCAGAAAACCCACTTATTGCTAAAACTTTACAAGTAATCAAGGAAGTTATTTCAGAAAAAAATAGAAATGTTTGCTGGATTTCGTCAGTGGACTTCTCGCATATTGGTAACAAATTTGGAGACGAGTTTGATGCAAAAACAAAATTAGAAGAATGCGAAAGGGAAGATAAAATATCTATTTCACATATATTGAAGGCAAACTACAAAGAGTTTTTCCAAAAAGGAATTTACGACCAAGACAAATGGAAAATTTGTGGGTTATCGCCAATTTATAGTCAAATGCTGGCTATGGATACCCAACAAGGCGATCTATTAGATTATAATCAATGGTACGAAGAACAAACCAAATCAGCAGTAACAATTGCTGCAATAGGGTTGGAATAATCAGTTTGCAGATGTAATTATCTCTAATTTAATTTCTTCTATTTTGCGTCCTTTGTGCTATTTGCTTTGTGTTCTTTGTGGTTAAACATATTCCGTTTGTTTTGTCCAAAGAAGTTGGGTGTTGGTGTTAGACGTCATTAGGAGGGTTGGAATGACTAATTTGCAGATGTAATTATCTCTAATTTAATTTCTTCTATTTTGCGTCCTTTGTGCTATTTGCTTTGTGTTCTTTGTGGTTAAACATATTCCGTTTGTTTTGTCCAAAGAAGTTGGGTGTTGGTGTTGGGTGTTGGGTATTAGACGTCATTAAGAGCCCATCTGAAATCAAAATCCACAATCCTTACACCGAAGTGGTGTTGCCTGAAATAAGTCAATAAAAAACAATCCACTATATTTTTGAGGATATAGTGGATTGTTATATTAAATTCATCATTAATGTATATTTTTCCTACGAGCAGCCTGTGGTGCTTCCGCATTCCTCGCAAACACTACAAGTGCCATTTTTACGCAAACGCATAGAACCGCATACCTCGCATTGCTCACCTGTATAGCCTTGTGCAATCGCATCAGTATAGGATATTGTTGGTTTTTTGGTATCAGCAGTAGCAATTTTTTTGTCTCGTTCGGCAAGTGCGGGTTCCATTACTTTTTCAATATTCTTTTCGGAAGTAATCAAAGTTGGCGGTTCGCTATCTGCAAAATCATCAATAATTATATCTTGTTTAGTAGGATTTTCTTTAGTGATTTGCTTAACTTCCTTTTTAATTTCCTCAGTTTTTGGTAAAGATTCTTCGGGCACGTGGGCTAAATCATCACGATGTAAATAATCAATGGCTAATGAGCGGAAAATGAAATCAAGTACTGAAGTTGAACTCTTAATTCGCTCGTGCCCCGAAACCATCCCAGATGGATCGAACCGAGTAAATGTAAATGTATCAACTAATTCATCAAGCGGAATACCATATTGCAAGGCTTTGGAAGCCAAAATAGCAAATGAATTCAATAATCCACGGAATGCTGCTCCTTCTTTGTACATATCAATAAAGATTTCACCGAGAGTGCCATCTTCGTATTCACCAGTTCGTAGATAAACTTTGTGATTTCCAATTGTTATTTCGCGAATGCTTCCGGTTCTCTTGGGTGGTAATTTTTGGCGAACAGGACGGCGGAATTCTGGTCGTTTTGTAATAATTTCCGTTGGATGTTTATCACTATCTAACTCACTGTCGTCCAAAGTTACTTCTTCTTTAAAGTTAAAATCAGCGGTTGTGTTAAGTGGTTGAGATAATTTAGAGCCATCACGATAAAGAGCAATTGCTTTTATCATAGATTTCCAAGCGAACATATTTACTTCACCTATTTCTGCAACCGTTGCTTCGGCGGGCATATTCACAGTTTTGGAAATTGCACCCGAAATAAATGGCTGGGCTGCAGCCATAATTTTAGCGTGTGCCGAGTACGAAATATACCTTGTGCCATTTTTTCCACACTTTGACGCTGTGTCGAAAATTGGTAAAACTTCATCAGTAATATGTGGAGCCTTTTCAATCATCATTGTTCCACATACGTAGTCATTAGCGTCCTCTATTTGCTTTTCTGTAAAGCCCAATGCTTCCAAAATATCCCCATTTATTTGAGCTTCCGACAGACCCAATCCTCTAAGGAAGTCATCGCCAAGCGACCATTTATTAAATGCAAATTTAATATGGAATACATTTGGTAATTGCTTTTCAATAATATCTATTTTCTCGTCAGTAAATCCTTTTTCTTTCAATGAATTTTTATTGATAATTGGGCAACCAGCAAGTGTTCCCGAACCTTTTGCATAAAGCTCTATATCGCTAATTTGTTTTTCCGAAAATCCAAGTTTTCTCAATGCTTTACGAACTGATTGATTTACAATTTTGAAATATCCGCCACCAGCCAACTTTTTAAATTTTACAATAGCAAAATCAGGTTCAATACCTGTTGTATCGCAATCCATCACTAATCCAATCGTACCTGTTGGAGCAAGAACCGTAACTTGAGCATTTCGGTAGCCATACATATCGCCAAGTGCAAGAGCATTGTCCCATACTTCGCGGGCAACTTCCAGCAAATCTTCAGGGCAATATTTTGGATTGATCCCCATTGGGCGAATTGTTAGACCTTCGTACTCACTTGGCTGAGCATTGTATGCTGCTCTTCTGTGATTGCGAATAACACGCAACATATCTTCACGGTTGATGTCAAATTCTGGAAATGCTCCTAATTCCTTAGCCATTTCTGCCGAAGTTGCATAAGCCTGACCCGTCATCATTGCTGAAATTGCTCCTGTCCATGCCAATGCTTCAGGCGAATCATAAGGAATGCCATTAACCATTAATAATGTACCTAAGTTAGCATAACCCAATCCTAAAGTGCGGAATTGATAGCTTTTCTTTGCCATTTCGGGAGACGGATACTGAGCCATCAATACAGATATTTCCAGAATTATTGTCCAAATACGAATAGCGTGTAAATAATCATCTGTTTTGAATTGTTGTGTTTCTTCGTTAAAGAATTTCATTAAATTCAAACTCGCTAAATTACAAGCTGTATCATCTAAGAACATATATTCAGAGCAAGGATTAGAACCATTAATTCTACCTGATTGTGGGCAAGTATGCCATTCATTAATAGTTGTGTCAAATTGCAATCCTGGGTCTGCACTTTCCCAAATGCTCAAATTTATTTTATCCCATAATTGTTGTGCTGGTATTGTTTTCTTTACTTTGCCGTTAGTTCTATTTATCAAATCCCACATTTCTTGGTTTTCTACTGCTTTCATAAAGTCGTTAGTTACTCTTACAGAATTATTAGAATTCTGTCCGCTAACTGTTAAGTAGGCTTCACCTTCGTAATGAGTGTCAAAAACAGGAAGATTGATATTTTTAATACCTTGGTCAACTAAATCTAAATTCCTTTTGATAAAATTTGTTGGAATACCACGATTGACAGCTTTCTGAATTAATTTTGCTAATCTTGGATTTTGCTTTGGATTAGTTCCCCCTGCAATAGCTTCGTCGATGATAGCTGAAATAAATTTATTGATAATTTTTGAGCCTGTAGCCAAAGCTGCAACTTTATGCTCCTCTTTAGCTTTCCATTCAGTAAATTCCTCAATATCGGGATGGTCTGAATTCAAAATTACCATCTTTGCTGCACGCCTTGTGGTCCCGCCAGATTTTATTGCCCCCGCCGCTCTGTCGAAAATCTTCAAAAAACTCATTAAACCCGAAGAGACTCCCCCACCGGAGAGTTTCTCTCCTTCTCCACGAATTGCCGAAAAATTAGTACCCGAGCCACTACCGAATTTAAATACTCTTGCCTCGCGAGTAACTAAATCGAAGATTCCACCTGGATTAAGCAAATCGTCATCTATAGAATTGATAAAGCAAGCGTGTGGCTGTGGGCGAGTGTATGCATCTTCACTTACACGCAGTTCTTCGGTATCGGGATCCACATAATAATGCCCTTGTTTACTGCCTTTTATTCCATAAACAGTAGAAAGCCCAGTATTGAACCATTGTGGTGAATTAGGAGCAGCAGACTGGTTGAGCAACATATATATAATTTCTTCGTAGAATATTTGTGCATCTTCTTCAGTATCGAAATAGTTGTATTTTTTGCCCCACCACGTCCAAGTGTATGCCAAGCGATGAACAACTTGTTTAACGCTCTTTTCACCGCCAAGGACGGGTTTTCCTTCGTTGTCAACTTGAATATTTCCTTTCTCATCTGTTTGAGGAACGCCAGTTTTACGGAAGTATTTTTGAACCATAATGTCGGTAGCGACCTGCGACCAGGAAGTAGGAACTTCAATATCGTTTGCCTCAAAAACTGTGCTACCATCGGGATTTTTTAACTGTGATTTCCGCTTTGTGTATGTAAATTGATCATAAGGGGACGTGCCTGCCTTGGTAAATCTTCTTGTGATTTTCATTTATAACAACCTTTTATTTTTTAAATTTTTGTAATTGATAAAAAAGTAAAATTAGATAAAAAATTTTGGATTTTTTTTACAAGTTTTCAACACACAAAGAAATTAATTTGAAAATTTTGTTTGGGTGCTGGGTGTTGGGCATTAGGTGTTGGGTGCTGGGTGCTGGGCGTGAATTATATAAAATCAAAAACCTTATCCTCATTATTAACCTTAGTAGAAATAATTCCCATTTTTACACACCAAACCTTACAACCTTATTAAATTATTAAATTATTAAATAAAATCATTAAAATTAGGAAATAAGGTTATTGTGTTTCGTTTGGTTAATTATTTTCTACTAAGGTTGTTATGTTAAATAAGGTTGTAAATTAATTTTTATTAAATAATCTCTAAATAATCAACTTATGAGACAGCCTCAATAAAAGGGGGAGGCTCTGAAATATAAATCTTCAATTATATGGGGGAATGCGTTTTATCAGATGTGCCACATCTGCAAGATGTGGCACATCTAAATCAATACAAATTATCAAATTAAATTAGATTGTTTCGTTCCTATAAATCGGAACTCGCAAAAACGTACTCAACACAAAATTCACCCACGAATAAATTCGTGGGCTATGGATTCCCACTTTCGTGGGAATGACAGCAAGAAGACTTATTAAACATCCTCGAGATAAATTCTATTGTCGTAGGCGGCAGGCATAGCAGTTTATTACAAAATAAATTTGCTATAATCCATATTTTTCGTTATCTTTGATAATTTTTCATCAACGAACGTTTTGTCGATTGTAATTGTATTTTCCTTGATTATTTCGGGAATATCGAACATAATATCTTCGAGTAATGTAGTCATAATTGTATGCAATCGACGAGCACCGATATTAGTTACTTCTGCATTGATTATTGTTGCAGTTGAAGAAATATGTTTAATTGCATCTTCTGTGAAAATTAAATCCACTCCTTCGGACTTCAATAATGCTTGATATTGCTTAATCAAGGCATTTTCGGGAATTGTTAAAATTTTCACAAAATCCTCTTCGGTCAAGCTCTGCAATTCCACCCGAATTGGAAATCTACCCTGCAATTCTGGGATTAAATCCGATGGTTTTGACACATGGAATGCACCGCTGGCGATAAACAAAATGTGGTCGGTTTTGATTTGTCCGTATTTTGTATTTACCGCTGAACCTTCAACAATTGGCAATAAATCGCGTTGAACGCCTTCGCGTGATACGTCTGGACCAGAGCCTTTACTACTTGAACCCGATACAATCTTATCAATTTCATCTATGAATACTATGCCTGTATTTTCGGCACGGCGGATAGATTCTACTATCACTGCATCCATATCTATCAATTTTTCAACTTCTTCCTTTTCAAGCAATCGCAACGCATCGGGAACTTTTACTTTCCGCTTTTTAGTCTTTTTGGGCATAATATTGCTCATCATATCCTGAATATTCAAACCCATTTCATCCAAAGAAAATGGTCCCAGAACTTGCATTGAGGCTGATGAATCCGTAGAAATATCGATTTCCACTTCTTTATTATCAAATTTACCTTTTTTCACCAATTTACGAATTTTCTCGCGTGTCTCGGTCAGCTCGGTCATATCAAAATTGTTAGGATTATTTGGTTCTGCAGGACGATTTGGTGGCACTAAAATATCCAGTAATCGCTCTTCTGCAAATTGCTTTGCCAAAACTTGTTTCTCGGCACGATGCTCTTCTTTTACCACTTGAACTGAACGTTCGGCAAGTTCGCGTATCATAGATTCCACATCGCGACCTACATAGCCAACTTCGGTAAACTTGGTTGCCTCTACTTTAACGAATGGTGCCTGGGCAATAGAAGCCAACCTGCGAGCTATTTCCGTCTTTCCCACACCAGTTGGACCAATCATTATAATGTTATTAGGCATAATTTCGTTCCGTAATGCACCTTCCACATTCTGACGGCGCCAACGATTACGCAAAGCAATTCCAACCGCCTTTTTTGCAGCATTTTGCCCGATAATATACTTATCCAATTCCGTAACAATTTGATGGGGAGTTAAATGATTATCACTGCTTTCTGCAATTTGCGATGTTTGACTTACTTCAATTTGATTTTCGCTCATATTACTTTTCTAATTTTGCATTAATTTAATTGATTAATAACGAATAAGTAAATTATTAATTTAATAATTTAAATTTTTGAAATTCTGCTAATTTATTTCTGATTAATAATTAAAAAAATGCTGAAAATCTCCCCATTCATTTAGCAACATTTTGTGATTTTAAAAGCAAAATTTCCATATTGAATTTTGGCAAAAACTTTTTTGTTAAATCATTGTTAATTGGCTTATTCTGGTAAAAGTGGAATTATATAAAATGGTACATTAATTTTTCCTGCGAATTTATTTGCAATAATTGACTTTAGTAAATTATTGATTAGAATATTTGCTTATAATAATATTAATTTGTATTTTTGCACATTACGTAATAAATGTTTATTATAATTGTCTTTGTAACTAATCAATTTTAAATTAAGTATTATATTAAATTTTAATAAAGGATAAAAATGAAAAAAATTATTCTGCTAATCTCTGCCATTATTTTTATCACAGCAAATGTGATGTTTTCAGCAGAAAATCCCTCAAAGCAAATGATGAAAATTCCGATTAATTCATCAAAAAATCTAAAGGATAAACAATGGAACTTAATAAATTCCAAGCAAGTCAACGAAATGTTCCACAACAATAATTATTATCCAAATGTAGTTTTAGTTAAGTTAAAGGAACAAAAAGAAATTACTGAAAATAAAAAAAATATCAAAAATTCACTTTTATCTAAAAATTTGCAATCTTTGAATGTTTCAAATATTGATTTGCCATTCCAAAAGTTTGTTGATGATAAAACTGATAAAAATGGTATTTCACGGATTTATCAAATTCGCTACGATAGTCCCATAGATATTATTGACCTATGCAAAGAACTGATGCAAAATCCAGATGTTGAATATGCTACTCCCGTTTACAAGAGATATAGCAATGTTTACGCTCCAAATGATCCCGATTATGTAGGAAACAAGCAATATGGACTATTTGTTATGAAGTTGCCTTCTGCTTGGGACATTACCAAAGGCGACCCAAAAGTAAAAATTGCCATCGTGGATAGTGCAATTGATTGGACACACGAAGATTTAAATGACAATATTTGGACAAATATTTATGAAAATCCGAACAATAATATTGACGATGATCATAACGGCTTTGTAAATGATGTCCACGGCTGGGATTTTGTTGGAGATATTAATAGTGGTTCAACAACACTATTGCCAGATAATGATACAAGGTCAGTTTTTGCCAATAATTCGCACGGCACTCACGTTGCTGGATGTGCTGCTGGCGTAACGGATAACGGAAAAGGAATTGCCAGCCCCGGCTTTAATTGCAGTATATTACCCGTGAAAGTTGGTGCTGATAATCCGAATATTGGCGACATTATCGATGGATATTCGGGGATCTTATATGCAGCAAAGATGAAAGCTGATGTAATTAATTGCAGTTGGGGTGGACCTGGCTACAGTCCCGCCGAAGAAGATGTAATTAATCAAGCTTATGAGATGGGGAGCGTTATTGTTGTGGCGGCGGGCAACACATCATCATATATAGATGCAAATAAATTATATCCTGCTTGTTTTCCTAACGTGCTTGTAGTTGGCTCAACTACAACTAATAAACCATCGGATTTTTCAGAATATGGTGTATTAGTTGATGTGTGGGCACCTGGCGAACAAATATTTTCCACGGTACCTGATAATTCTTATGAATATATGTCGGGCACTTCTATGTCTTCACCTAATGTTGCTGGAGTAGTTGGCTTGTTGAAATCTATTCATCCAGATTGGTCTCCAGTAAAGTTAATGATGCAATTACGTTCCACCGTAAGCAATACCATTGCTCCTTCTGACGCCGCTCGTCCATATTATTTTGGTATGGTAAATGCTTATGATGCAGTAAGATATAATTACAAAGACGAAACCAGAAAAGTGCCAGGCATTGCTGTCCGAAATTCGTATTTATCGGGCGATAATGTTATCAAAAACTTCGATGTGCATTCAGTAAAATTAGATTTAATCAACTATTTATCTGAAGCAACTAATACAACAATTACTGTAAGTGCTTACGATGAATGGATTAAACTTACTAATAATACAAAAAACATCGGAACAATTGGCACTGACGGCACTTCCATTATGGACTTTGATATTGAAATTGATGAAAATTGCCCATGGTTCTCGGCAATAATTCCTCTATTGGTGGAAATTAAAGCTGATAATAATTATGTAAATTATGAATTAATTGAAATTCCATTAAGTATTGAAACTGATAATGAATTTGATGTTTTGGTTGATTATACAATGCCATTGCAATATATGAGACCTAATGCTTTCCAAATGCTCGATAAGGCAAACGGATGGTTTGTTGGTAATGATGAAATCTATAATCGTGGATTTTATGGAAATATCACCAATGGAGAATTACGAGGAGATCAAATTAATTCCAATCCTGTTTATGCTGTTCACGCTTTTAATACTCAATCTGCTGTTATTGGTACTGGTTCAACTGATGATGTTGCTACATCACAACTTTTAAGTACTACAGATGGTGGGGCACATTGGGTTATGACAGACTTAAGTCAAGTTACAGGTTTTATTAACTTTGTGCATTTTTGGGATGATAATAATGGTATCTTCCTTGGCGATCCTAAACCAAACTCTAACAGATGGGGATGTGCCACAACACCCGATGGTGGTAACACTTGGTACCAAATAACTTCTTTGCCACTTCCTTTTTCAGATGAAGATGGATTAGTTGGTAGCGGTCAATTTAAAGGAGATGAAATCTGGTTTGGCACAAATAAAGGTAGAATTTTTTACTCACCCGACCGAGGCAAGACTTGGGAAGTATCAGTAGTTTCAAGTGCTGGTTATATGGTTACAGAATTGTCATTTATTGATAAAAGTACCGGTATCGCTGTTCTTTCTGATGGTAAAACAACTAATACAAATCGCTTTTTGGCTATGACAACTGATGGAAAAACTTGGAAAAATCATCCAACCTTGAACTTTACTGCTTCAGGCAAAATTCCTGTGCATCTATTTTCGCCTGCAAATAGTAATAAGCAATACATATTATTCTCAAGCGGTGAAATTCATTACTCCGAAGATAATGGCGTCACTTGGAAATATTTATCTTCCAAAGCAGGATATTTCTATGTTTTAGGTTCTCACCAAATTTATGATCCTTATGTTAGACTATGGCAATTTGGCGAGTCATTAACTTATCTTGATTTTCCTTTCTCCCAAGCATCAGTTAAAAGAGAAATTGCAATTGTTGATGAAACTCCAATTGATTTTGGTGATGTAGAAAACCACAAAGAAAAGAATAAATTCGTTAAATTAATTGGTACGGGCAATGCATCAGTGAATGTTCTTAGCTATGAAGTTGTTCCAAACAGTGGGGCTACTGCCGATGAATTCTCTGTCAAATCTACTTTGCCACTGACTGTTGACGTAGGAAGTACTTCCAATTTCCGCATAGCATTTTCTCCTAAAACTGAGGGAGCTAAGTCAGCAAATATTGTGCTTACAATCAATGGTGAGCCAAATACTTATAGCTTTGAAGTAAAAGGTAATTCCACTCATCCAAGTACAGTTACAGACCAAAGTACTGCTACTTTTAGAATTTATCCTAATCCATCTTCTAATTTTATTGAGATTGCAAATTATCCATCAAGCTCAAATTTAGTAATTTATAATTCTCTGGGATTGGTTTTGTTCAACCAAGCATTGCCCGAAGGAAATTCTACAAAAATAGATATTTCAAATTTTGCAAATGGCTTATATTTCGTTAAAATTGGGAAGGAAATTCAAACATTCATCAAAAGGTAATTGATTTTGCCCAATATTTCCTATTATTTTATTAATCAAAATGTCCAGCAATTAAAATGTTGGGCATTTTTTTTATTTCTAATCAATTTAGTTCAGACCAATTAAAAGATGGAAAGACAGTAATAATTCATTCGACTTGATATTAGAGGAACATAATTTGTTGGATCATTACATCTTTAACAAAATAATAGTTTGCTATTAAAAGCCAAATTCCAGCAAAGTTTGGTAAATATCTTGCCGATAAATATTATTGCACTCTCCATACCAAGAATTATTTGGAACAAAAGTAAGAGTTCCAAAAGTAGAACTATTAGAATAGTTAAATTGCGATGTAGCAATAATTGTTGCCTCTTCTGGGCGAAATTCATTATCAATATCTTGAACTTCAATTGTACATGCCATTTCGTAAGGCTCTTGGTTTATATCTGTTATGTCAAATGAAAGCAAGCTAAATGGGATTTTTACCTTCACAGCATAGCCATAATCAGTCAAGTTCGCACTTGCTTTGATTTGATTTGTGGAAATTTGTTGCAACGAAGTTAAATAATCATTAGAAAATGACTGAACTTGTGGCGGAAAATCCAAAAAATCTCCCGGAAAAACTTTGAAATTAAATAGAGCATTGCTCATCGAATCATTTACAAAAAGTTTGTTTTTCTCGATATTCCAAAATTTTGCTTTTGGCATATTGGATAAATCAAACCAGATATTTATGCACTCACCAGTGCAAGTATCGCATTTTTTCTGAACAATAAAATCGTCAACAACATTTATATGAAAATAAAGAAAATCGTCATCATAAGCTGAAGAGACTTCGGCACTACAATCAGTTGGACCATCCCAAAAATATGCACCTTTATTTACGAAATCAACTTCGTTGAGCTTAACAATATTATTAAATCCATGAAACAACAATCTACCACGAGAATAACTTGGAATATTATAATATTTTGAATTATAAACAATATTATTTTTATTGTTTAATATTTTAACAGATTTCCACAAATTGTAATAATCAGTTTTGGTATCAACCGAAAAATCTTCTATTTTCTGAGATGCATACTCCTCTTTAAAAAGCAAAGCTCCATTTATTAATTTGTAACCGAGAATTTTCCAATTATCTGCCTTGATTTTCTGCGATACAAAGCAAGTGCCATCTTTGATATTTGTGCCAACCTCTAATGGCAAATCAATAAAATTAAAAGAGAACTCCCCTACTTTAACAAAATACCCATCAACATCGGCAAACATTCGTAAATAAACTATCGGCTGGCGGTCTCCGTTAATTTTATATGTAATTGCCAAATCATTATGTCCATCATCGGAGAAATCCCCCACATCCCAACTCCAAATAGTGATTTTTTCGGTATTTGAGAAGCTGGAATGCAAATCTTCAATCATTTCTGCATTAAAAAAATCATTAATTCTGCGAATAAATTCCGAGTAAGTTATGCCAGATTGTGAAAATAAATTTGATGAACTTATCACAATTAAAAACAATGTTTGATAAATATATTTAATAATATTAGTTCTTTTCATAGTTAATGAGTTTTTTATTTTTGTTTGTTTTGAAGCTCTTCTCTTATTTGCTGTTTGATTTCATCATAATCTTCATCCATTCTTGCACCCAATTTGGAAACAATTTTAGCAGCACAAAGCGAAGCTAAATGTCCAGCAAAGTGAATATCCTTTTCAACAATCATTCCATATAAAAAAGCACCAGCAAACATATCGCCCGCTCCTGTGGAATCCAGCGGAGTGGCAGGATAGGCAGGAACATCAAAAATTTCGCTACCAAATTTGATACTTGAGCCATTTTCGCTATTGGTAACTACAGCATTTTCTATACTATCAAAAATTTTCTTTTTAGCGTTTTCCAAACTTTTTTCACCTGTGAACGACATTGCTTCGTTGGCATTACAAAAAACTAAATCAGCTTGCTTATAAGCTTTTTCAACATTTTCACGGAAGTTTTCTGTAATGAATACATCCGAAAAAGTAAATGCAATTTTAGTATTATGCTTTTTTGCAAATTCAATTGCCTTATAAACTGCTTCTGTGCTGGATTGTTGCGAGAACTTATAACCTTCGATATACACCCATTCAGAACGAGCAATAATATCCTCATCTACATTTTTTGGGGAGAATAAAGCAGTTGCCCCCAAAGAGGTGAGCATTGTTCGCTCGGAATCGGGAGCGATAAATATATGGCAAATACCTGTGGGATTATTTTCAATTATATCAGCCGAAAGTTCGATTTTCAGTTCACGAAATTCGTTCGCATAAAAGTGACCAAAATCATCATTACCGAGAACTGTCGAGTAAGCTGCTTTTCCACCCAATTGAGCAAAAGCAATAACAGAATTGGCCGCAGAACCGCCACTGCAAATTGTGTAGTGATGTTCGTTGAAAAACTCGTTAATTCTATTGCGTTCATTATCGTCAATCAATCGCATTTCTCCCTTCATCATACCAAATTCAGCCATTGTTTCGGTGGGAATCATATATTGCAAATCCACCAAACCATTGCCCATACCACATAATTGAATATCTTTCATAGTTTTGTATTCCTTAAAAAATGTAAATTAAGAAAAATTTGATTAATAAAAAT
>DYLM01000002.1:0-21835 GCA_020722095.1 Chloroherpeton thalassium
AACTTTACAAACTTTACAAACTTTATGAACTATAATATTATCATCCCTTCGGAATTACTTCCCACTTTCGTGGGAATGACTGCAAAACTGACTTATGAGACAGAGTCAATTAATTTTATAGTAGGCGTTTAATAGTCATCGTAATAATTAGAAATTAAACATAATTCTGAAATATGAGTATAAGCCCATATCTTCTCTTAAATGAACATCAGATAAATCAACATCAGAAATCTTGTAAACTTGCTTAGTGATTTCACCAGGCATAAACGCACACACGCCCCAATCAAAGAACATTTTCTTGCTATAAGTATATTTCAAATTTAAATCAATCTCAGTTCCTAAATCACTTGTTTCTTTGAGATCAGCATCAACGCCAGGAACATTAGTTAAGAAATAATGACCCGCAACATAAAAGCTAAGAGGATTTTTTTCGTTGAAAATAAATTTAGCTCCAAAATCATTTACACCCAGACCTTGAGTAGCAGTAGCCATATTAACAAAATAATCAGCATCACCTAAAAAAATATGTTTTCCTGAAAAACTGCTAATATATAAATTATTGTTTTTTGCTTGATCTTCTTTTTTAGTACCGGAATTAATATCAATTAATAAAACAGGTTTAACAATACCAAGATTATAGCCAATAAATGCGTGAGCACCAAAAGCAGCAATGTTTTTTTCTGATTTGCTTGCGGCACTTGATACTGTTTTCCCCATCATATAACCGCCGTGTAACCAAATATCTAATTTGCTATTTTTATAGAAATAATCAGCGGCTACAGAAGTTTTTGTTAATTCATTGTACTTGCTTTCTACTCTGCTTTGAGTTTCGTGCATAATAATTGGCACTAATGATTGACCTTTGGAAATATCCCATTTTAAAGTAGCACCACCCATATAATAACCTGGATCTGGAGCGGCCGGATATGTATAATTAGAAGGTTGAGGCAGAGCGATAAAGGCATTAGAATTGACAACTTGTGCACCAAATACATCAAGTTTAGCACTTTCTCCTAATTTGAATGTTGCATCAAAACCATCAAAAGCACTCGGAACATCTTGCCAATTGGAATTAGCCAATATTTTTGGCACAAAATTATATTCCATTCTACCGAGTTTTAAAGAAACTGGAGCACCAAATAATTTGTCAAATTTCACATAACCTTGGTGAAGGTCTAAATTAGCAATGCTTTTACGGGCATTTTGAGGTTGTCCCCAAACACGACTATCCATAGCTTGCGCATAAACAGAAATATTGGGCCAAATTTCTTTTTCAAATCCAAATGCAATTCTTTGCATTGTGTAGAAAATGGGGTGTGTTTTGTTGGAAAAATCTCTGGCGTCAAGGTTTGGTCTTAGATAAACAGTACCGAACCATTTGAAATCGTCTTTCTTTTCGTCTTGAGCGAATAAAATTCCTGCACATAAAAATACAGCAATGAGTAATGATTTTTTAAGCATAAAAACTCCAAAATTTAAGTAATAAAAAATAAATTCTTTAAAAATTAACAAATTATTTTTAAATTACAATAAATATTAATAAAAATAATTATTTAGTTAATACTAAATATCCTTTTAAAGTAGCATAATTTTATTTCATACTTTAATATTTGTTTTGTGTTTAAGCAATTAATTTCTTCAGACAATAGGCAAGTTTTGTCGAAAACACTCGACCAAATTTGCAATAAAGCAGATAATATTAGAGAGTCAATAAACAGCAAAAAACCTGTAGATACTGATATAACCGCACTCTACAAAGTTTGGCACAGTCTTTGAATTATTTATTTTACATTTGTTAAACAAAACCAAAAAAGGTGTAAAATGAAAAAATTAATGATTCTCGCAGCAGCTACATTGTTCGCATTCACAACAGTAACAATGGCTCAAAATCCAACTGGATCACAAAATGGAAAAGGCAACGGAGCAAGATTGCACGTTGACAACCCAAATTATTCCCAAAATAAATATAAGGGAAGCAAAGCAGGAACAGGAGTAAATGCTCCAACTTCTAAAGTTGTTGGCAGCGTTCTCCAAGCAAATGGCAGTGGGATAAATTACGGTAATCCAAATTGCGATGGCACAGCAAAAAAATCACAATTAAAGAAAAAAGATGGCACTGGAACAGGTACTGGCAACAAATTTGGCAAAGGCAAAAAATAATATCAATGAATTGTTAGTACATAACTAACATTAACTTACAATAAACCTCAAAAAAAGAAGCTCACTAATTAAAAGTTATTAATAAATTAACATTGCGAGTAGTGAGCTTAAATAAAAATCAAGAAAAACATTGCGTTTTTGTTAGATTTTTATCTGCTGGAGTTCATCTCATTGATGGACTCCAGCTTTGCTTATAATGTATTCTTTCACAAATGGTATTAATAATATATTACTTAAAATAAAAAACATTTAGAAAGTGTCTATTTAGATTTCCTACATCTGCGAGATGTAGGACATCTGAAAACACCAATTCGCCCATTTAATTGTATATTTTTATTACAGAACCTTCCGAAGGTTTGAAACCTTCGGAAGGTTAAAAAGAAAATTTATCAAGGCAGAGCAATCTCTTGTCCTACAATTTGACAAGAAAAAAAATAACCCTATGCTTAAGCATAGGGTTGAAGGGAGTAACTAAACATATTTAAAATAGTAGTGATTTATTCTTTTATCATTTTTACTACTTCTATTCTTGTTCCAAAATCAATTAGAAGATTATAGTAACCTTTTGATAAATTACTTGCATCAACTTCAATTGCATTGTTAGTGATAGTAATATTTTGAAGTTTAATATTATTACCAAGAATATCAACTGCAGTAATATTATAAACAGGTTCGTTAGCATTTATCACGATAAATTTATCGTTAACTGGATTTGGATAGATAGGATAATTGTTCGAATGAATGTATTTAACAGAATTTACTCCAGTTTGGAAATTCCAAATAGTAGACCATTCTGATTGATATTCACCAATTTTAACACTTACACGCCAGAAATACATTTTTTCGAAATCAGCCTGAAATTCGTATTGATTGGATGTTAATTTATCTTGACTAATAATTAAATCATTGAAATCAATATCACTTGCAATTTGAAGGAAGTAGGAATCTGCTTCGTCAATTTCGCTCCATTCAAGGATTATTGGTGGTTCCAAATTCATTGAATTATCTGCGGGTCTCAATAAAGTTGGTCGAACACTACTTGTTTCAAAGTCCCAAGGTTCGCACCATTCCGAGAAACCTAAATCATTGCTTGCTCTAACACGCCAATAGTACTTTTCTTTGAATGCAAATCCATTTGCAGTATAGGAAGTTGTTTGGATTGAATCAACACTCAAAATCAAATCGTTGAAAGTAGCATCGCGAGCGATTTGCAAGAAATATCGATTAGCACCTTCTTGGGGGAACCAAAGGAATTGAATTTCGGAAGGCAGATTTTTGCTGTGATTTTCAGGAAAACGCAAAACAGGTTGATTAATCATAGTTGTAAATTTGAAAACATCAGACCAGTAGCCCAAAGTTGGAGTTTGATTAATCCGAACTTTCCAATAATAAGATTTAAAACCTTGTAGGTTGGTAAGATTGAGATTATCAACATTGATTAATGTGTCTATAACATTTTGCTCAAAATTCTCATCTAAACCTACAACTACTTGATAATCATTAAAATTATCTTGTTTAGCAAATGACAAATTTGGGGCTGTAGAAATATTGTAAGCATCATTATTTGGAGATAAAAGCACAACAGGAGCAGCCAAAACAGTAAAGTTCCAAATAGGTGAAAAATCGCTTTCGCCTTCGTCGCTACCAGTTTTAACACGCCAATAATATTTAGTATAGTATTCTAAAGTGTCAGCTAAATATTCTTGCTCTTGAATTTTAACTTCAATGGAATCTGAAAAGTCATCATTTTTGGAATATTGAAGTAAATAATAAGTTGAATTTTCTACTTTTCCCCATTTGAAAGTAGGATTGAAAACAATATTCAAAGTATCATTAGGAGGGAAGATAAGCTGCGGAGCGCCAAAAGTAGTCTTAAACATCCAAGCCTCGCTCCAATCGCTCACGCTAAATTCATTCTTTGCTTTAACTTGCCAATAATAAGTTGCATCTGGTTGCAATTCAATAGAAGTTAAAGTAGTATCTTTTAGAGAGTCCGCAAAGAAAATAATATCATCAAAGTTTTCATCAGAAGCCAATCGGAATTCGTAGAATTCAGCATTTGGAACCGCATTCCAAAGATAATTTGGATTAACGCTAACACCAGTGGAATTTTTTTCAGGAGCAATTAAAACAGGTGCATTAAGTTTAGTTGAAAATGTAAATGTCTCCGACCAATTACTATATGAGCCAAATGTTTTAGACCGCACTCGCCAATAATAAATTTTGTTAAAGTCCAATGTATCAGTTAAAAAATAAGTTGAATCAGCTTGAACTACATATTCATTTAAATATGCAAAGTTCTCAACTTCCGAAATTTGCATTTCGTATAATTCAGCCTTGGGTTTTGTAGACCAAATCAAAGTGGGATTAAGATCAATTCCTTTTGCTTGATTTTCAGGATAAATACCCTCAGGCGATTCCATTGTATAAGGGTCATAATATCTATTTAAAACATTAGAACCCATAAACATAGTGCCTTCAGGTGAAAATGCAAGGTTGATATTTGGATTAGAGGTTACACTTGTATTAATAGAGTCCCAATCAAATCCACTATTAGTGGAAGTCCATATACCATAAGCTGGATATATATCACGGGCAAAACTTGCTACGGCATATATTTTCCCATTTGGTGATGCTGCAACTTTAACAACATTCAATTTATTTTGGCTTAAATAACTAATAGAATTGTATGTCCAATTTTGTCCAAAATCTTGTGAACGATATAACCCATCGCTTGTAGCAGCAAAAACAAAGTTGGAATTGTCTAAATCAAAATCTTGTAGATATGTTGAAGCAGATCCAGGGTCGGTGGTTTTAGTCCAAGTAGTACCATTATTTGTGGAGCGATATATTGATTCTCCAAATTTTCCGAAAATATTGCCATTAGTAGCAATTTTTAATTTGTCACATCGCGAGCCAGTTGATGGATATGCGGCTTCAGTCAAAGTAGCACCACCATCAATAGAAATAAACAACTTTTCAACGGGCGGAGGTGGTTCTTGTCCTTCTTGTGGTATTTTAACATATTCAGTTGAAATCATCATAAAGCCATTGTAATGAGCAATAGAAACGACTGTAGTGTCTACCAATCGAGTAGATTGTGTCCAATTAATACCATCGGTAGAAGTAAATAAGCCGTTTAGCAAACCAACTACATAAGTATTTGAATTAGTATAAACAGCAGCATTAAGCGATTTGTTAGGAAGATTTGTAATCTGCCAAGTTTGACCATTATCATTTGAAAAATATGTTGAACCATTTGCATATTGTGATAATACTATGTTATTTTTTGGGGCAAAAACTTGAATATTTTCACCAGTTTTAAATGCTCCAAGTGGGACAAACTTTCTACCATTATCTTCAGTCATATAAACTTTCTCGTCTGTTCCAACGGCATAGATTCTATTATTGCTTGATTTTGCAAAAGAATTGATGCCAATCATTGGCTGAAATGGAGTTCTCCAAGTCCTATAAACGTTAGCATCCCAATATTGAATTCCACCATTACGAGTGCCGATAAGCTCTTCGTTGCTTCCTGTAATAATAATGCAAGTGGTGTTCATATCATTTATGCTTGCAGTATCTTTCTGACCCCAAGTTAGCCCTTCATTTGGGGAAATATAAATTCCTTTGCCATTTGTTGCAGCAAAAATATCACCAACAGTATTTTTAGCAAATTTATGTATAAAAAGATTACCTAATCCCGAATTACTTTTTTTCCAAGTTTTTAGAGTATCGCGAGAAAGAAAAACACCCGCACCATAAGTTCCTACAATAATATTTCCATAGCGAGTAGTTTCTATTGCACTAATTGCACGATAAGGCAAATATAAATTGGACTGAATCCAATTTGCTCCATCATCAGTGGAATAAAAAATGCCGTGCCCATAAGTGCCAGCAATCATCATTCCATTAGGAAACTCTTTTATTGCTGTAACGTTCAGTGTTTTAAGCCCATTATTGACAGCACTCCAAGTATTTGCACCATCATTGGAACGGAAAATGCCTCCAGTCATTGTGGCGACATAAATCTTCCCAGCTTGTGTTACTGTAATATCTTGTATAAGAAGATCGTTTAAACCATTATTTTTTGCAATAAAATTGCTACCTTGGTCAGTGGATTTCATAATTCCCTTGCCCCAAACACCGATATAAACATAATTGTTTAAATCTACTGCAATTATTTGCCCATTTTCTCCAGTAGGGAATGGAATCTGCCCAAAATAATCTTGGGAAAAAATTGTGTTAGCCATAAAAAGCAAACACATTAATAAAATTAGCGAAGTAAAGTATTTCTTCATTTTATTCCTTATATTTTAAAAAAATTAATATTTCTCTATTTAAAACTTTTTATCATCGTTAAACAAATCAAATATTATAATAGTTACAAAAAATTCTTATAATCATTGTTTTTGGTAGAATATATTTGATTTATTGTAGATGCCACAACCAAATCACCTGTTACATTTGTAATTGTCCTTAACATATCCAAAATTCTATCAACACCCAAAATAATTCCTATTCCCTCGATTGGTATTCCAACGCTTTGCAAAATGCCAATTAGCATTATTAAGCCAACTCCTGGAACTGGTGCAGTGCCAATAGACGCCAAAACAGCCATAAAAATTATAGTTAATTGTTGAGCAATCGACAAGTCCATACCATAAAATTGAGCAATAAATATTGCTGCCACACCTTGATATAGTCCTGTTCCATCCATATTTATTGTTGCACCAAGCGGCAAAACAAAAGATGCAATATTACGCGGAATTTTCAATTCCTTTTCTGCTGTCTCAATCGTAACTGGAAGAGTTGCGGCACTCGAACTTGTTGAAAATGAGACAATCCAAACGTCTTGAATTTTTTTTATAAATTTGAAAAATGAAGCTTTAGTTGCAATTTTTAGTATTATTCCATAAGTGAAAATCGTATGAATAAATAAGCCGAGAACAACTGTAAATACATACATCAAAAGTGTTTGTAAAATCGAAATTCCAAAATCTGCTATGGTGAATGAAATTAATGCAAATACTCCAATTGGAGCAAATTTCATTACTAATTCAACCATTTTAATCAAAACATTGGAGAGAGCATTTAAGAAATTTGTAATTATTTCGGAGTCTGCTTTCGGCACAAATAATAATGTTAATCCAAAAAATAATGCGAAAAATACAATTTGCAACATCTCGGCGCCAACCATTGAAGCAAATATATTTTTTGTGAAAATGCTTGTTAAAAACTCAAAAATATCAAATTTTATACTACTTGTATTAGTGAGTAAATCAACTGGAGTCAGGCTGATTAAGTCCTTGGTGGATTGGCTGATTGCAAGTCCAGGTTTGATTAAATCTGCAAGAAAAACGCCGATTGTTAATGCTACGGCAGTAGTTGCCATATACAAAACTAATGTTGTTGCTCCAATTTTGCCAAAAGTTTTCGTATCGCCTAAGCTCGCTGAACCAACAATCAAAGTGGTCAAAACAAGAGGGATTGCCAGCATCGTAAGCAGATTGATAAATATTGTTCCAAGCGGTTTAATAATTGTGGCTAATGTCTTTTGAGGTTCTAACTTAACTATATTATTATATTCGTGGATGTTATTTTTATTGTAGAATTTGAATTGAATATTATAGTCTGGATTGTCTTTCTTGCTTTTTTCAAAATAAGTTATAATTGTTTTTTGAGAATTTTGCTTGAATACTTTGTTAGAGATAACTGAATTATGTTGTAAAATCGAAATATTTAATGAGTCGAAATTTGAAACGATTGCATTTTGTGTGTTACCTTGATATGTGTATTCAAAAGTTACTTTATTTTGATTGATTGGAAAAAGCAATCCAAATATTATTCCCAGAAGTAAACCAATAATTATTTGTATGTGTATATCAATTTTGAATCTTTTCATATTTCAACTTTTGTAGAAAATTCAAAATACTAAAATTTGACAAATCTTTGGGCTCAATCCAAAAAATATTCTGATTTCTTCTAAACCAAGTTAATTGCCTCTTGGCATATCTTCTGGTATTCTTTTGTATTTCGGAAATTGCAAAATCTAACGAATAATTACCTTTCAAATATTCAATTATTTCTTTGTAGCCTACAGTATTTAGCGAGTTTAAGTCGGATGAGTAGTGTGAATTGAGTATTTCTTGCACTTCTTGAACAAGTCCATCATCTATCATAAGTTCAACGCGTCTGTCAATTCTTGAATATAACTCTTCACGTGGGTAATTAATGCCAAAGTAAAGCGTAGAATATTTGGATTTAGTTGTGAATTCTTCTTGTGCATCAGAAAATTTCATTCCTGTAGAATAATAAAACTCTAAAGCACGTAAAATTCGCCTTGGATTTTTGTCATTATATTTCTCGGCAGATTTTTTATCAACTTCTAAAAGCTTTTTATAAAGGTAATCATTTCCAAATCGCTTTAATTCATCAGTTAAAGTATCTCTAATTTCTTGATTTGTCGATTCAAAATTTGTTTGAAAGAAATCTCCACAGAGAGAATCTATGTATAAACCTGTTCCGCCTGAGATTATTGGTAATTTATCTTGAGAATATAGCTGTGCAATTACATTTTGGGCATCTTCTACATATTTTCCAACGGAATAATCTTCATCTAAATCCAAAAAGTCTATTAAATGATGTGGATATTTCTCAAGAATTTCCTTTCGGGGTTTGGCAGTTCCGATATTCATCTGTTTATAAATCTGTCGGGAATCGGCAGAAATTATTTCTGATTGGATTTCTTCGTATATTCTTAAGGATAAATCTGTCTTTCCTGAGGCAGTTGGTCCTACGATTGCGATTAAAGGAAAATTGTATTGATGATATTCTTTTTTATACTCTTCCAAACTAATCATTTCCAACCTTCTTTGCCAATTAATGGAACGAATTTGAAGAAATTATGTTTCTCAATTGTATAATTATCATTTTCTTTTTTAATTACTTTAGTCATTTCTTGTTTTTCTCTATCGCCAACGGGAATTACAAGTATGCCATTTGTCTTTAGAATAGATAAAAGAGTTTCGGGAATAGTTGGAGCGGCGGCAGTAACAATAATTCTGTCAAATTTCTTCGTATTATCCCAGCCGAGAGTGCCGTCTCCCACTTTAAGTTGAATATTATAGCCTAATTTCTCAATTCTGACTCTTGCATATTCACTCAATTTATTAATTCTTTCAATAGAAAAAACTTTGCAACCAAGCTCGGCAAGAATGCAAGCTTGATAACCACTTCCTGTACCAATTTCAAGTAATTCACAATTAGGAAATATGTCTAATAGTTCAGTCATTCTGGCAACTGTATAAGGTTGGGATATAGTTTGATTAAGAAAGAGAGGTAATGAAATATCTTCGTAAGCTTTATCAATAAATTTATCTATCACAAATATTTCTCTGGGAACATTTGCAATAGCATTTAGTACTTTTTCATTCGTGATTCCTTTATTTTTTAAAGTAATAATTAGTCCATTTCTTTTATTAACATAATTCATAATCAATTATCCAATAATATCATTAGTCAAAACATAATTATTTATTGTTTCAATTGCATTTTGATGAATCCATCTTGTCCAATCATTATTATTTTTTATTTTATCACGAATGTCAGTTGCAGAAATATCAATATATTCATTATTTAATTCAATATATTTTATATTTTCATTAATAATTTTTATTTCTGTATGTCTGCGTGCAACAACTAATGTAGTCAATTTTAAAATTTCATCGTATTTATACCAATTATGAAAATTCAATAATTGATCTGTACCAATCAATAAATATAAATTACTATTAGGATATTGTTCTTTAATATGATTTATTGTATTTATCGTGTATGATGGAATATTATTCATTATCTCAAAATCATCTAACATAAATTTATTATTATCTACAATAGATTTTTTTATAATTTCAAGTCTAATTTCAGTAGGAAATAAAGGATTTATATCAATTTTATGAGGTGATATATAAGCAGGAACAAAAATTATTTTATCTAAAATCAATTCCTTTATAAATTCATTAGCTATAAATAAATGTCCAATATGCATTGGATCAAATGTCCCACCAAATATTCCAATTCTTCTCATACAATTTTTTTTGATATTAGTAAAAATATTTTTTACAAATATACAATATTTAATTGGATTATGTTATATTTGTATTTAATTATTTTACTAAACAAAAATATTCGTATGGATTTAATAAATAATAGATATTACATAGGTAGCATTGATGCTCTTGATATAGTAAATGAATTTGGAAGTCCTGTCTATATCTACAATGTTGAAAAGATTATTTCACAATATAATAAGATGAAGAATGCCTTTAATGTTCCTAAGCTCAAGATTAATTATGCCGGTAAAGCATTAACAAATTTATCAATTCTCAAGGTTTTCAATAAATTAGGGAGCGGTTTTGATGCTGTTTCTATTCAGGAAGTTAAATTAGCTCTCGATGCTGGTTTTCGTCCAGAAGATATTCTTTATACTCCTAATTCTGTTTCTATTAAGGAGATAGAAAAAGCTATTTCATACGGCGTTAAGATTAATATAGACAATATTGAGATTCTTGAATACTTTGGTACATTTCATAATTCTGTGCCTATATGTATTCGCATTAATCCCCACATTCTTGCTGGCGGTAATTCAAACATTTCTGTTGGTCATATTGATTCTAAATTTGGTATATCTATTCATCAAATTCCCCTTGTAAAGAGATTAGTTGAAACATTGAAGATAAATATTAATGGTATTCATATGCATACTGGCAGTGATATTCTTGATATTGATGTTTTTATGCAAGCGGCAGATATTTTATTTAATATAGCGATGGAATTTCCTAATCTAAATTATATTGATTTTGGTAGCGGTTTTAAGGTGAAGTATAAACCTGATGATTACGAGACGGATATTGAGCTTTTTGGTAGTGAAATGTCTGCAAAATTTAATGAATTTACAAAAATTTATGGTAAAGAACTTATTTTAATGTTTGAACCTGGTAAATTTATGGTGAGCGAGGCAGGTTTCTTTCTTGTAAAAGTCAATGCGATTAAGCAAACTACTTCTACAGTGTTTGCATCTATCGATTCTGGTTTTAATCATTTAATTAGACCTATGTTTTATAACTCTTATCATAATATCATTAATGTTAGCAATCCTACAGGGCGACCCAAAATTTATACAGTTGTTGGTTATATTTGTGAAACTGATACTTTTGGTTGGAATAGGAAAATAAATGAAATTCACACTGGAGATATTCTTGGATTTTATAATGCTGGTGCTTATGGATTTATGATGTCATCTAATTATAATTCACGTTATAAGCCAGCAGAGGTAATGATCTATAATGGAGAAGCAAAATTAATTAGGAAAAGGGAAGTATATGATGATATTTTACGTAATCAGATTATAGTAGATATAGATATTGCTTAAATAATTATTATAAATAACATAAATAATTATAAAATAAACAGTTATAATAATATAGATAATAGAAATATAATAAAATTAAGCATTGCATATTAAAAAAGCACTAATGCAAAAAGAAAAAGCATTAATGCAGAAACAAAAAGCACTAATGCAAAAAGCAAAAGCATTAATGCAGAAACAAAATGCACTAATGCAAATATAAAAAGCACTAATGCAGAAACAAAATGCACTAATGCAAATATAAAATGCATTAATGCAAAAACAAAATGCACTAATACAAAAATAAAATATAAAAGTATAATCTTAAATATTACTAATATTTTGAATATAAAAAATAAATATAATAAACAAATTATTAAATAAAATAATGGAGTGAATATGGCATATTCTTATTATCCTCGAAAGGATTCAGAATTTACGATTTGGTTGCAAAATTTTACGACAGTTGCAAATGCAAATCTTGCTGCACTTGATTTAGTAGCTGGTGATTTAACACCAATTACTACATTGCAGTCGATATACACAAGTAATCTTAATGATGTAGAAGCAAAAAAGGCAGCCCTTGCTGGAGCAGTTGACACAAAAAATACGACAAAAGCTTCTATCATTCAAAATGTTCGTGTCGTAGTTAATAAAATACAAGCAAATCCTAATGTAACTACTGCATTGAAAGCTCAATTAGGTATTTCTACTCGTGAAGGCGGTCAATATCCTATTAATCCTGTTGAACCGAATGAATTAATTGCAGAAATTAATGGAGATGGAACAATTGAATTGAGATGGAATAGAAATGGTAATGGTCCTACTACACAATTTATTATATATACTAAAGTCGGTGCTGAAATAAATTATAGAATACTTGATGTAGTCTCCAAAACATCTTATAAACATATAGGAGTATCTCTTGCAGAACGAATAGAGTATTATATAAAAGCAAGAAAGAATGGTGTAGAAAGCGGACAAAGTAATATTGCAATAATAAATCCTGGTAGCGTTGGCGTATAATTTAATATAATTATAAAAATATATAATAATATTAAAAAAATAATTAGCAAAAACATTAACAAGACGATTGAAAAAACCATCTAATATAGTAATTATTTAAAAAAGAATAGATTATTTGTTAGATGGTTTATTCCACATTGTGTCCCAAGTCTTATCCTTAACGATAAAATAACCGCCGAGAAAGATTTGAAGAAGATAATTAACGCCGTGATTAACAGTAGCATAAGCGAGAGCCTGCTCGCCACTAACTCCATAAAACTTAACGAGAATAATCTTAACAATCCAATGGAAAACACCAATAGAACCAGGAGTTGGAGCAATAGAAAAGCTAATACCAGAAGCAACGAGAAGAAGAATAGCATCGGTGAAGGACATTCCTTGAGAGGAGAAATCAAATGCATAAAACATTATATAAAGAGGGAGAGAATAGAAAAACCAGATAAGAAGAGATTCGATAATAATTTTAGCATATAATCGGGGATTTCTAATCACGGCAAAGCCTAATCTAAACTTCTCGAAAATATCGTGAATGCGGAGATAAAATTTATTAGAAAAAGGCTTAATAAGTTTATTTAAAAGATAATTTGTAATAGGGGGATAAAAAGAAAATACAATCAGAACAAAAATAAGAATCAATAAATAAGTAACTTTAACAAAATCAATGTTGTTTGGAAGAAGCATAATTATCTTTTCGCTATGCACGAAGAAAGTAATAGCAAAGAGGAGGAGAAGAGTAAAAACATCAAGCAATCTTTCAAGAACGATTGTAGCAAAAGTACTGGAAAAAGACATATTTTCTTGCTTAGCAAGCACATAAGGACGAACAATTTCGCCGCCGCGAGGAAGAATATTGTTAATTGCATAACCAATCATTACACTTGCAAAAAGATTTCTGGTCTTAACATTATTATTAATAGGAAGAAGAAAAGTCTTCCAACGAACAGCACGAAGCCAATGGGAATAAATCATAATTGGGAGCGGAAGAACGATGTAGAAATAATTGGCGCTAATAATGTAATTCCAAAGAAGACGAAAATCAATGCCGCGAAATGCAAAATAAACGGAAGCAAGAAAAATCACGAAAGTAATAATATTTCTCGCAAGCGATGATTTCTTATTGTTTGGGAAATTATTCTTAGGATTGGAAGCGTTAGGATTAATATTTTCCATTTATATTATATTATTAAGGTTATGAATAAGATGCTGAATAGCATTAGCACGATGAGAAATAGAGTTTTTATCAATCTGATTAATCTCTGCAAAAGTAATATTATGCCCGTCAGGAATAAAAATAGGGTCATAACCAAAGCCGCCCTCGCCGAGTTCAGTCGTAATTACATTTCCATTGCAATAACCTTCGGAATAAATCATATTATTGCCATCGTAATAAGTCATACCGCAAACAAAACGAGCGGGGGCGTGAGATAATCCAAGATTGAGCAAATTTGTAATAAGTTTTTTTCTATTTGTAATATCATTGGCATTATCGCCAGCGTAACGTGCAGAAAAAATACCGGGCTCGCCACCGAGAACATCAACTTGCAGACCAGAATCATCACAAATAACGGGAAGATGAAAAAGATTAAAGAACTCACGAGCCTTGATTTTGGAATTTTCCTCAAAGCTGGAACCGTTTTCGTTAATATCAAAAGTGTCGTTGCTAATTTGATTTGGCAAAAGAAAAGTGAATTTATGAAAATCAAAAAGATTGAAGATGTCTTCAATCTCTTTGAGTTTATGTTTATTATTTGTACCGATTAATACTCTCATCTAAACGAACGCAACTCTTTGAAAATCAGGGTAAACAAAAGGCTGAATGCTCATTGCTTGATGCGTAAGATTGTCGATTTGAATATGGACGCCACTAATCTTAAGATCGCCAGTGGCTAATTCAAATTTCTGGGGAGTTTGAAGAAGCATTCTCTTGATAGAAACATCCTTACTCATACCGAGAACAGAATTATAAGGACCGGTCATACCGACATCGGAAAGATAAGCAGTGCCATTAGGAAGAATTTGAGCATCGGCAGTTTGGATATGAGTATGAGTGCCGACTACAGCACTTACTCGCCCGTCAAGATACCAGCCCATAGCAATTTTCTCGGAAGTAGTCTCGGCGTGAAAATCGACGAAGATGTTTTCGGTCTTCTCGCGAATAGATTTAAGAAAATGATCGGCAGTTCTAAAAGGACAATCGATAGGAGACATAAAGATTCTGCCTTGCAACTGCATAATGGCGATATTTACACCAGGCTCAATGTCAACAATCGTGTAACCGAAACCGGGATTATTAGGCGGATAGTTCAAAGGACGAATAACGCGAGAATCTTTGGAGAGCAGCGGGCGAGCTTTCCAATTATCCCAGACGTGATTGCCAGTAGTGATAACGCTAACACCAATGTTGAAAAGGAAATTGGCTTCGGTTTCGGTAATTCCCTTGCCTTCCTTGATATTTTCACCGTTCACAACGACGATGTTTGATTTGTATTTGGTTTTAATTTTGTCAAGATTCTCTTTCAAAAAAGGTAAAGCATCCTCTCCGACAATATCACCAATAAATAATAGGTTGATTTTGGTTAACATAAAGATAAATTTGTTAATTTAGAACATTCTTAAAATTACAAAAATATGAAAATTTATACAAAAACAGGTGATGACGGCACAACAAGTTTGTTTAATGGCAGTAGAGTGCCAAAAAATCACACAAGAGTAGAGTGCTATGGCATCATAGATGAAGTAAATTCAATTATTGGAAGTGTGTATAGCTTTGAGGAAAACGAGGAAATAAAGGAAGATTTGCTTATTGTGATGCACAAATTGTTTAGAATGGGCAGCGATTTGGCAACTCCATATTTCCCAAAACCACCATTTGAGATAGATAGAATCAATGAAAATGACATTTTGGATATAGAAAAAATGATTGATAAGTACGAGGAAGAGTTGCCAAAGCTTAGGAATTTTATTTTTCCCACTGGAACGCACTCCTCGAGTATGCTACAAATTGCACGAACAGTAAGTCGCAGAGCAGAAAGAATGATAGTAACTTTAGCAGAAGATGATGATATTGGCCCATTTTTAGTTAAATTTGTAAATCGTCTCTCTGACTATTTGTTTGTAGTTGCAAGATACTCAAATTTAAAAGCAGGAGTTGAAGAAAAAATAATGAAATTTTAAAATCAAATTTCGTTATTTTCTTTAAATTAAAATTCACATAACAGATTTAAATTAAATTCAAATATGGAAACCGATAAAAGTCAAGATGAATTAATTGAAATGCTTTCCGATCAGTTGGCGGAGCAGTTTATTTCAAATTTAGATATAATGAATAGAATAGTTTTGATGACTGAAAAGTTTTACGATGGTAGTCATTCAAGATTTCTTACTGAAAAATGTGAAAAAATTGGTACAGAATTAGGGCTAAAGGACGAAAGTTTAACTGAACTAAGAATTGCAGCATCATTACACGACTTAGGAAAAGTTGGGTTTAGTGATACATTGCTTTTTAAAAATGCAAATGAAATGGATTTATCTGAGTTTAAATTATATTCAAAACATCCAGAGATTGCCGCAACAATTTTATCGCCGAATCCACATTACAAAGAAATATCAAAAATGATTTTGCATCACCACGAGAAGTTAGATGGAACGGGTTTTCCTTTTCATTTTACGAGTGATAAAATCCATTATGGTGCGAAAATCATTTCTGTTGTTAATATTTATCACAATGCACTATTTAAAAGAAAAACAATTACAAGTAAAAATAAGCAATCAATTCCTACCACAAATACTGTCACATTTTTAGAATCAACAAAGGAAACTTTTAATAGCGTTATGAATTTCTTGTACTCAAAAAGAGGAACGCAATTTGAAAAGAAAGTTGTTGAGGCTTTAGTTGAGATTGAAACAGCAGAAAGAAGAGCATTAGGAGAGAAAACTATCCTAAGATTGCCAGTTAATCGATTGGAGCCTGGAATGAGAATTGCAGAAGATTATTATAATGGTGTTGGAATGTTGATAGCAGCACGAGGCGAAACGCTGAATTCGAAATCAATTTCTGCCTTAATTAGATTTGTTGAAAATGGAGAATTGCCTATGAAAGTTTTAGTAATAGACTAAGGTTTTTCGATGAGATGAAAACACTGACTAAATATAAAATTGACCCGAATAATTTGCCGAAAATTATAACAATCTTTGGGGAGGAGGAATTTTTAATAAATCAAGCAATTTCTGATATTATTAAATCATTTCAAAGTTCAAAAGATATTACATTTGGATTGGAAAAGTATGATTGCTCAGATTTTTCATTAGAAGATATTACAAACTTTGCCAATACGTCATCATTTTTGTATGAAAAGAAAGTTATTGTTTTAAAGAATTTTGAAAATTGTTTGCCAAAGCAAACTAAGAAAACACCAGAACAGTCGATGTTTTATAAATATTTGCAAAATCCCTCTCCATTTACAATTTTAATAATTCAAGTAGAACATAATTCTCTAAATGGTTTGACCAAATCTAAAAATAAAGGGAAAATTCCATATCCATTGGATATATTAACCCAGAAATATTTCTGGCTTGAATTTCCCAAAATCTATCCATCTGAATTTGCAAAATTTGTAAAAGAAAAAGCCTCTCAGATGAAATTATCAATTTCAGTACAAGCAATTGAATTACTTGTTGCTCGTTCAGGTGATAGTCTGCGTTCTTTATGGAATGAGTTGGAAAAATTGAGCATTTATGCAAATGGTATAAATAAAATTGAAATTACCGATGTTTTGGAAGTTTCTGGAAATTCAAAAGAATTTTCTGTATTTGATTTACAAAATCAAGTTGGCAGGAAAGACTTGAAAAGTGCAATTATTACATTGAATAATTTGCTTGAAAATGATAGGCAAGAAATGTTAATCATCTCAATTTTGCAAAAGTTTTTCTTGCAATTATTCAAATTAACCGAAATGGATGTGAATGAAAATAAATTTGTATTGGCTGGAAAATTAGGAATAAATGCATATTTTTTAGATGATTATTTTAATTATATTCGTCTTTACAAATCTCAATCAATTTGCAATGCTTTGAATGAATTGATGATTGCAGACGAACAAATTAAGTCTTCGAATGCCGACAATCTTTCAATAATGGTCAAACTTATCACAAAAATAATAACAAACTAACAATGCTATGCTAAATCAAATTACAAAAATACTTCAGAATAATGTTATTGACTCATTTTTGGTTTTAGATAATAAATTATCAATAATTGAAAAGTCGGAAAATTTGAATGCAAGTAAATTTGAAGAATTTAAGTCTATGTTCTGGATTGAAGATTCGCATAAACTATCAAATTTTTTAGATAAATTGAAAAAAAGTGGCAATAGTATTGCAGATTTTGAAATCAATTTTGATACAAAAGGTTATAAAAAATATAAAATTTCAGGTTTTTATCAGTCGAGTAAGTATTATTTATTTTGGGGTGAAGATTCTAAAGAATATTATAATCTAAAAGAATTAGTAGCTAAACAAGCATTTACGATAAATTCATTAAATAAATTAAATTCAAATATCATAGTTAAGTTAAGTAGAGATTTTAATATTGTAGAAATTTTAAATTCCCAAAATACTATTTTCGAAAATGAATTGCCAAGATATATTAACAATTCTTTATTTGACTTTGTGCATCCATTGGATTTGGAAAACCTGAAAATATATCTTACAAATCATTTAGACCCAAATTATACAATAGAATTAAGGCTAAAATTTGATTTGAATGATGCTTATTGGATTAAAATCAAACAAATGCAAATAAATAAAGAAAGTGATTTTATTTGTTTAGCAGTTGAAGATATTAATTCTGTTAAAAATAAATTAATTGAATTAGAAAGTGAGAAAAATCAAGCAATACATTTAGCAAATCATTTAGAAGAATCCCGTGAAAATGAAAGAAAGGAGATGGCTCGCGAAATACACGACGAAATTGGGCACGCTCTAACTTCTCTGAAATTAGAGATGAATATTTTGCTAAAAAAGAAATTTCTTCGTGAAGACACACTCCATAACAAATTGAATGATATGATGAAGCACATTGATGAAACAATTAGAATGCTTCAAAGAATTTCAGCCCAATTAAGGCCATCAATATTAGACCATTTTGGCTTGATAGCGGCGGTGGAGTGGCAGGCAAAAGAATTTCAAAGACAAACTTCAATTCGTTGCAAATATACTTTACCAGACGAAGATGTTGAAATTCCAGAATCACTAACAATAGCAATTTTCAGAATTTTCCAAGAAATACTTACTAATATCACTCGTCATTCTCAAGCAACAAGAGTAGATGTGAACCTTTTGGTTGAAAATAATACTTTAGAACTACGAGTAGCTGATAATGGCATTGGTATAAAAAAGGAATATTTAACAAGCCCAAATTCACTTGGACTAATAGGAATGAGCGAAAGAGCAAAATTGATAAATGGCAATTTAAATATAAATTCTGTGTTAAATGTTGGCACAACAATTACTTTAGTTGTAAAATTTTAAAAGGGAAAAATGAGTTACTCAAGATTAATCAGGGTTATAATTGTGGATGATCATACTGTTGTTCGCAAAGGTTTGGCTCAAATATTGGAAGAAACCGAAGATATCATCGTTACTGACGAGGCTTCCTCGGGCGATGAATTACTTTCAAAAATTCAAAACTACAAGTACGATGTTGTGCTTTTGGATATTTCTATGCCAGGCAAAGATGGATTGATGACCCTAAAAGAAATAAAGCAAACTAAACCTGAATTACCAGTAATTATCTTCACAGTATTCCCCGAAGAGCAGTACGCAATTAGAGTATTAAAGGCTGGTGCAGCAGGTTATATAAACAAACAAACTGAACCTGAAGAAATAATCAGAGCTATCCGTAGAGTATCACAAGGCAAAAAATATATTTCCCCAAATCTTGCAGATTTGCTGGCAACATCGGTTTCAGCTGAAAATAATTCTATGCCGCACGATGTTCTTTCCGATAGGGAATTCCAAGTGATGTGCTTTATTGCTATGGGCAAAACAATTACAGACATATCCAAAGATTTAAATCTAAGTGTGAATACCGTTAGTACATATCGTATTCGTATTTTGGAAAAGATGAAGATGAAATCTAATGCAGAAATCACCCATTATGCTATCAAAAATTCTTTAGTCTAAAAATTATATTTGAAAAATTTTTACTTTAAACTATATTAATTCAACAATCATTACCAAAATTAGTGATTTTGTAGAGAGGAATAGCTAAAAAGAGTTATTCCTCTTTTTAATTTTATTTAGCAATTTTGTATGTGGTATAAAATACAAAAACAAAAAAGAATACAATAGAATGCAAATAGATCAAAATATACAAACTTTTTCATTGCTTGATTTGCGGGAAGGTGAAATTGGAGAAATAGTCAGGATAAGAGGTAATTCTGAGTTTCGCAAAAGGCTTACTGAGATGGGATTTGTATCTGGTACTAAAGCAAAAGTTGTAAAAAAAGCCCCACTTCAAGATCCAATTGAGTACGAAATTATGGGTTATCATATATCGTTGAGGAGAATCGAGGCTCGGCACATCGAAATAACAACTGAACAAAATGATGAAAATAGTAATTTATATGAATATTTACACAGACATTACTTTAATCATAGACATAATGGACACAACGGACGCAAGAGTTATCGCAAACATTTTAATTGGCAAAGTAATTCAACAGAAATAAATCAAGAAAATCAAATATCTATAGCTTTTGTAGGCAATCCTAATTGTGGTAAAACATCACTCTTCAATAATGCTACGGGACTTCACGAACGAGTAGGGAATTATAGTGGAGTTACTGTGGGTATTAAGTCCAGCATAATTGAATTCGAAAACCATAATCTTGAAATTACTGATTTACCAGGAACTTATTCTTTGTCGGATTATTCAATTGAAGAGAAATATGTAAGGGAATATTTGTTCAATCAAAAGCCCGATGTAGTAGTTAATATAATAGATGCAACTAATTTGGAGCGAAACTTATACTTGACTACTCAGCTTTTGGAAATGAATATACCTTTTGTCATTGCCTTGAATATGTATGATGAACTAAATAAAAATAATGTTCAGTTCAATTATAAGAGATTCGCAGAATTGCTTGGAGTGCCAATAATACCTACTGTTGGTACTAAAGGTGAGGGAATAAATGAACTTCTCAAACAAGCAATAAATGTTCACAACAATAATGCAGCCAAAAAATCTCAAATAAAATTGCGATACAATCAAGATATTGAAAAAGCAATAGAAAAAATTCAGAATGCAATAGCAAATTCCGAAGAAGTAAAAAGTATTTATCCTGATAGATTTTTAGCAATAAAATTATTGGAAAGCAATAAATCTATTATTGAGTTTTTAGATACTAAAATTCCCGAAAAAATTAGAACTATTGCTTCGGCTCAAATTAAGGAACTGCGGAAATTATACAATGAAGAGCCTGATACATTGATAGCAAACTTCCGTTACGGCTTTATTCGTGGAGGTTTGCAAGAAACATTACAAATGCCACCTAAACCAATAATGGATCCATACTTATTAGATAATTTATTAACACATAAGTTTTGGGGATTTCCAGTATTTTTCCTTTTTATGTGGCTTACTTTTCAAGCTACATTTACAATTGGAAGTTATCCAATGGATTGGATAGACCAAGGAGTAATGCTTTTAAGTAATTTGATTAGCAATACAATGCCAGAAGGTTCATTTAAGGATTTGATAGTAGATGGAATTATCGGAGGTGTTGGATCTGTTATAGTATTTTTACCGAACATTTTAATTTTATTCCTCTTCATTTCCCTTATGGAAGATACAGGCTATATGGCACGCGCCGCATTTTTAATGGATAGATTAATGCATAAAATTGGTCTGCATGGCAAATCATTTATTCCTTTATTAATGGGCTTCGGCTGCAATGTTCCTGCAATAATGGCAACGCGAACTTTGGATAATCCAAAAGATAGAATTTTAACGATACTAATTATTCCGCTTATGTCCTGCAGCGCCCGCATACCTGTTTATGTACTTTTTATATCAGCTTTTTTTGTGGCATATCAAGGATTAGTGCTTCTTTCATTGTATTTATTTGGCATTGCATTGGCAATAATTATGGCAATCATTTTTAAAAACATATTTTTTAAAAATCAAGACCAGCATTTTGTAATGGAATTACCTCCATATAGAACACCGACAGCAAGAAC
>DYLM01000002.1:21935-55868 GCA_020722095.1 Chloroherpeton thalassium
AAGACCAGCATTTTGTAATGGAATTACCTCCATATAGAACACCGACAGCAAGAACGACTTTTCGGCATATGTGGGAAAAAAGTGCTGAATACTTAAAGAAAATGGGTTCTTTAATTTTGGTTGCTTCAATTTTGATTTGGGCATTAGGTTATTATCCACGCGAAGTGAGTTTTTCCAAAAATTATCGAAAAGAAAAAAATTTAATTGAAAATAATTCATCATTATCTGACAAATATAAATTAGCACAAATTCAAGAAATTGAAACTGCTATGGAAACAGAGAGATTAGAGCAATCCTACATTGGAAAAATAGGACATTTTATCGAACCTGTAATAAGACCGATGGGTTGGGACTGGAAAATAGGAGTAAGCATTATTTCGGGTTTGCCCGCTAAAGAAGTAATTGTTAGTACAATGGGCGTATTGTATCAATCAAATGATGAATCTGAACAATTACAAACAAAATTGAAAAATCAAGTTTATACAACGGGCGAGAATGTTGATAAGAAAGTTTTTACTCCGCTTCGTGCATATTCGCTAATGCTATTTGTTTTAATATATTTTCCGTGTATTGCAGTTGTTGCAGCGATTAATAGAGAAGCAAATTGGAAATGGGCACTATTTACCGTGAGTTATACAACAATTTTAGCTTGGGTTGTATCGTTTTCATTCTATCAAATTGGTTTATTATTGGGGTTTTAAGGTAAATTTATGTGGCAAGATATAATAGTATTTATAATCATAGCATTATCAAGTATGTACACAATTAACAAAATTTACAAATCATTAAAAGGTATATTTTCACAAAAAAGCAGTTTTGGTTGTGGCGGGGGAAATTGTAGTGGATGCCCACTTTCCCAAGGCAAAGTATGCCAAGCTAAAAAGATAGCAATGATAGAAAAGATGTAAAAATTAACTTATTAATAAATAATTAATTATTTCTTGATGATAAACTTCTCTGTAAATGTACGTGAAGAAGTCCGAATTTTTGCGTAATATGCTCCGTTTACTAATTCAGAAAAGTCAAGAATTACATAAGTTGAATTAATATCTTCAAATTTGGTTACTTCCTTTCCATCTATATCAATAATTTCAATATCGATAATTGTTTCTTCCGAGAGCAAATTTAATTCACTTACTACAGGATTGGGGAATAATGATACTGAACTTTTTGTAACTGAATCTTCCTCTACTCCGATTGTGAAATCAAAATCTGTTAAGGGAATTGCAAGTAGATTATATGAATGTGGTTTTAAAGTTATTCTACGTTTGCCAATTTTTGTTTGAATTGTAGGTAGAACATTTATTGGATTATCAACCGAATTGTGGTCGTGAATATGATTTGCAAAGAGCTCATAGTGAAGAAAATTTTCCTTAATCTGATAACCATTCAGGTCCAAAATTGTTTCAAGAGTATCAGTAAGATGGCGATTTAGTATTGAAAGATAGAGCGAATCGTTAGATTTAGTGGCAACAATATCCAAAAGTGGCATATTTTTGTAAAAATTAATTTTGAACTCTGGCTTGGGATTGATTGTATTACCAAAATATTGAAAAGGGATATAGTCTTGTCCGTGATGATTAAATATCAATTTCAAAGCATAGTAACTCGGCGACATAAAGTAAACTCTTTTACCTTTGGCGGTTGTGTCTTCACGGTAAAAGGTAAGGAATAATGGACGTAAAGCTGGACCAGTAGTTTGGTAATTTCGTATAAAGGTATGAAGGAAATTCACGTCACCAATTGCGGAAAGCAACGAAAAGCCTTTGTGTGCTGTGTCGAGAGCCCAATTATCAAGTCCCATAAATTGCGTCCAATATTCAGTGGGAGCTTGTTTAATATTTCCGCCGTATTTTACTAATTCTTTCATTATAAAATCAATATCGTGTTGAGTATTGTAAGAACCACAAGCAAAAGCGTAATATTCGTCTTCGTATTTTATAGAATCTTGGGGATAGACTGCATAGCCAGGATGCCAGCTGTAGAAATCTGCTTTGTCGCCAATTACACTGAAAATTCTTGTTAAATCACTCGCTCCCGCCCAATGATAACCATTTACAAAAATGATAAGATTGGGATCTTTAGCTTTTACCTTTTTATAAAAGTCTATGTATCCAGTTAAATAATTTGGCGAGTAAATAGGCCATTGTTCATTTCCTATTTCGAAGTATCGGATATTGTAAGGTTCGGGATGCCCATTTTTTGCCCTCATTTTACCATATTTAGTTGTAGTATCACCATTGCAATATTCAACCATATTTGCTGCTTCTTCGGCAGTGCCGTTTTGAAAATTTGAGGTTAAATATGGTTCAATATCAAGTTCTTCGCATAATTGTAAAAATTCATCTAATGAAAAATCCATTCGTTGTATTGTAGCATCCCATTTATAATTTGGAGCTAATCTTTGGTCTCTATCGCCAATTGATTTTTCGAAATGCCAATTAGGATAATCGGCGAAAGAACCACCAGGGAATCTCATAAATTTTGGTTTTAGTTCTTTGATAAAATCAAAAAATTCTTTTCTCAAAGTGTATTTATTATCAGTTGCCATTAGCGAGGCTTCATCAAAATTAATTTTACCTTTGGATTTAATGTAAAGGGTAACTAAATACTGATTTTGAGTTTGAAAAGGAGGTATAGATAGACTCATTTTCTTCCAATATGGTTCAGCGGAAACCGCTCCCAAGCAAGTATCTATAATAATGCAATCATCACTATTATTGCAATCTCGAAGGGATAATCTAAAATAGAGACTATCTGCATTTCCATTGGTATGAACATAAAAATCGTGAGTTTTACCCGAATCAAGAATAACCCATTGCTGATAGCCTGCTTCACCTAAATTTGTCAATTTCTCTAAAGAGTAATGTCGCAAACCTTGTTTGTTGTAACCCCAATACCAAACTTTATTTTCCTTGATTGAATCGATCGAGCAGGTATTATATAATTGCCAATATTGTCCTTTCTCCCAATCCATTCCATTAGCATCGGTATCAAATCCACGATCTTCAAATTCTTGGGCAGAAACACCAATCTTGCTATTAACTCTTGTGTGCCAATATTCAAAAAATACTCCGAAAAGTTCGTTGTGAACTGCATTTTCAATTCCATCTCGAATATCAAGTTGAATACGAGCAGTATCTGTTTTTGCTTGGAGACAACTTACTAAAAATAATATTAGTCCGCTAATTAACAATGATTTCTTCATAATGAACTTTCTAATTAAACAACAAAATAAAGATAATTATACTTAAAACTATTCTGTAATATCCAAAAATTTTAAAATCTTTTTTGGAAATAAAGTTCATAAAAACTTTGATTACCAACAAAGCAACAAAAAATGAAACAATAAAGCCCGTAAGTAACAATAAAAATTGTTGGTTAGTAAAACTTAATCCGTGTTTTAACAACGAATAACTCGTTGCGGCGAACATTGTAGGAATTGCAAGGAAAAATGAAAATTCTGCGGCAACAATCCGTGACGAACCTAATAGCATTGCTCCAATAATTGTTGCAGCCGAACGTGAAACCCCCGGAACCATAGCAATAGTTTGGATTAAACCAATAAGTAAGACTAATTTAATTGACAAATCATCAATTGAGTTGATTTTAGATTTTTTGGAATAATTTTCAATTATGATTAGAATTAAACCACCAACAAATAATGAAATTGAAACGGTAAGTGGATTGAATAATTTTTCCTCAACAATATCGCCAAATAAGTACCCTAAAAATAAAGCAGGAATTACTCCAATTATTGCTTTTTGCCAAGTTGAATAAATTTGTTTTTTCTTGGATAATTCATTATTGCGTTGAAATGGGTTCAAGCGTTTGTGGAAATAGACAACCACAGCCGAAATTGCACCAAGTTGAATAATTATATCAAAACTTGTCATAAAAGGTTCTGGGAAAGAGAGTATCTGATTAAATAAAATTAGATGTCCAGTTGATGAAATTGGTAGAAATTCGGTAATTCCTTCTATTATTCCAAGAATTACAGCTGTTAAAAATTCCATTTTAAGATAAAAATTACAATTTGAAAAAATATAAAAATTTAAAATTATCAAAAAAAAACTAAACAATTTGTAATAAAATTGATTTTTTTGTGTCATTATAGTTGAAATTATTCACAAATAAAAAAAATGGAGTATATTATGCTTAAAAAATTATCAACACTTACATTTATTTCATTATTAGCTATTTTAGGAAATTTAAATTTACACGCTTCTGATAAAATTGAAAAATATATAGTTGATTTAGAAAGAAGCCAGATTTTTTGGGGAGCTTCAAAAATAGGTGGGCACCACGAGGGGACAATCAAGATAAAATCTGGAACAATAACATTGAAAAATGGATATTTGATGGATGCTGAATTTGTTGTTGATGCTACTTCTATTACAAATACTGATCTTAAAGATCCAAATCTAAATAAAAAATTAGTTGACCATTTAAAAAGTGCTGAATTTTTTGATGTTACAAATTTCCCCGAAATAAAGTTCAAGTTGACAAAGCCCGATAGAAAATTAGATCAAAATTATTTAGCAAAGGGCAATTTAACTATAAAGAATTTAGTCTCTGAAGTAAAATTTCCATTAACGCTTAAGATTGATGGAAATGAGATATACGCAGGTATTTCTTTTATTTTCGACAGAACTAAACATAATATGAAATTCAATTCCAAAAAGTTTACGCCAAATATCGGCGACAAAATGATTTATGACGAAGTTGATGTTAATCTTTATATTTATGCCAAAAGGCAATAGTTCTTATTAAGTTGATAAAGAGCTAAACAAGAGGCTGTCTCATAATTCTGAAAATGTTCAAAATTGTCATTCCCGTGCAAACGGGAAAATAGATCCTCCCCCTAACCCCACCTGTCCCGACCTGTCGGGATCACAGAGGGGGAATAAGAGAAAAAAATCCCCCTCAGAGAGGGGGACGAAGGGGGAGGATCTGATAAAAACATTTTAAAACCTTATTTAACCTAATAACCTTAGTAGAAAAAAATGAACCAAACCAAACCAATAACCTTATTTCCTAATTTCAATAATTTAATAAGGTTATAAGGTTTGGTGTGTAAAAATGGGAATTATTTCTACTAAGGTTAATAATGAGGATAAGGTTTTTCGATGTTATATAATTCCCTCAAGCTATATCTTTATTGATGGAAATTGTTTTGTAAAATCTTTTTAAATTACTTGTTTGGATTTTAGTAAATCAATTTCATCTTGATTATATCCAATCTTCGTTAGAATTTCTATTGTATGTTCGCCCAAAAGTGGTGGAGGATTTTCCACAAATCCAGGTGTTTTGGAAAATTTTGCTGTCAAATTGAATAATGGCACATCGCCAATTCCTGGGACATTTACATTGTTAAAAGTTTGTCGATGTTTGATTTGGGCTTGGTCCAATGCCTCGGCAAAACTCAATATTTCACCAGAAGGGATCCCATTATTATTAAAAAGTTCTACCCAGAAACTTGTTTCTTTGGTCTGAAGAACTTTTTCAATTATTGGAGTTAATTCAAATCTATTTTTCTTCCGAGTATCCCTTTCTTTAAATCTTGGATCTTCAATTAATTCGGGTATTCCAATTAAATTACAAAGTTGCTCCCATTGTTCTTGTTTATTTGCGGCAATATTCATCGAACCATCTTTGGTTTTGAACACACCCGATGGTGCAGCAGTAAAATTATCATTTCCAAGCAATTGCGGTGCTTGACCCGCCAAAAGCCAATTGGAAACAACCCAACCCATCAATGGCATTATTGAATCGAGCATTGCAATATCAATAAACTGCCCTTCGCCCGTTCGTTCTCGGTGGAAAAGTGCGGACATTATTGCAAATGCTGCATTCAAACCACCAACCGTATCGCAAACGGGAAAACCAGAGCGAAGTGGATTGAGAGTTTGGTCGCCATTAATTGCCATAACGCCGCTTAAACCTTGAATAATTTGATCATAAGCGGGTTTGTCGGCATCTGGTCCGTCCTGACCAAAGCCCGATATGGCACAATAAATTATTTTGGGATTTATCTTAACTAATTCATCGTAACCAAGACCCAATCTATCCATTACTTTTGGTCGGAAATTCTCAACAATCACATCACTTTCGGCTACTAATTTCTTGAAAATTTCTTTGCCTTCGTCAAATTTAAGATTTAATGTTAATGATTTTTTATTTGCATTCTGGGCTAAAAAACTTGTTCCCATCAGCAAATTATTATATTCTGACTTTGACCCTAATTTGCGTGCTAAATCGCCATCCTTGGGATTTTCAATTTTGATTACTTCTGCTCCCAAAAGCGATAAATGAAGAGTGGCAAATGGACCTGAAAGAACATTTGTCAAATCTAAAACTTTGATATTTTCTAATATTTTGTTCATAATTAATTCCAAAAAATTTCACCAGTTTTATACACATATCCAGGTAATTCTAATTCTAAATAATTTGCTACATCTTTTGATAATTCAATAAGTTGGTTTAAGTTTATTCCTGTTGGAATTCCTTCTCTTTTGAAATAATGCACAATATCTTCGGTGCAGACATTTCCCGCAGGAACTTTTGTGAAAGGGCAACCACCAATTCCGCCAAACGAACTCTCGATAAATTTCACGCCGGAATTTATTGCTGCAACAACATTCAACATTCCCATTCCATAGGTATTATGAAAATGGCAAGCAAGTTCAATTTGATTGTCAAATTCTAAAACTTGCTTGAATAAATACTCAACTGAACTTGGGTTTGCATGCCCTGCAGTATCGGCAAGACTAATGTTGTTAATGCCATTTTGGACATATTTCTCAACAATAGACAGAACTTTTTGGGGTTCGACTTTGCCTTCAAACCCGCATCCAAAGGCAGATTGAACCGAAACTTGTATTTCAAATCCTTCTGCTCGGCATTGTTTAGCAATTTCGATAATTCTATTTGTTGCTTCAGCAACCGACATTCTGGTATTTTTCTGACTATGTGTTTCGCTTGCAGAAACGCCCATAAGAATTTTGTCAACTTTTGAATTAATTGCCCTTTCCATTCCTTTTTCATTTAGGATTAGTGCAGTTAAAATTGTATCGGAGTTTTTGCGAACTTCACCATTGTTTATTCGCTTAAAAATTTCATCAGTATCTGCCATTTGAGGTAGAACCTTCGGATTGACAAATGAACCAACTTGAATATATTGGACATTCGCATCAATTAGTTTTTGTAGCCATTTTATTTTTGTGTCTGTATCAACAATTTTGCTGATTGACTGCAGTCCGTCCCGTAATCCAACATCGTGGAGAATAACTTTTGTATCTTTCATAAAAAATGTAATAAACTTAAATACAAAATTAAGATAAGAACATTGATTTTGATTGAAATCTTATGAAAATAGTAGATTACATTAAGAAAAATCTAATCAATATCATTCTTCCTGCCAAATAAATCAGGAATGCTAAATTGATGATTTTTAAATGGGGAGAAAAATTGTTTGGTTGTGAAAATAATTCCAAATTGTTTTGTATGAAAATTATAAGGAAAATCAATTCTAAATAAATGTTCAGAATTTCTTGACTTTACAAAATGAAATCTGATGCCTAATCCAGCAGAATTGTAAAATTGCGATTCATAAATTTTCTTATTTTGTCCCCACACCGAGCCAATATCAAAGAAACCAACTAATGAGGGACGGAAATAGAGGAGTTCGTAATTGATAAAATATCTCAATTCAGTATTAATAAACATACGATTATCACCCTGAAATTCATTCAAAGCATAACCACGCAATCCATTTTCCGAATCAATAAGTAATTGCCGCCAACCTCCCCAATTCCATACTGCTTCTTCAAAAATTCTTCCTGTTAATAGCAAATTTTGGGAAATTCTATAATAATAATTTGCTTGAGCATTTTGGTACGTATATTTTGGTTTAACATAATTATTAAATCCACTTGCCCCCGAAGCCATTAAATATAAATAGAAATCATCAGTATAAAATGATTTTTCTGCAGCTGCTGAAATATAGTATAAATTATCGCCTTCGCCAGTAATTGGAAATATTTTGCCAATACTTGCACTTCCATAGCCACCATAAATCAAATCCTCTCCAATTGGAGAATTTACATTTTTAATATAATCAAAATCTTGTGAAATCGAAGAGAAATTCATTGCAAAATAACCAGAATTATCAAACGCTTGTCGGTATTCATCGCTCTGTCGTTTTGCTTTATTCACAGAAGCGATTGCTGTAATGAATAATCTATCCTGCTCGAACCAAGCACGAGAATACCATAAATCAAGCGATGTGAAATTAGAATTTATCAATTCGTAATCTTTTGAATTTCGAAAGAAAAAATCTTTTCCAAAATAGTTAAGAAACTTAACTCCCAAAGACATTGGTGAGGAAAGTGTTCTATAAGGAATTTGTAAAATTGCTTGCTGACTTGTTCGGACTTTATTTGATATGATTGCTATGGAATCCTGTAAATCTGTATATGGTAATCGAGAATTGAAAAGCACAAATGCACCTTCCCATCCTATATTACTTTCCTTGCGATACATCCCCTTAAATTTTAGACGAGTACCAGTTCCAAGAAAGTTAAATTCATCAAGGTCCAATCCGTAATTATCAAACCCTCCACTAATATTATAGACGGGCATTGGAAAAGTAGTCCAAGAGTCCTTTGTAGACACATAAGCATCATATTGATCAAAGCCGATGGAATCTAATTCTATTTCTGCATCTGTAAAAATGCCCAATTTCCTCAAATTCCGTTCTGTTTCCTCAATTAATAAATAATCGTTTGTAGATTCTTCTTCAAATAATAATTCACTTTTAATAACAAATGGACGAGTTTTAAAATGGAAATTGTTCATAAATCGGGCAAGCAAATTTGAATCATTTTCGGCAATATTATGCCTTTCTAAATATATATCTCGAACATAAATTTCAGACGAAAACGAATCGTTTGCTGGAAATAAAAATATTATTGATATTATTAGAAATAAGTATTTATTAAGAATTTGCATTTTTTTCACAATTATTTGTAAATAAACGTTTATGAGAATAATAAATTAACAATTTAGTTAAACTTTGCTAAATTTGTATAATAATTCAGTTAAAAATATGATTAAAGTAGAAAATCTTAGTAAATCTTTCGGGAATAAAAATATTCTAAATTCAGTAAACTTAACTATTGAAACAGGAAAAACTACTTGCATTATCGGAAAATCTGGCAGCGGAAAAAGCGTGCTAATCAAACAAATTGTTGGATTATTAGAACCAGACGAAGGGAAAATTTTTGTAGAAGGATTAGAAATACCCAAACTATCTCGTAGAGAATTATTTAAAATTCGTGAGAAAATGGGATATGTTTTTCAGGGAGCTGCTCTTTTTGATTCATATAATGTTTATGAAAATGTTATTCTTGGATTATTTGAGCGAGGAGTGCGTGATTTTAAATATTTAGAATCCGAGGCAAAACGAGTGCTTCAAGCAGTCCAATTATTGCCCGATGCCACGAACGATCCAAATTTATTTGAAAAAGAATGGAAAATTCTCAGCCAGAAGATGCCCGCTGATTTATCTGGTGGAATGCGTAAGCGTGTAGGCGTGGCTCGTGCTTTGGTAGGCACTCCCGAATATATTTTTTACGATGAGCCAACTACTGGTTTAGATCCCGTTACGAGCAATCAAATTGATGAATTAATTATTAGTATCCAAAATCAACTAAAAGTAACCTCGATTGTGATAACTCACGATTTATTTAGCGTTTATAGTATTGCAGATTCGGTGATAATGCTCCACAATGCCCAAAAAGTATTTGAGGGTAATATTGAAGAATTCAAAACAAGCCAATTACAACCTGTGATAGAATTCCAAAATAGATATAAGTAAAGAATAGTTGATTATTCTCATATTAAAACTCTCGCTACGTTAGAACTTGCTTAGCATTCATTTGCCTCATAAGGATTTCATAATAGGATATTTTGTAAGGTTATTATATTTTCAACCTTATTCCTTTACAAATTTAGCAAATTTATCGCCAATTTTCACAAAAATACACACCTTTTGGTAATTGCGAAATATCAATTCTAATATTCCCAATTTTTGAAGGCGTGTCCCGTAGAGACGGGGTAGTAAATACCAATTTCCCCATTTGATTGTATGGTTTGATTGGATTCTTCACTTGGTTCGGGATGACAAGAAACAGTTTCAAATTTAATAAGATTGCTTCGCCCTGATAAATAAGGGAAAAGCCCACTCTGCCACTACAGAAAGGTATTGAGGATATGATGATTTATTTGTTGTCGCTACGGGGTTCCCAACTTTCACCATCGCAAGGAATGAATGTTTCGGTTGGATGTTGGTCGTATATTGTGCATAATTTGCTTGACTTATCAAAGTATTTGCATTTTCCGCATAAGGTTTCTTCCGAAAATACTTCAACTTCTCTGTTAAATTTTGTGTATCGTCTATAAGCAGGATAGGCAACTAAGAACCATAATGCTAATGCAATTACCCACCAATTGCCACGAAAGTAATAATAATCAACTAAGTAAAATCCAATTACCATTATAATTGCAGTTCGAACAATAACACCAAAGACGATGGAGCCTGTTGTAACAACAGATTTCGCATCGTCTTCGACAACTTGTTCAACTTCGAAATTGAGTAATCTATATAATTTTAAAAATAATTTTTCCATAGAATACACGAAGAATATATCGCAATGATATTTTACTTATGGCTACTATTCATCTACTTTGGCTCGGCGAGAATCCCAGACAAAGTAAATCATAAGAACAACAAATGCAATTATTCCAACAATTTCGCCACCAATTGGATTGCTTTCCCAAATATTAGTATTCAATTCAACCTTGAAGAATTTTAGCAAAGCACCAGCAACGCCGAGCAAGGCAGCTCCAGCGATAAAGCCAGAAGCAATAAGTGTTGCTCGTTGATTGCGGGCTTGAGCAACTTTTTCACCGTGTTTAGATTTATTCATATAGTGATTAATAACGCCACCCACTAAAAGTGGTGCGTTTAAATGCAAGGGTAAATACATTCCAAGAGCAAATGCTAATGGTGAAATTCCAAGGAAGTTGATAATAAGAGCCAAGATAGAGCCAACAAGATACAAGTACCAAGGCACATCAGCTCCAATGCTCATTAATGGTTTGATTACAGCAGCCATTGCATTTGCTTGTGGTGCAACTAATGGTTCGGGAGTTGTAGGAGTAACAACAAAGCCATAAGCTTCGTTCAAAATGAAAATCACAATGCCAACTGTTGCAGCGGAGACTATTGTGCCTAAAAATTTCCATTTTTCTTGCTTTTCGGGTGTTGTGCCAATCCAATATCCTACCTTTAAATCAGTAATAAAACCACCAGCCATTGATAGAGCGGTACAAACAATTCCTCCGATAATCAAAGCAGCAGTTATGCCTTTGTCGCCAGTTAATCCAGCAGATGTTAAAATTACTGATGATAGAATAAGTGTCATCAATGTCATTCCAGAAACAGGATTTGTACCAACAATTGCGATAGCATTGGCAGCCACAGTTGTGAAAAGGAATGAGATTATGAAAATAGTTAGCAATGCAATAATTGCTTGGGTGATTGTAATATCAAAACCAAGTAATAAATAAACGAAAATAAAAATCAGAGTAAAAATACTTGCAAATACAACATAAGTGAGTTTTAAATCAATTTGTGTTCTAATTTCATTTTGATTGCTTTTATCTTTGCCTGTTAAACCAACAAATGCAAGTTTGAATGCTTTGCCAATAATTGGAGAAGCTTTTAAAACGCCGATTATACCTGCCATAGCAATAGCACCAATTCCGATTGGTCTTACGTAAGCTGTGAAGATTGATTCGGGACTCATAGTAGCGAAGGGATTAACGACCCCAGCTGAAGATGCTACGATATTGCCAATTTCATTGATTAATGGAATAAATACCCACCAAGATAATAATGAACCCAAAGTAATGATTAACGAGAATTTTAAACCAACTAAATATCCAAATCCAACAATCATAGCAGAAACGTTAAATTGGAATAGCAGTTTTGCTTTGTCTGCAAGATATTGACCAAAACCAAAAACGCGAGTTGTTACAACTTCTTCCCATAATCTAAATGATTGGAAAAGGAAGTCGTACACACCACCAACTAATCCACTTACGACTAAAAGACCAGCCTGCGAGCCTCCTTTTTCGCCTGTTACTAATATTTCGGTAGTTGCAGTTGCCTCGGGAAATGGGAATTTTCCGTGCATATCCTTAACAAAATACTTCCTAAAAGGTATTAAGAATAAAATACCCAAAAATCCACCAAGCAATGAGGATAAGAAAATCTGAAAGAAATTAATTGGTAAATTAAGGATATATAAACCGGGAATTGTAAATATTGCCCCAGCAACAATTACACCAGAACTTGCTCCAATAGATTGGATAATTACATTTTGGCTAAGTGAATATTTCTTTTTGAAAACACTTGATAAACCAACAGCAATAATGGAAATAGGAATAGCAGCTTCGATTACTTGACCAATTTTAAGACCAGAGTAAGCAGCAGCTGCCGAAAAAACTACTGCCATTATTAAGCCCCAAAAAACTGAATAGAAAGTAACTTCGGGCATCACAGAACTTGGAGGAATTATTGGAATATATTCCTCACCTTGTTTTAATTCACGGTAAGCATTTTCGGGCAGACCACTTTGTAAGTTTTGTTCAACTTGCATAAAATACCTTTATTTTCTTTGTAAAAAATTTAGAAAACTTATTTTTTTGTTTGAAGGTTTTGAATAATTAACAGGATGAATATGACTAACTGATTTCACTTCTTCAATTGTGTAGAAGGCTTTGGGATTAAACTCTTTTACAATTGAAATCACATTAGCAATTTGCTTTCTTTGCACTACGAGGAATAAAATAGTTACAGAGCCATATTTACCTTCACCAGCAACTTTGGTAACTGAAAAATTATTGTCCATTAAATATTGGGCTAATTCATCGCCTGGCAATCGTGTAATAACCCTAATTATTGCCTGACCAAGCGATAAGAATCGTTCGAACGAAACTCCAATGTAAGTGCCAAGCCCAAACCCAATACCATAAGCAAAATAATAGTAGTAGTTATTTAAATGTTGCATAATTTGGCTAACTACTATAATCCATATAAATGATTCTAAAAAGCCAAGAATTGCTGAAATGCCACGATAATTTTTGGAAATAAGTATGATTTTTATTGTTCCAAAACTAACATCCAAAATTCTTGCACAAATAATTAGGATTGGAATTACTACTAAATGGAAAAAATCAAGTTGCATTAGCTTATTTTTTTATGTTTAACTTTATCGTAAAATTACAAAGTTAAACTTTTTTAGAAAATCTTGCGTAAAAAATTAATAAATTATTTAGATTTTGCAAAATTTAGTTGAGATTTATTATAATTTCTTAATTTTGATAATTCTATTTTTTCATTTGAGAATGATATAATAAAAATATGAGATTATCAAAAGTAATAAAACAAATATTAAGCAGTAAAGCTTCGAGTCAAAATTTTAATAATTCAACAATTCGCTACTCCTTGCAATTTAAGTTATTATTGATTTTGCTTTCTTTATTAACTTTAACAATGTTCTTTTCTTTTCATTTAGATAATAATATTCTAAACATAACGCAAAATTCCATTCAAGTTGGGACTACTTGGCAAAATCAAGCATTAACTGCAGACTTTACTTTTCCAATATTCCGAAATAAAACTGAATATGACCAAGATGTTTTTAAAGCAAAAGCAAATTCTCTGCAAGTCTTTGATTACTCGTCCGAACAAGCAAATAAAGCAGAAAATTTGATAAAAAATACATTCTCTAAACTTGTTTCAATAGATGCAAATACAAGTTTTGTTGGAGAAATCGAGTTAAATAGCAGACTTGTAATGTTGTTTTTGGAACAACCCGAAAAAGTACGATTAAGCGAAATAAATAAAATGATTTCACTATCAAATTCATTTGCAAATTATATCTACCAAAATGGTTTTGTGAATTTAAGTAGTAATAAATTAAATAATGATTTGATTATTGCAGAAGTTTCAAATGTAAATCGTATTTATTTAAAGAAAAAATTTCTAACAACAAATGATAATGTAAATGACAGAATTTCGGATTTTATTAAATCCCGATTTGTTGAAAATTCCGAACCGCTTTTTATTGATATTTTAAAATCCATTGTTAAACCAAATTTATTCTACAATCAAAAAGCAACGGACACCGAAATAGAACTTGCCAAACAAAATGTGCCATTGTATTTGGGGTATGTAAAGTCGGGCGATGTGATTATTGATAAAGGGCAATTAATTACAAAAGAAAACAAGCAAAAAATTGACTCGTATTTCCAATCAATAAAACTTAGAAGCGAAACATATTTTACTCCAAGTTATGTTATTGGCAATTTTGGACAAGCAACTATTGTTTTTTCGATAATTTTGGTATATTTATTTGTATTAAGAAAAAAGATATTTTACGATAATGTAAAACTCTCAATATTATTTGTAAGTTTTATATTAATTGCATTTTTTTCTTGGATAACAGTAGAAATACCATCAAGTTTTCCTTTGGCGTATTTAGTGCCGATTCCTGCGGTAGTAATGCTATCGTCCATCTTATTTGATTCACGAACAGCATTTTACGTAACAATCATTTCTTCGTTAATTTTAGGGATTACTCGTGGGAATGATATGAGTTTGGCTATTGCTTTTATTTTTTCGGGCTTATTGGCTGCTTTCACTGTAAGAGATATTCAAAGTAGAACTCAAATGTTTCGTTCAATTTTCTTTATTCTGCTTGGATTGGTGGTTTCAATTATCATTTTTGACATTCAAACTTCAATAGACATAAATTACTCTGCAACAAAAATTATGTTTGCTATTATCAATGCAAGTATTTCACCAATTTTAACATTTGGCTTGCTTTTTATCATCGAGCATACAACTCATATTGCAACAGACCTTAGGATAAAGGAATATGATAATATTGACCATCCTCTACTTAAAAAAATGAGCGAAATAGCACCTGGAACGTACCAACATACAATGAATGTGGCTCGGCTTGCCGAAAGGTGCGCTATTGATATTGGTGCAAACCCACTATTAACACGCGTAGGGGCTTATTTTCACGATATTGGTAAAGTAGCAAAACCAGAATACTTTACTGAAAATCAACAAAAATTAGAAAACAAATTGGAAATGCTGCCGCCCAAAAAAGCCGCTGATGTTATTAAGAAACACGTCCTTGATGGAATTGATTTGGGTAATCAATACAAATTACCAAAGCGATTAATTGATTTTATTCCAATGCATCACGGAACTTCGCTTATCAAACACTTTTACGCAAAAGCAGTAACCGAAGCAAAAGAAGACGAGATTATCAAGGAAAGCGATTTTAGGTATCCAGGTCCAAAACCCAACTCCAAAGAAACTGCAATACTTATGATTTGTGATACAAGCGAAGCAATTTCCAAAATTGAAGGTTTGGATTCCGAACAAATTCGTGATTTAATCAAAAAGACAATAATGGAGAAATTCTCTGATGGTCAATTTAGCGAATCAGACTTGACATTACAAGATTTAGCAATAGTAGAAAATGCAATATTGAAAAGCACGCTTGGCATTCATCAAAGGACCAAGTACAAAGAGATTCCAGAGGACAAGCAAAGTTGATAACTCTATGAATTTTAAATTTAGTAAAACATTAAAGAACTTTTTAAATTATATTAATTTTGAGAAGGGGCTTTCGTCAAATACAATAAGTGCTTATCAAAATGATATTAACAATTATTTAGATTATTTAGATGCGATAAAAATTGATGATTTTCAAAATATCAATCATCATAATGTAAATGAATTTCTTAAATCATTATTTGAATTAGGATTAAGTGAATCCTCACGACAAAGATATTTATCTTCGATAAGAACATTTCATAAATATCTTTTAGAGAACAAATTAACTGATAAAGATATAACAGAAAAAGTAGCGTTCCCCAAAAATCATCGCAAATTGCCCGAAACATTAACAATTGAAGAAGTTCAATTATTTCTGGATTCAATTGACACAACTACAAATGCAGGAATAAGAGATAAAGTAATTGCCGAACTTTTGTATGCCTGTGGCTTGCGGGTTTCAGAACTTTGCGACCTTGAAAAAAAAGATATAATTTGGGATTATGAGGTATTGCGTATTTTTGGGAAAGGATCCAAGGAGAGAATAGTTCCAATCGGTCAATCAGCACTTTTTTGGTTAAAAGAATATATGGAAAAAGTAAGAACAATTATAAATAAAGATCCTAATGGTAATCCAATAATCATATTAAATATGCGTGGTAAAAAGCTAACAAGAATGGGAGTTTGGAAAATTCTACATAGTTATGCTTTAAAAATTGGATTGCAAGATAAAATTCATCCACACATTTTCCGTCATTCATTTGCTACACATTTATTAGAGGGTGGAGCTGACTTGCGAGCAGTTCAAGAGATGCTTGGACATTCTGATATTTCTACAACACAGATTTACACTAATATTGATAGAGATTATATCAAGTCAGTTCATAAGAAATTCCATCCAAAAGCATAATTAACAAAATTATTACTTTATGAAAAAAAGAATTACAAAAAGTTTAGTAGAAGTTGCTAAAGTAACAATAGAACCCGAAACAAATGTTTCGAGATTTGTTTTAAGAAAATTAGAAAACGAAGATTTAAAACAACAAAATACATCAGAAATTTTCATTAATACAAATCAAGAGAATTCTAGTTTGAGCAATAAATTAGATGGAGACATTTCTGTAAAATCAAATGATTCGAAAATCAGAACAAATATTGTAAATAAATTAAAAAACAACAAATTAGATAATTTAATTAAAATAGATGACCCTATTATTAATAAAATAACACAAATAGCTGATAGCAAAGGTTTTGAAGTGTATTTGGTTGGTGGATATGTTCGGGATTATTATTTAGATAGAAATAGAACAGATTTAGATTTTACCGTGGTCGGTGATGCATTAGCATTTGCTAAAATTGTTGCTAAGGAATTCAAAGTAAAACCTGTAATATTTGAGCGATTCACTACTGCAATGGTGCCAATTTCTCAAGAGTTACAATTGGAATTTGTAGGAACAAGGAAAGAAGAATATTTACCAAATTCAAGAAAGCCTATCGTTACGATTGGCACTTTATATGATGATTTGGCAAGACGAGATTTTACAGTAAATGCAATGGCTGTATCAATAAATGCCAAAACTTTTGGCCAAGTAATTGATAAATTTAATGGTTTGCAAGATATTCAAAAGCAAATATTAAGAACTCCATTAGATCCCGAGAAAACTTTTGAAGACGACCCTTTACGAATGTTGCGAGCAGCAAGATTTGCTTCTCAACTTAATTTTATGATTGAGGATAAAACACTTAAAGCAATTACTAAAATGCACGAAAGATTAAAAATAATCTCACAGGAAAGAATTACAGCCGAATTTTTTAAAATACTTGAATCGCCCCAGCCAAGTGTGGGAATTAATATTCTATCAGAAACAGGTTTGATAAATGTGTTTTTCCCACAATTGGAAAAACTAAAAGGTGTTGATATAGTTAAAGAGGGAACTGCCACTTATGCACACAAAGATGTGTTTTATCACTCATTGAAGGTATTGGATAATATTTCTAAAGTAACCAATAATGTTTGGTTGCGTTTTGCTGCATTGCTTCACGATATTGCTAAACCTCAAACAAAAAGATTTCACCCACAAAGCGGTTGGAGTTTTCACGGGCACGAAGATATTGGCGCAAAAATGATGAAAAGAATTTTTATGGATTTCAAATTACCACTTGATAAATTGGAGTATGTAGAGAAGTTAGTTAGGTTGCACCAAAGACCGATGACGCTTGTTGATGAAGAAATTACAGATTCGGCAATTAGGCGATTAGCAGTACAAGCCGGTGATGCACTCGAGGACTTATTTATTTTGTGTAAAGCTGATATTACAACAAAGAATCCAAGATTATCCATAAAGTATTTAGAAAATTATGATAGTGTAGCCCAAAAGATTATTGATGTCCAAGAAAAAGATAAATTACGAGAATTCCAATCACCTGTCCGCGGGGAAGAGATTATGGAATATTGCAAAATTGAACCTTGCAAAGCAGTAGGAATAATTAAAAATAACATTGAAGAAGCTATTTTAGATGGGAAAATTCAAAATGATTATGATCAGGCAAAAAAATTCTTTGTGGATAATATTAATGATTGGTTGGCTTCGTTAAATCCGAAAGATATTAGAAAATCTATCTAATTTCATAACTTTTTTCAACTTCTTTTCTTTTTCTAATTATATTTTGCTATTTTTGTAGATTGTATAATATTTTCATTTTAAGAATTCAATGAACACAAATAAATCTATTTTCCTTTATCTTTTTTTTACTTTATTTATCTTATTTTCCAACTTTAGAGAAAGTTCATCAAATGATGAATTAGAAAAAGTAGAAAAAATTCTCCCAGAAATGATGAATCAAAGCTTTTTGGGGACAAAATTTGTTTTTGGATTTCATCCTTGCTGGGAAGATTTGAGTGATGATCCCGAAAATACTTCCAATTCCTTCAAAGTGTATGTTTATTCCACATTTCAGACAAATGTCCGATTAACAATTCCCTTTGTTTCATCAGAACCTTATATCCAAAAAACAATAAATGCAAATGAAATAACCGAATTTATCATTCCTTCTAATATTGGACAACCTTACCAGAGAGGTGCTAATGCCAAAAGGAACACACTATTGCCAACACAAGTTTGGAGCGGGCGGGGCATTTTATTAGAGTCAGATATGCCAATTGTTGCTTATGGATTTGCTCGGTTCTTTAATACATCTGATGGATTTGCAGCAATTCCCGTGCAATTTATGGGCAAAGAATATGTTGTCTCTTCATTTAGGGAAACAACTTACTTCACATATCAATCACTCACACCTTATGTAAGTGTAATTGCACCTTATGATAATACAAATGTAAGTTTCTTTCTGGGTGGAAATCCCGACACAAAAATTAGAACCGACGATGGCAAGGTTTGGCGATCATTCGAAATGCTAAAATCAAATTTGAATAGGGGAGATTATTGGTTAATTGCTGCCGAAGGACCATTTTCGGATTTGGGTGGAAGTTTAATTGTATCCGATAAGCCAATTGCGGTATTATCGGGTAATCATTGCGGGCAAGTTCCTTATGATGTTTCTGCTTGTGATTATATGATTGAACAGGAAGTGCCGACTGAATTTTGGGGTAAAAAATATTATATTCCACCAGTTTATAGTCGTAAAAAATCTTCAATTATTAGATTATTTGCAAATGAAAGTAATACTGTATTTAAACAAAATGGTTTAGAGTTTTGGGTTTCAAAATCAAAGTGGGGACAAGAAAACGAAGATTGGTTAGAAATGCGAGCCAGTGCCGATAGCAATTTGCCTGTTGTGATTCATTCGAACAAAGCAATTAATGTTATGCAATTCAATACAGGTCAAGATGATGATGGAATGCCCGGCGATCCATTTCAAATGTCCATTATTCCCGAAGATCAATTTCAAAATGAATTAGTATATTTCACCCCCGGGATAAATAAAGGTTTAGGTTTTGATAACAATTATTTGAATATTGTTTTTACAACAGACGATAATGAAGCAATCCCCGATGATTTGGAAATTGGTGAAATTGTAAATGGTAATGATGTACTGCAATGGAATAAAGTAAAGGATTTGGAAATAATTTCTATGGGCAAATTTCAAGATCCGCTTTATGCAAATTTAGGTAAGAAAGTGTATTTTGCAACAATTAAAGTTAGAAGTGATGCTGCCCAGAAAATCAGATGTAACTCATCAAAAATTGCTGCATACTCTTATGGTTTTTCTAATTATGACTCTTATGGATTTCCTGCCTCACTTTCGTTGAGAGATATAAACAAAAAAGATACATTGCCACCCAGACCAATTTATGCTATTAATTGTAGTGGTTCATTATACAATCCAAATGATAATAGCAGCTCTTTGTTATTAGAAGACAAACCTACAAACAATGCAAGTGGATTGTCATTTGTATTTTTCGATAAAAGTAAAAGTTATAATTATGATTTTAAATATAAAGATTTTATTCCAGGTGATACTAAATCCACTACTTGGTCGCTGAATATTCAGAATCCAAATAAAGATGCCAAAGCAGTAATTACTTTTACCGATAGAGCAGGAAATGATACAACAATTACAATAATTTACAAATCAATCAAATTAAGCCTAAATCCCGGCAGATTCTTCTTTGGAAATTTACTTCTGGGAGAAGAAAAAACACAAAAATTCACTTTAAAGAATGAATCTTTATTAGATCCAGTTCATTTAAAAGAAATATCTTTACTAACTATTAAACAAGCTCAAGCATCGCAAGGTTTTACATTAGATTTTGACTTTAATCCCGATTATCTACTGCAACCACAAGAAGAAGTTGACATCTTTATAACATTCAAAGCAACCCAAAAAGGTGAATTTAAAGATTCAATAGGAATTGGTGATACTTGCTTTTACAATTATCTTGGATATGTTTTTGCAAGTGTAGAGATGCCTTATGTTTATACCAGCGATATTGACTTTAAGCAAAGGGCAATAGGTAAAAAGTACGCACAAAGTGGCTTTATTAAAAATTATGGCAACTCTCCAATTGAAATTAAGGGAATTATTGCACCAAAATCGTTTGAATTTACTTATGATCAATTTCCTTTTGACTCACAAAATCCATTAACTTTGAATAAAGGTGAAGAATATCAATTTGAAATTTACTTTGAACCGCAAAAAGCTGGAAAATACATAGATACACTTACTTTTTATTTTGATAGACAGCCCGATGATGACCCATTTTGCATATTACAAGGTGAAGGAATTGAACCCTTTTTAGAGGTTGAAGATGCTTTCTGGCAAAAGCAAATCGCACATTTATCTCGCTTTGATGCCATCCCAGGTTATAGTTTCACACCTTATCCGAATGAAAAAGGTGGAATAATAATTACAAATAAAGGTTCAAAGGAAATAAATTTATCAAAAATTAGAATATTAGAAGAAACAAATGCCGATGCTTTTGAAATTCTAATTAATGGAGAATACCGACCACTGAAAAATTATGTTGATTCTGTGGATTTGATTAGAGATATTAATAATTTACCAATTACTAAAATCGAAGGAGAAGCAACTCGAATTGTTCCGCTGTTCTTCCATCCAAGAACAGCAGGAAATCACAAAATTATTGCAGAATTTGTTTGCGATGCAATTTCCAATCCAGTCGCAAATATTTATGGAATTGGCTCTTATGGTATTTTGGATGCAAATAATATTGATTTTGCTACACAAGTTATTGGTGGTGTGCCCCAAACTAAACAAGTGACAATAACAAATAGCGATACTTGGGATTACAAAGATACCGTAACCATTTGGGATATTCACAGCGAAGTGCCCGGAGAAATAAGTGAAAATATCAACAATTTTGGCACGAAAGGATTTGCTTTTGATAAAAGTTCTATCAATTTTCCAATTAAAATTGCACCAGGAGAGTCATTTACATTTGATATTTCATCTTCTCCGCTACAAACAGGAGACATATTAGCCAAACTAATTACTGTAAGCAATGCTCTGGAAGAAGAGGAAATTCAGCTAATTGCTTATGGTGTGAATCAAATGATTGAAGTAAAACAGCCCGAAGTTCCAATGATTTGCAAAAGTTCTACTATTACCGAAAATACTTTGTTTATAATAAATCATAGTTTGATTGATATAGAAATTGTTGGTGGAAGTTTGAAGTTTTTGATAAATCCAAGCAACTTTGCAGTTGTGTCTGCGAGTGATTCCAAAGGAAACAACATCCACTTAAATCAAAACTTTACTATTCCATCATTGGATACGATTTTTGTCCAATATAGTTATGTGCCAATTTTTACAAGTGAATTTAATAAAATTGAAAATATTACTGATTCATTAGAGATTAGAACAAATTCGCAGCAAATTGATTTGCAGAATATTCATTCTGCTATAAGTATAAATCAAATTCAATATTTGAGAGAAACATATTCAACAATAAATTCAAGCGATTATTTTAAGATAATTCCATCTGAAAAAATGATTTCCGATTCAATTTCATACAAATTATTCATAAAATCAGGTACTTTTTTGGAATATGCTAATGCTGATACTTTAATAATAACTATTGAGTATGAGAAGAACTTTTTAGCATTATTTAAGAATAATGAGCAACCTAAAATTCGTGTTGGTGAGGATTTGCCGATTAGTTGGAATATTGTTAGTTACTCAATAAATTTAAATCAAAATACAAATATTGAGAAATTGCAAATAGTTCTTGCTGCGAAAGAACCGATTAAAACTGATAATGCTATGGAACTATTGCAACTTAACTTTTATCCATTTTATCCGTATTATAGAAATGATAATAATCAATTAATGATAAAAGCAAGTAAAGTTGAGATTAAACATACAATTGAACCGAATGATAAATGTGTTAATTTTGAATCTGAAAGGTCTACTTATGCTGAACTTGCCGAAACTTGTGTTGATGAATTAAGGAATGTAATAATTAACGATTATGATTATGGAATTACTTCTATTAATCCAAACCCAATAGATATAAATAGTACTTTCTCATTTAGTGTGCCATTCAACCAATATGTTAATATTGAATTATTTGATGTTAGTGGAAAAAAGATTTCAACTTTACTGAATTCAAAGCTACAACCAGGAAATTATACTTTAAGGTTGCCTTACGAAAAAATTGGAAATGGAGTGTTTTTCATTAATTTTGACGCTGGTGAATATAAAAACACTATTACTTTTGTAAAATAAACTGAATTTAATTCAGTAGTTAGTAAATTTTAGTCTATTGCTAATAAAATTTTCTTAATTTTGTAGATTATACTTTTTACAAAAATAAATAATTAAAAAAAATTGAAATGGAAAAACAGAGAACAATAAAAAAATCAATAAATTTATCAGGAATAGGACTTCATACTGGGAATAAATCAACTATTACTTTTCATCCCGCAGAACCAAATTTCGGTTATAAATTTGTAAGAACTGATTTAGAAGAAAAAGTTGTAATACCAGCATTAGTAGATTATGTTGTGGACTTATCAAGAGGAACAACTTTGGGTATTGGAGAGGTTAAAGTGCATACCGTCGAGCACGTTTTAGCTGCACTTGCTGGTTTGCAAATTGATAATTGCTTGATAGAATTATCAGCAAATGAACCGCCAGTATTTGATGGAAGTTCTATTCATTATGTGAATGCTTTATTGGAAGCTGGCATTGAAGAACAAGATGCCGAAAGAGAATACTTTTATGTTGACGAAACAATAAATTATAAAAATGAAGAAAAATTTGTTGAAATAGTTGCTTTACCACTTAATGATTATCGCTTAACAGTAATGGTGGATTATTTTAATCCCGCCTTAGGTAGCCAACATACAGGATTGTTTGATTTACAGAAAGAATTTGTTGAGGAATTTGCTCCTGCAAGGACTTTTTGCTTTTTGAATGAAGTTGAAATGCTCTACAAACAGGGTTTAATTAAAGGTGGTAGCCTTGAAAGTGCTTTAGTAATTGTTGATAAAGATTTGTCCGAGGATGAATTATCAAGTTTAGCTACAATGTTAAATTTAGATACAAAGCCATTTGTTGGAAAGAATGGATACTTAAACAATACTGAATTAAGATACAAGAACGAACCTGCCAGACACAAACTTTTAGATATGATTGGCGATTTAACCTTAATTGGTGTTCCAATCAAAGCACAAGTATTAGCAGCACGCCCAGGTCACGCTGCTAATTACGAATTTAGTAAACTTGTAAGGAAAGCCTATCTTGCACAAAAGAAATTATCAAAGATTAAACCAACAAGAAGAGCAGCAAAGGAATTCAATATCGAGCAAATTATGAATTTCTTGCCCCACCGTTATCCATTTTTATTAATTGATAGAATTCTTGAAGTTGAAAAAGATTTATCAAGAATTATTGCTTTGAAAAATGTAACAATGAATGAGGAATTTTTCTTGGGTCATTTCCCCGGAAAACCTGTAATGCCAGGAGTGTTAATAATTGAAGCATTAGCACAAGCAGGCGGAGTATTGATTTTCAATAAAGTAGAAAATCCATATCAAAAGTTAGCCTTTTTCTCGCAAATTAATAATGCGAAATTCAGAAAACCAGTTGTTCCTGGTGATCAATTAGTATTAGATTTACAATTATTAAAATCAAAATTTGGAATATATTATTTTAAGGCAACGGCTTATGTCGACCAGCAAGTTGTAGCCGAAGCCGAATTACAAGCAGCAGTCGTGGATAGGTAAGATTATGGAAGGAGTAAGAATACACCCAACTGCAATAGTTTCACCCTTGGCTCAATTAGGAGTTAATGTTGAGATTGGACCATTTACAGTTATTAACGATGATGTGGAAATTGGAGATAATACGATAATTGGCACAAGTAATTATATTGATTCGGGTTCGAGAATTGGTAAAAATTGCAATTTATTCCATCATATAATTATCGGTACCGATCCTCAAGATGTGAAATATAATGGTGAAAAAACTTATGTAAGCATTGGCGATAATAATAAAATCAGAGAATTTGTGACAATCAATCGGGCAACAACAGATACATATATAACCAAACTTGGTGATAATAATTTGATTTTGGAATACTGCCATATAGCTCACGATTGTCAAGTGGGCAATAATACAATTTTCTCCAATACTGCACAATTAGCAGGGCACGTGAAAGTTGGCGATTGGGTGATAATTGGTGGATTTGGTAAAGTTCATCAATTTACAAAGATCGGCAAGCACGCCTTTATTGGTGGTGATACTAAAATAGTAAAAGATGTAGTTCCTTATGCGATTGTATCTGGAACTGACCCAAAGTATGATGGAGTGAATTTAGTTGGTCTCCGGCGACGAGGCTTTACTAACGATCAAATATTTGAGATTAGCAATTTTTATAAGTCATTATTTCATTCTGGATTGAATGTATCTGATTTTATTAAAAAATACACAACTGAAAATGCAGATATTCCCGATTTAATCGCTGAAATTATTGATTTTATAAAAACATCAGAACGGGGAATATACTTGGCTTAATTGCTTGGTAATTCTCCAATTTTCTTTAACATCAAATATAATTTGGTTAACGGCAAACCTACAACATTATAGTAGCAGCCATCAATTTTGCTAACAAATACTGCACCAAAATCATCTTGTATTCCATACGCCCCTGCTTTGTCCATTGGCGAACCTGTGTCAATATATGTCTGCACTTCTTTTTCATCTAATTGCCGAAAAGTAACATTTGTTTTTTCGTAATCTAATTCATATTTTGAATTAATTGGATTGTAAATAGCAATTCCAGTAAATACTTGATGAGTATTATCTGATAATTTCATTAGAATGCTATAAGCATCATTTTTATCAATGGGTTTAGTTAATAATTCATTATTTAGGAATACTAAAGTATCTGCGGCAATAATTATTTTATCCGAAAATTTTTTGCTAATTTCCATTGCTTTTTTATGAGCCAATTCCATCACAATTTTTTCAGGTTCATTTGAAACAAAATCATCTTCATTAATGTTTGCAATTTCAGTTGAGAAATTTATCCCAAGCAAATTCAACAATAGTCTTCTCCTTGGAGATGCAGAAGCAAGGATAATTTCATTTTTTAAATTTAATAAATTCGGTAAGTATATCATAATCGTTTATTATTCTTAATTTTGTTTTATTGAAAATGAGAAAATACAAAAATATGAATAAATTAAAACTTGCCGTGTTTGCTTCTCATTCAGGTTCAAATTTACAAGCCATTATTGATAATATCAAAAATGGTTATTTAAACGCCGAAATTGTTGCTGTAATTTCGAATAATTCAAATGCTTACGCATTAGAAAGAGCAAGATTAGCAAAAATTGATACTTTTCACATTAGTAGTAAAACACATCCAAATGAAACCGATTATTTAAACGCAATTCTCAATATTCTTGAATCCAAAAAAGTTGATTTTATAATTCTTGCTGGATATATGAAGCCAATTCCAGTAGAGATAATCAATAAGTATTACAATAGAATACTTAATATTCATCCAGCACTATTGCCAAAATTCGGTGGAAGCGGAATGTATGGAATGAATGTACATAAAGCAGTAATTGAAAGCAAGGAAAAGACAAGTGGTGCAACAGTCCATATTGTTGACGAAAAATATGACAATGGAAAAATATTATACCAAGAATCTGTGAATGTTGATGAAAACGATACTCCCGAAACTCTTGCAGATAAAGTCTTGCAAATAGAGCATAAGATTTATTCCAAAGTAATTAAATTAATCTCCGAAGGAAAGATAACTTTATAAAAAATGAAATCAAGAATATTTAAAATATTAATTCTTGTTCTATTTTCCTTGATTTATTTATCTTGTGAAAATGAAAGCAAAAAAAAATCTCCCGAAAAGGAAGAACTAAATCAAGAACTTGTGTTTACACCTAAGTTCAAGGTTGAAAATTGCTATGACAATGACTTCAATCTAAGCTTTGATATTCTGGAAGATTTGCAAATCCGATATTTTGATTTTGAAAAGAAATTGTTGTTTTTTAATAGCAAGAAAACGTCTGATTCAATTTTTTATGCTAATACAACTATTGACACTTCTTTTTTTGCAAATATAACAAGCAAAGAATTTCCCGATAAAATATATATTGGCACTTTTTTCCCAACCAAACATAAAAAAGTAGAATTAACTTTCATTTCTATTTATTCTTTTGCAAAAGATGAGGAAAAGTATGAAAATTCATTCAACTCTTTTTATTTATTAGATAATTCAACTTTTTTAAATTGCGAAGTTATCGAACAAATGATTGATGAAAAAGATTGCATTATTGCATCTTATTACGAAGGTTCTGGAAACTTCCTTGAATTTGAAATTATTGGAAAATTAGATAACGAAATCCAAGAAATTACACCAGATTTGGCTCCAATTGATGATGGAGAAATTTGGATAGACTCCGGCAAAGTTTTCCTTTTGGAAAGTTTAACAGCAAAATATATAAAATGGAACGATCAAAGCAGAAAATTGGAATTAATGCAATTAGATACAATTCCAATTTTTAATTACAGAACTGGTGATAAAATCATCAATTTTGATTATTCAAATAATGAAATCAAATCTAAATATAAAATAGTCGTTTTAGATTGGGCAAGCATCATTCACTTAAATGCAAAAAATATTCCCTTTGACTTTTATTCGCGTATTCAATACGATGCTGATTTTTTTGAGAAGAAATTCAATCAATTAATTCCAAAAAGAAAGGGTGTAACAACATTATTATTACTTGATGATTCGTTTGACATTTTATATGAAAAGATAAAAATTATAATAAATTAAATAACGGAATAAAACAATGGCTTTCACATTTTTTTTCAGAGATAGGCACACATTAGAGCATTTTGCAAGATTAGTAACTCAAGATATTAATAATAAATCAGAAGTGAAAATTTGGGATGCAGGCTGTGCTATGGGGCAAGAACCCTACACTTTATTGATTATTTTGGCAGAAATGTTAAGTCCCGATGATTACAAAAAAATCAAAATAATTGCAACAGATATTGATGAAAATAGTGTATTTCATTCAGTAATCAATTCAGGGATTTATCCATACGATCAACTTTCGAGGTTGCCGGAGGGTATTTTAGAAAAATACTTCACTAAATTAGATGAAGATGAATACAAACTTTCAGATAAGATATTGAAATCATTATCTTTTTCAAAACAAGATTTGTTAAAATTAGTTCCAATCGATGATCATTTTGATGGTATTGTTTGTAAAAATGTGCTTTTACATTTTACCCCAAAACAACAAATTGATGTTTTAACAATGTATCATAACTCACTTAACAATATAGGATATTTAGTTACTGAACAAACACAACCACTTCCAAGCGAAGTTTCAAATAAGTTCGAAAAAGTATTATCAGATGCTAATATTTATTTAAAAAAATAATGAGAGTTTTTACTTTAAAGAAGCCACCAACTGAATATTCGTCAAATGTATATTATATTTTAGGTGATTGGAACACAATCCCCGACAAAAATACTTTGATTGATGTTGGTCCAAATGATTATATTTTGGCTGAATTGACAACTTTTAATAGTGGTGTTGGTAAAAAGAAACTTGAAAATATCATTTTAACCCACGAACATTTTGACCATGCTGCTGCGTTAAAATACTTGATACCTTTATATAATCCCAAAGTGTATGGTTTTTCGCAGAATTTGCCGAATGTGGAACCTTTCGTTGATAATATGAAAGTTCAAATAGGTGATAGGACAGCAGTTTTAATTCACACACCGGGACATTCAAATGATTCTATTGGGATTTATGTTGAGGAAGAAGGGGTATTGTTTTCGGGCGACACGATGCTTTCAATAAATAGTTATGGAGATACCTATACTTTAGATTTCTTACATACAATTCAGAAAATTTTTGATTTAGACTTGAAGATTATCTATCCTGGGCATGGCGATCCAATAAAAGATAACATCAAAGAAATGCTAACTACTACATTGAAGATTGTTGAAGATAGTAAAATCATTGTTTAAAGAAATAAATTTCTGTATTAATTGTTTTATGAATTAATTAGAATTTCATAAGTTTGTAACTATTTTAATTTATAGATTGTATAAACCTATTGTGTTTTTAAAGGAAGGACTAAATGAGGGTTAAAATTATATTTTCGTTTACTTTTATATTTTTGCTACTTTTTGTTTCATCAAATTTATTTTCTTATAATAAAAATTATTTTGATGACAGAGTTGTCATTCGGTTGAAATCTGGTTATGAGAATCCTCAGCATTTATTAAACCAAATTCAAATAGATTTGAATTCACAGGTTATGCAAGTGTTACCCGAAGAAAAAAGTTTAACACATAATCAGAAACTCTTTTTTCAATTGCGATCTACAAATTTAAACTACAATAAAATAATTGATGCAGAAAAACCACTTCTAAATAGTTTTATCATAAAGTTTGAGTATTCAATCAATCCCAAAGAACTTTGCAAAAAGTTAAAGCAAAAATATGATTTCATCGAACTTGCTGAACCAATTTACAAATATCAAATTCAAGGTTTTGTCCCGAATGACACATATTTTGATTCGCAAACTACATTAGACAAAATCAAGGCTAAAGAAGCTTGGGATTTATGGAAAGGCGATGAAAATACAATAATCGGCGTTATAGATAATGGGGTTTATCAAGGGCACGAAGATTTATCAACTAATTTGTGGATTAATACAGGTGAAATACCAAGCAATGAAATAGATGATGATGCGAATGGGTATATAGATGATTTCAATGGCTATAATTTTAATGGTAGCAAAGAATCACAAGGTTATGGAAAGACTTTTGCAAGTGTAGACCACGGCACTCAAGTTGCTGGAATTATTGGTGCAAAATTTAATAACTCAAAAGGAATTGCGGGAATCTCGGGCAATTGTAAAATTTTCCCGATAAAAATCTCAACTGAAGATGGTCAAACTTTGGAATTTGCAAATGAATCGATAATCTTTGCAGCAATACATAAGTTTAAGGTGCTTAATCTAAGTTGGGGAGGTCCAAGAGCATTCTCAGAATACGAACAATCACTAATTGACTATGCAGTTGCTAATGATGTTGCTATTGTCGCTGCTGGTGGTAATATTGGGACAAATGGTGGCACACGCTACGATACTTACTATCCCGCTGGTTATTTTGGCGTTCTGGGAGTGGGCGAGGTAGATGAATGGGACGAAGTTACCGGAACTACAAGTACACTTGGCACATCTGTAGCAATAATGGCTCCGGGAATAGGCAACTTTTCAACAAGCAACAACGGCTCTTATGGTTATGTGGGCGAGGGAACTTCTTACGCTACACCAATAATTTCAGGTGCTGTGGCTTTAGCTCGCAGTAAATATCCTAATTTATCTGCAATTCAATCATTAGAGTTCGTTCGTCAATGTGTTGATAATATTATTGCGGAAAATTTGAGTAATTCAGATAAACAATTGATACCGGGAAGAATTAATTTGCTCAAAGTGGTTAGCATCGACCCTTTTTCTATACCCGCCATAAAGCCAATTAAATTCAAGTATTACGACAAATCAAATAATCTCCAAGATAGGTTTCAAATAGGTGATACTGTAAAGTTAAAAATCGATGTTAAAAACTTTCTTGGAATGGGCAAAGATTTGAATTTCAAACTAATAAAAGCCTACGACCCATCAAATTCAATTAATATTATTGATGATACAAAAAAATTAGTTTTAATAAATTCTAACGAAGAAGCGGAAATAGGCGAATTTGTTTTTTTGATTAATAAAGATAATTCAAACAAGATTATCTTTAAAATGGAAATATCCAATTCAAGTGGATATTCAGATATGTTTAAATTTGAATTTATTCCAGTTCGGACATTTGCAACATTCGAGAACGAAAACTTGCGATTTTCTATGAGTGATGTTGGAGATTTTGGATTTATCGAAATTGGAAATATCTCGGAAGGTGCTGGATTTACAATCAAAGGACAAGGCAATCAATTGTATGGTCAATCAGGATTAATGGTTTCAGAAAATAATCAAAAACTTGCTTCATTTTTTAACGAAAGTTTTAAGGCAGAAAAGAAGTTTATTTCACCCGAAAGTAATAAATCAATTCTTACTGATTCATATTCAGATGCATCAAATAAAATCGGATTGGAAATTACTCAGGAAGTATCTTTTGTATTGCCTAAAATTGTAGAAATTAACTTAAACTTAAAGAATAATTCAAATTCAGAACTCAATAATTTGTCTGCGGGCTACTTTTATGATTGGGACATAAACGATAAGCCAGATTCGAACTATGCAGAATTATTCACAGAAATTGAAAGTCTGCCTGTTGCAAATAATTTTGCGGGTATTGGTGCGGAGATTGTTTATAAACCTAACGAAAGTGTTTATATTGGCTGTGTGGCAATTTCGGAAGAAGCAAATAGTAAGCCACAGATTGCTGGTCCGAAATATAGTTATACTAAAAGTTTTTCCAAAGATGTGCAGTTAAGTTTATTAAACTCAGGAAAAAGCATACAATTTGATGATTTTGATGATAGAAGTATTTTTGCTGGAATGAGGTTTGGAAACTTAACATCACCCAATTCTATTAGAAAAATGAAATTGCTTATTGGTTATAACGAAAGTCGCAACGGACTAATTGACGATCTCGAGAGAGCCTTAACGCTTAATTCTATTTGGACTGACAATAGCAAATCAGACCAAATCGAAGCGTACCAAAACACAAGCGATAATAGTTTGATAGTAAATTTTGGAAATGAAAAAGTATCTAACTCCAAAATTATGATAACAGATATACTTGGAAATTTAGTCTACGAGGATGATTATTTTAGTTTAGACAAATCCAATGATATTTTATCCATTAAATTACCAAAAATATCAACGCAAGTGCTTATAATATATATAATTAGCGATAACGATATTAGGTATAAGAAACTATTATGGCAATAAACTTTTATCCACAATGTTAATAAATGAATACCAAATTCAATCAAAATTTATTGTTATTTTATAATTTGTTTTTAATTTTGAGAATTGAAAAAAGATGAAAAGCAAAAATTTGCTAAAAATTTATTTTTTACGTTGGTTTTTTTGTTCTTTGATAATTTCCTTGAGCGGTTGTTACTCATTTGTAGGTGGAAGTTTACCAGAACATCTCACTACAATTAATATTGAGCCTGTAGAAGACAATTCTTCTTTCGGAGTTCCCGAATTTAAAGATTTTATGACCAATGAGTTGATAAAACAATTTAAAAACGATGGTACTCTAAAAATTGAAGAAAATAATGCTACTTCTCAATTAACCGTAATAATCACCAATATCAGCGAAGTTATTTCGCAAATTGGACAAGGTGAGTTTGAAAAAGAACGAAAAGTGCAGATTACTTGTAAGGTTACTTTTTTTGACAATGTTAAGAAAAAAATAATCTGGGAGAAAGAATTTACTAATTATAATTTTTACAATGTTAACGATGGTTTCGTTGGAAGAAATGAATCAATACGAACTTCAATCAAAAACAATTCAGAAGATATTGTCCTTTCTGTCATATCTGGATGGTAATTTATTATTAAAATATAGGGGATAAAATATCCGCTTATGGAAACATCTATACTCATTTTTTACTTTTTATCCTTATTAGTGCTCTTTTCTTTTGGAATGCACGGGTTAATTTTACTTTATTATCACCGTAAATATCAAAACAAAAAAGCACCAAATCAGCCGATGCCCGAAACTCTACCGATGGTTACTATACAATTGCCCTTGTTCAATGAAAAATTTGTTGCTGAAAGAATTGTTCATACTGTTTGTGCAATCGAATATCCAAAAGATAAACTTGAAATTCAAGTTCTCGACGACTCAACAGATGGAACCTGCGAATTATTAAAACCAATTGTCAAAGAATATCAAGACAAAGGTTTTAATATCAAATATATTCATCGCACGAATAGAAATGGATACAAGGCAGGAGCACTCAAAGAAGGTTTAGCAGTTGCGGAAGGTGAATTTGTAGCAATTTTTGATGCTGACTTTTTGCCAAACAAAGACTTTTTAATGAAAACAGTTCCTCAATTTAATGATTCCAAAGTGGGAATGGTGCAAACCAGATGGGAACATTTAAATGAAGAATTTTCCTACTTGACTAAAGCTCAAGCTCTGGCATTAGATGGTCACTTTGCTTTGGAACAACAAGTTCGCTACAAATCTGGCTTCTTTATCAACTTTAACGGCACTGCTGGTATTTGGAGAAAAAGTTGCATAATCGATGCAGGAAATTGGCAACCTGACACACTAACCGAAGATTTAGATCTTAGTTATCGTGCTCAATTAAAAGGTTGGCAATTTGTATACTTAAACGATGTTACATCACCAGCTGAACTACCCGCTGATATCAATGCACTCAAAACTCAACAATTCCGCTGGACAAAAGGTGCTGTGGAAACTGCCAAGAAATTACTTCCAATGGTTCTTAAATCAAAGTTCTCTTGGAAAGTTAAATTCGAAGGAATTGTTCACTTAACGAGCAATATCGTTTTTCCTTTCATTGTTATTGTTGCATTGCTTAATGTGCCAATAGTGCTGATTAAAAACCTATCTCAATCTTACGATTTCTATTATTCCTTGATGTCAATTTTCGTACTTGCAAGTGTCTCTACATTCTTGTTCTACACTTATGCCCAAAAAACTATACACTTAGACTGGACAAAGCGACTTTTGCTTTTTCCGCTATTCTTAGCTGGAAGTATGGGCTTTGCTGTGAATAATACTAAGGCTGTTTTGGAAGCTCTTTTAGGCATCAAATCTGGATTTGTAAGAACACCAAAAGCTGGAATTATTGGCAAAAAAGAAACTGCGGGCTTAAAGAAAAGCAAATCAAGAAAAATTAATCCGACAGTTTATTTTGAACTATTTTTAGCTGCCTATTTCTTATTAGGTCTGGGAATTTCAGTTTATTATTTAGAAATTGCTGCAATCCCTTTCCAACTTATGTTTTTTGCTGGTTTCGGCTCGGTAGGCTTTTTATCAATTAAGCAATCATTACAATCGTAATTTAAGAAATTCTTTTCTTTTAAAAGCATTGTTGGAATTAACTTCTGGCAATGCTTTTTTATTTATTCTAAATTCATTAATTTTCTAAATTGATATTAGTTTTATTTACTTATTTTTTATTAAATTGCAAAATTAAAATAGCATATTATAAAATTCAATTTTTTAAAAGAAATTATTAAAGAAATTA
>DYLM01000002.1:55968-72546 GCA_020722095.1 Chloroherpeton thalassium
AAATTATTAACTATTTGGATTGCTTATGGCAAAATTATTAATACTTGGTAGTGGTGTTGCTGGGCAAACAGCTGCATTACACGCAAAACGCAAATTAGGTAGCAAGCACGACATTATCGTTGTTTCACCTAATTCTATGTACAATTGGATTCCCTCTAATATCTGGGTCGGCATCGGTGCTATGAAGAAAGAGCAAGTTATTTTTCCACTTGCCCCTGTTTATAAAAAACAAAATATTGAGTTCCACCAAGCAAAAGCATTGAGCATTTTCCCCGAAGGAGACACCTCGTCATCAAAACCTTTTGTTGAAATCGAATACACCGACCCAAGCAAACTTGGACAGAGAATTAAAATCCATTACGACTATCTTATCAACGCAACCGGTCCTAAATTGAACTTTCCTGCCACAAAAGGCTTAGGTCCGGACGGAGGCTTTTCATATTCCGTTTGCACTGCTAATCACGCCGAACACGCTAATCACGGTTTCCAAGAATTAATTCAACAAATGAAAAAAGGCGACAAAAAGAAAATCCTTGTCGGGACTGGACACGGCACTGCTACTTGCCAAGGTGCTGCCTTTGAATATATTATGAACTTGGAATTTATGCTGAGAAGGCATCGCGTCCGCGATAAAGCCGAAATCACTTGGCTCTCCAACGAATTCGAGGTAGGCGATTTGGGTATGGGCAGTATGCACATTAAAAAAGGTGGATATATCACAAATACAAAGACTTTTACTGAATCCATTTTCACCGAAAGAAATATCAATTGGATAACTCGTTCGCATGTGACTGAAGTTGAGAAAGGTAAAGTTCATTACGAAAACTTGAACGGCGAGTTTAAGGAAATTGATTTTGATTTCTCAATGTTGCTACCTCCGTTTGCAGGTGCGGGAATGAAAGCTTACGATAAAAACAATGCCGACATTACATCAGAATTGTTTGCTCCGAGTGGTTTTATGAAAGTTGATGCAGATTATACTCCCAAAAAATATGAGGATTGGAAGGCTTCCGACTGGCCTAAATATTACAATAATCCTAAATATCCTAATATTTTTGCCGCTGGTATTGCCTTTGCTCCGCCTCACGCAATTTCCAAACCGCAATTTAGCCCTAATGGAACTCCAATTTTTCCAGCTCCTCCAAGGACAGGAATGCCTTCGGGCACAATGGCAAGAATTATAGTTTACAACATTGTAGATATGATAAAAGGACTTGAGGATAGACCAGTAAGAGGTGCTTCGATGGCTAAGATGGGCGCTGCTTGCTTGGCATCGGTTGGTAAAAGCGTTTTAGATGGCAGTGCCGCTTCGATGACTGTGTTCCCGATTGTTCCCGATTGGGAAAGATTCCCCGAAACTGGAAGAGATTTGAACTTTACCACTGGAGAAGTTGGGTTAGCTGGACATTGGATTAAATACTTATTACACTTTGGATTTATGTACAAAGCAAAAGCTAATCCTTTCTGGTTTATTATCCCTGAATAATGTTTTTTTTAAAAAGGAGTACAATTTATGAATAATGATAAACAAATGAGACCTTTCGAACAAGAATTTTATGCTCCAAAACCAACTCCATTTTCATTACATATGAGAGTGAATCCAATTTGGCAATTAGTAAGATTTCTCGTTCTAAATATCAAAATGTTAATTATGGTAAGAAAGCACTAAAATCTATCATAAGCACATTTCAAAATAAATAAAAGGGCGTTGCTTATGCAATGCCTTTTTTTAAACTATAATAAGATGATATTTTTACTCAATTATCCAATAATTAGTAATAATCGTTTAAAAAATATTATCCATCTTTTCTAATTGAATTTGAATTTATTCTAAAATAATTATAACCTTACGAAGGTTTTAAACTTTCGGAAGTTTCTTTGCATTTTATATATTGTACAGAGCAAGTTCAGCCCCTTCAAGATTGAGAATTTTACAGAGCGGGAAACTTATTCGGGCTGTTCTTCACTTTTGGGGACTTCTGGTGGTGCAAAATTGACCGTACTGCCTAATAAAATTTGTTTTTGTTCGGGAATAGGCAAAGCGCTGACTAATCTTGCTTGTATAACATAGGGATTTTCACCTATTAAAAGAGCCTCGATGCCCTCAATAATGATATTTATCTGTGAAATTTCTCTTGTATGCAAGTGCCGCAATTTATCTGCAATCGGCAACCATACAATATTTGCCATAAAAATGCCCCACATTGTTGCAATAAAAGCAGAAGCAATGTGATGAATAAGCACATTTGGGTCGCTACCCGCCGATGCCAGAGTAGAAATCAATCCCATTACGGTTCCGATGATGCCCATTGTGGGGGAATAACCGCCCATTTTAGTAAAAAGAGCGATATTTTCATTATGCCTTTCATTCATATTGCTAATTTCGAGTGATGCGATATTTTCTAGAGTCTCTGGATCGGCACCATCAATAGCAACCTCAAGGAATTTTGCTAAATAAGGATGCTGAGTTCTTTTCACTTCATCTTCTAAAGAAAGAATTCCTTCTTTTCGCGAACGGACAGCATATTTATGAATTGAATTTATTATTTCAGTTGTATCAAAATGCTTTGGGAAGAATGCCACTTTAATTAGAATTGGTAATTTCTTGAATTGTTCCCAAGAAGTCCCAGCAATAGCAGCAGCAAAAGTGCCACCAAATACAATTAACAATGCTGGAAGCATAAAAAGGGCATCTATTTTTCCACCTTCCCAAAGGAAAGCTCCGAAGATGGAAATTGAACCAAAAATTATTCCTATTAAAGTTGCAGCTGTCATAAAATGCAAATTACGAAATTATCTTATAAAATCAAACAAAGAATTTTGCAAAAGATTTCCTCCTACTTTCAGTGCATATTGCAAAGCATATTCATCTTTGGATAAATTCAACGCTGTTTTAGCAACATCTGCGTCAGACTTTTGGGATAAATATGCCTCTAATCTTAGGTTTTCTTCGGAAATCTGGTCTCTTAATATCTGGAATCTATTTGCTCGAGCTCCATTTCGTGATGTAGTTTGATTAATTGTATAAGAATAATCTGCAATTCTTTTTTGAATATCATTCATTTTATTAACTTCATCAACTGTAAGCACATCATTAACCCCACGGGCAGTTCCATCAGGATTATAGGATACCAAATTGTATAGAGCAATCATCTGATTGAAAGCTTCAGTCCCATTTTCACCAAAGATTTCTTGGCTTTTTGTATTTACAACCTCGCTTGCTTTTTGATCTTTATTTAAAATTTTATCTTCTTGGTTTCCTTTAAATACAATTCGCAAGCCAGAAGGATTGTTCTCTGAAGGTTCATCTTCAATTAATTCAAAAGGCATATCGTTTGTGTTTGGTATTGACGGATCAAAACTTTCTGCTTTAGTTTTAGTTCCAGCAAAAATGAAACTGCCATTATAATCAGCATTGCCATCACGGATAATATCTGTAATAATTCCCTTTATATAATTTCCTAATACAGATAAATTGCCCATATTTCCTACTTGAGTTCCGTCAATTGCAATTTGCCGAATCTTTTCCATCTTATCAGCAATTGCATTTAAGTAATTTTCTGTTTGTTGGAATTGAGAAATTTGTTCATCTAAGTTGTCAATATATTCATTATTTTGGCTAATCAGGCTTGTCAATTTTTTAATTGGAGCAATTTTTTCAGGAGCATCACCCAAACTAAGAATTTCCTTTCCTGTGGACATTCTAAGTTGATTTTCATACCTTCTTTGCTGAATCTCTTCCAGATTTTGCTTGTAAGGATTGATAACCGAATATTGAGTTACTCTCATAATTATAATCCCAAATTAACAATAGTATTCATCATTTCGTTTGCCGTGTTTATTACCCTTGAAGAAGCTTCGAATGCTTTTTGAAACTTAATTAAATTAACTGCTTCCTCGTCCAAATTCACTCCAATCAAAGATTCTCTTTGAGTTTCTATTTGTGTATTAATCATTTTGGAATTGTTCAATCCATTAGTTGCTTCTGCAGTGGCAAAAGAAACTTTCCCAATATAATTTGCATAATATTCAGTTGGATTTTGTCCGTCAAGGAAACTTCTGTCCTCCAATATTCGAGCAATATCAAGTGCAACTTCGTTATTGCCAGGTTCATTTGGCTTTGAAGATAAGGGAATATCAGAGGGTTTATCTTTTATGTCTTCCGATAATTTAATCAAAGAAGCGGAAACAAACCCCGCACTTGGGTCAAAAAAGGCACGACCCACAGGTGCAGGATTTTTATCATTCAATCCATAACCAGCCATTGTTTTTGAATTTACTTGTTGTGCTAAAGCATTAGTAAATTCATCTAAACTTTTAGTTATCGAAAAACCATTTGTTGATTCTTTATCATCTAAAACTACATTATAGAACTTCAAGTAACTTGCAAATTGTCCTGATTGCGGCAGAACTAATGTTGAAGATTCAGTTACAGGATTGTACTTAATTATTTCTAAAGTTCGTTCGCTTGTTACAGAATTGATTGTTTCGGAAAGTCTGAGTTCACTTGCATTTTGATTTGTAATAATGTTCGATCCATTGATGAATAAATTAGCACTACCATCTTCGTTATAAGCAACATTTACCGAAAACATTTTGGAAAGTTCTTCAATCTTAGCCGCTCTCTCGTCAATGTAAGTGTGCGCAGCATTATTAGTTTGAGCATTGGAAGTAACAATATTATTATTCAAATTAGCGATTTCCACTAATAATTGATTGGCTTTGGTTAGCTCTTGAGATAATGTAAGTTTAATGTCATTTCTAATTTCTGTTAATTCATTAGAAGTTGAATTTAGTCTTTCGGCTAATGTTTGTCCTTGTTCAAGCAAGTATTGTCGAGTAGCAATATCTTCGGGATTAATTGAAACTTGATTGAATGTAGTTAGAAAGCTTGTTGTAAGCTCGTTTATACCATTATCGCTTGGTTCTCCAAGCACTGCATCAATTTTTTGATATAATTCTTGTTCAATAGAATAATTCTGAACTTGAGCTGTTGAGTTCCGAATTTCTTTGTCTAATAATTCTTGTCTGAAGTTGCGTAATAATCCTACTTGACTGCCAGTGCCAACATATTGTCCGTTTGATTTGATTGGACTGGTTTCATTAATTACTGCCGACCTGCGGGAATATCCGGGAGTATTGACATTAGCAATATTATTCGAAGTTACATCTAACCCGAATCGCTGTGCCAAAAGAGCCTTTTTTCCAATTTCTAATGAATAAAAACTTCCCACGATTGCCCCAGATTTAATTTATGAAATTTAATTTATGAAGGATCTGTTTGCTTGTTCAAATTTCCGAACGAACTTAGTTAGCTCAATAGCTGCAGGCTTAATATCAGTTTGTCGCGTCCTTGAGATAAAATCTAAATAATCTTTGCATTCATCAAGCAATGCTTGAATTTGCACAAGATTTCTCAACCTTGATAATCTATCATCATTATTATTATAATCATTAACAAGCTCAGGAAGTTTGGAAACACATAATTCCAAATTATCACGAGTATTTAATAAACTTTTTTCAGTTAAGCTTTTGCAAAACTTATTCATAACTTCAGTAAATATAATACTTTCTAAAATTAATTTGTTCCTTTTGATATTGATTGATTTTGTCATTTCTATTTCTCCTAAACTTTCACATTATAAATTTGATTTGTTCCATTTGTTACTAACGATAATATATTGCTGAAGCTAACTTTTGCTCGATTTGCAAGTAATCGATTCGTTAATAAACCATTATATAATCTTGTATGAATTTCCTTCATTTCATCGCGATATTTCAATAATTGCACGCCTTCGTTGTGATTTACATATCTGGATAATTCAGACATTGTAATTGATGATGCTTCGCTCCTTGTTATGCCCAAGAATGATGCAACCATATTCAATCGTGATAGTTCTAATGAACGTATCTTCTTTGAAATTTCTTCTTGATAGTTAGATAGCTCGGCTAATTCAGTTATTTTTAATTTAACTAATGCCACTTGCTGCTTTTGAACAATTTTTAAAAGTTCTTCTAACAAAGATTTTTCTAACTCAACTACTTGAATAATTTTGTTAATCATAATTTTTCCCCCGATTATGAATTTTCATATTTTTTATGATAAGATAAAACTTTTTCTACATATTGCTGTGTTTCTTTGAATGGTGGAATTCCATTATGTTTAATTACATTTCCTGGTCCTGCATTATATGCAGCAATCGCTAATTTCATATTTCCATCAAACTTTTTCAATAATTCATTTAAGTATTTTGTTCCACCATTTATATTTTCTATTGGATCAAACGAGTTTTCCACTCCCAGATAGTCGGCAGTGCCATCCATTAATTGCATTAAACCTTTGGCTCCTGCTTTGGATACAACGTCACTTTTTCCTGCTGATTCGGCGGTAATTACAGCTTTAATCAAAGGCACTGGAACACCGTATTTTGCCGATGCTTCGGTTATAATTCTATCATATTTGTTAATTCTCGTTTCCACTCTTGATACAAAATTTGCTTGGTTATTTATTTTTGGTTTATTACTTTCAGTTGATTTATCACTTTCATTATTAGAACTTGACCCAGTTATTATATTTGTTTCCTCGCTTTTGCTATCTTTTTGATTATCTTCTGGATTATTCGTCACTTTTTTTAAAATGTTTTGAATATCTGGAATAATTTCTTTTACTTTATCTTTGGCTTTTTCTGTTAAATATTCGCCAGTTAAGTTCTTATAAATTAGATTTGCAATACCTATGCCACCAATTGAATTTGAAATATGCTCCGAAAACAACATTTGATTGTATCCCATTAATGTGTCAGCGCCAAACGATAAACTTTCGTTACTTTCTTCAGAATTCATTGATGAACTCGAGCCAAACAGCCCACTTTTAATTTCTTTCAAAAACATATTAACAAAAATTGCTTCAAATCCACGTGAGGCTTTTTCAATTCCTGCCTTTTGTTCAGTGGTTAAAATTCTACTATTTGTTGAACTTTCACCAACTTTCTTAATCTGCTCCAAATATGATTTTTGGAAGTCAATTTGGGAATTATTTGGATTTGCATCAATACTTAACATAATAAATTCCTAATGAATTATTGAACAATTAATTCACCCTGCAAAGAACCTACTTCTTTGAGTGCTTGGAAAATCGAAATTAAATCTCTTGGTTTTAATTTTAGTGCATTGAGAGCATTTGCCATATCTTGAACTGTTGCTCCCTGAACCACCAAAGCTTTTGCTTCGTTCATCTCTTCGTTCACAGAAATTTCAGCAGTTTCCACCGGACTTGGTGGACGGATTGTAAATGGTGCGGGCTGTGGAACTAACACTTGTTTTTGTATTGTTATGTCCAATCCACTATGTGCAATAGTTGCTGGTAGCAATTGTACTGTTCCACCAACTACGATTGTCCCTGTCCTCTCGTTAATTACAACCTTTGCCACTTGATCCGTAATCACATTTAATGCTTCGATTTGTGTTATTAATTGAGTTGTTTGATTTTGTGTAGAACCTGTGGGCAATGTTACTTCTACCGCTCCTGCATCAATAGTTACTGCTGCATTTGCTAAATTCGGCAATCCAGCGATAGCAGTCTGAATTCTTGTTGCTGTTGTAAAGTCGGGTTCTCTTAACAAAATTCGTATCTTATTATCATTTACGTAGGTAGAATTCATATCCATTTCTAAAATCATTCCATTTGGAATTCTTGCTGTTGTTGCTACGTTTTTAGCAACCCTCGAACCGTAAGCGGCAAAATCGTATCCACCAACCGATATTGGACCTTGTGCAGTACCAATAACATTGCCATTTCCAAGAGAAATTGGAGTAAGCAATAAAACTCCACCTTGCAGTGAAGTAGCATCTCCAATCGAGGAAATTGTTACGTCCACTTTTGAACCAGTCTTCATAAAACTTGGAATATTTGCCGTTATCATCACGGCAGCAACATTTCTTACTCTCGAATTCTTCTGTGGAATTGTAATTCCAAATCTTTTCAATAAGTTCATCAAAGATTGGTTGGTGAAATATGTTTGTGGATGGTCGCCCGTATTATTAAGACCTGTAACTAATCCATAACCTATAGCTTGAATAGTGGAATTTCCTTGAATTGTGGCAATATCTTTAATCCTTGCAGAATACGAAAATTGCACTGTTATCAGCAGAGCAATCAATAATTTCACACCTGAATATATTATTTTTTTCATCTTTTTCAGAACATTTTTAGAATAAATATCTTAAGAATTTTGTAATCAATCCTGGTTCTTGCACTTCAGATACACTACCATCACCTTGAATAATTAATGTCAAATTCATTATATTATATGAATAAACCATATTCTCCGAATTAATATCAACGGGTCTGATTAATCCTTCCAAAGTTATCGTTTGTTGTTCACCATTGATTTTAGTTGTCCGAGTTGCTTGAATTTTGAGATTTCCTACTTCATCAATCTCAATAACTTTGGCAGTTAATTTACTTTTAATAGTTTCGTTGCGGTTAGTTTCGCCCGTGCCCGAAATCTTATTGCCAGTTCCTATATTTCCACTATAAGTTCCTTTGGAAGTACCAGCTTCAAATCCAACTGAACCATCATATTTTGATTCACGCTTGGTATCTGTATTTGCGGAATTATTTGCTTTTGTTTCCTCAACAATCAATATTAGAACAGCATCTCCAATCTTATTTGCCTTTACATCAGAAAAGAGCGATCTACTTGAATTTTGTAGAAATTGACTTACTGCAAAATTTGGTAAAATTGCTATTATTACTAATAATATTAATATATTCTTTATAGATTTCATTTCTTACTTTAATTTAATTTGAACTAAATTTCCACTAATTACTTGACCTTCAACAACTTGTTTTGTGTTGCTGTCTTTCCTTTGCAATCGTATAAAATCGCCAACGCCTCCGTCTTGCATCGCTACTGCGGTGGTAAGAATTCTTACAGCACCCGAAGTTACTTCCAAATTCACACTTTGTCCCTTTTTAATAACTTTGTTTGTAGTTAATTGTGATTTTGTGATAATTTCGCCTTTCTTGATTTTTTTACGAGAATTTTTACCCAAGACATCATTTTCATTTTGAAAAATTTCATTCACAGCAGATATTTGCCTTTCGGAATATGTTATTGCATCTGCATCAATTTGTTCATTAGGAAGAATGTCTCTGTTGGCAACAATAACTTGCATAATAATTTTAACTCTAAATGGAATTGATAAAGTTTTGATTAATTCATCATAAGCAAAAAAGCTAAGCGATAATGTTTGAATTGCACTTGTATGATTTTCATTGAAGGAAAATTTTGCTTTTACCCCTTTTTGGTCAAATGTTTGTGTATTCAATCCAACTAAAATTTCGGGTACTGCATTTTCTCCATAAATTCCTTGAATATATTTATTCGCTAATTCTTCGATTCTTTCAGCAGAAAATGTAGATTGAGCAAAAAGGAAATTTGCTGGGATAGATAAAACAATCGCAGCAAACAAAATTAACTTCCATATTTTTTCAATGTTTTTCATTTATTTTCATCATCTTTTTAGATTCACAGCTGTTGCCAAAATGTCATCAGCCGTTCTTACAGACTTGCTATTTAGTTCGTAGGCTCTTTGTGCAGTAATCATATTCACCATTTCTTCTACAATATCCACATTTGATGTTTCCAAGTGGTATTGAAGAATTTCGCCTGTATTATTCTCGCCCGGCGATTCAAAGAATGCTTTACCCGAAGCTGGAGTTTCCACATACAGATTATCACCAGTTGCCCTTAAGCCAGCTGGATTGATAAATCGAGCTAATTCAATTTGACCAAGAGGTTGAGTATCGGTCTCGCCATCTAATAATACTTCCACATAACCATCGCGAGATATTTGCACTTCTGTTGTGTCTTCGGGAACTGTAAATCCTGGCTCTAAAATATATCCTTGTGAATTTACAATTTGTCCCATTCTATCCACTCTAAAAGTACCATCGCGAGTATATGCAATTGAATTATCAGGCTTGCGAATCATAAAGAAACCTTCACCATTGATAGCCATATCAAGAGAATTTCCTGTTTGTTGAACATCGCCTTGCGAATACACTTTGGTTGTAGCTACAAGTTCAGTACCCGAACCAATTTGCACTTCATTCAATGGTTCTACGCCCAAACGAGAAACAGCTCCTGCTGGACGTAAAGTTTCATATAATAAATCTTGAAATTCAGGACGAACCTTCTTAAAGCCTGTAGTATTAACATTAGAAATATTATTCGAGATAATTTCCACATACTTTTGTTGGGCATTCAAACCTGTTGCCGCTGTTCTTAAAGTTTTATCCATATTGTCCTCTCGATTTTTTGAATTAAACAAATGTTAATTACAATTAAAGTAATTTCTAATAATATCTTCCAAGTGCTATAGCTTTATCCAAAGTTCCGTCATTTGTATGAATCACCTTGCTTCCTGCTTCAAACATTCTTTGTGATTCAATCATTTGCACCATTTCGCTCACTATATCTACATTTGAGCTTTCAAGCCATCCCTGGCGTACCTTGACTTGGTCGGAGTCAAGGTACTTGACGTCACTAATCCCTGTGACTATAAATTCACCATTGGAAATTCTCTGCAATTCCTTTTGATCTTCGGGTTGGACAATAACTAACTTCCCAATTTCTTGGTCGTTTAGAAAAACCTCACCTGTTTGGGCAATCCTAAAATTTGTTGCTCGCCCATCTTGAGTTTCCAATGGATTAGAAAAAAATTCAGTAGAAACACGAATTGCACCATTTTCGCCAATTAGCACCTTGCCATCACTGCGGGTAATTGTGCCGTCATCTGCCAGACGGAACTCGCCATTTCTACTTAAAAACTGCTTCCCTTCAAAATCTTCCAATAAGAAAAATCCTTCTCCATCTATAGCAATATCAAAGGGATTATCTGTTTTTTGGAAGGCTCCTAACGAGTAGTCGTAATATGAACCAACTGGGGGATCATTTTGCTCTACATCGCCTTTAACATTATAAAAATTTGCTCGAGCGTCAATCAAATTTCTCTCAAATACATTAGCTCGCTTAAACCCATTAGTAGAAGCATTTGCAATATTATTTGCAATTACTTCCAACCGAGTTTGTTGGTTTTGCATACCCAATGCAGCTGTGAAAAATTCTTTTAACATCCTTTTTGCTAATTTTTATTTATAATTCTCATTTAAAACACAAGAAATATGCCCATCAAACAATATAAGTTTTCCACATTCTCATTAAGTTATTATATCTCAATAAATTAGCAAATTGCAACTTAATGATAATTTGTTTTTTTTCTAAAAATGTTCAGTTTTGTTTGTTTTATATTATCCATTTTTGCAATTTTGTATATTATTATTCACCAATTTTTGAAAATAATACTTTTATTATGCAAATTGAGCCAGAAAAAGATAAATTGAATTTAGAAAATGAACCCGAAATTGTGCAGAATAGCACTGCAAACGAAGAAATGAAATTTACTGACCATTTGAATGAATTGAGAAAAAGGCTATTTTATTCTGTAATTGGTTTGGTAGTAGCTATGATTATTTCTGCATTTTTTGTAGATTTTCTAATTAATTCAATTATTTTGCATCCAGCAATGGAGTATAATTTAAAATTGCAAAATTTGCGTCCTTTTGGTCAGCCAATGTTATACTTCAAGTTGATTTTTTTGGCGGGTTTGGCATTATCAATCCCTTGGATATTTTATCAAATATGGAAATTTATCGCACCTGGTCTATTTCAGAATGAGCGTGGTTGGGTATTGTGGATAGTTTCATCTTCGGTGCTTGCATTTATGCTCGGCACTTTCTTTGCATACTTTGTTTTACTACCATCGATGGTGAATTTTGCAGCAAATTTTGGGAGCACTTCAATTGAAAATATCATAGACATCAACGAATATATTTCGTTCTTTACAACAATTCTGCTTGCAAGTGGATTGATATTTGAATTGCCTATCGTTACATTTATTCTTGCAAAGTTGGGATTGGTTAATTCTAAATTTCTACGAAAATATTGGCGACATTCTCTTGTGGCTATATTAATTCTTGCAGCTGTAATTACTCCCACGCCCGACCCAATAACTCAATTAATTTTTGCTGCTCCGCTTGTTTTACTTTATGAAATTAGTATATGGATTGCAAAATTAGTTGAAAAAAAGAAGAAAAATGAAGAAGAAAAAATTACAGAGGAAAATAATTAGAATGCAAAATTTTCGTCAATTAAACAAATTTAATTAATTCAATGAACAAAATTGGTTTATTTCCATTAGGTTTAGTCTTGTTCCCTAAATCCTCGTATCCTCTTTATATTTACGAAGAGAGATACAAGGCATTGATTAATGAATGTTGGAATGAACAAAAATTGTTTGGCATAACTTTGCTGATGCCAAATAAAATGTCCGAAATTGGTTGCCTAACTACTGTTTCCGACATAATGAAAGTGCAGGAAAGTGGAGAAATGGAAATTCTGGTTACTGGAAAAAATCGCTTTAAAATTCAGCAAATTCTTGACGGGAACAAACCATATTTAGAAGCAGTTATTGAAAAATACGAAGATATAGACCCAACAGTCAGCCCAACTTTACTTGGAAATCTGATGGATGTTTATAACGAAATTGCCCGAAAAGTAAAAAAGTTTAAGATACCAGAAATTGATTTTGATAGTATTAGTACTAACCAACCTTCATTTAGTTTTGCACTAAAATCGGGTTTGTCGCTCGAAGAAAGACAAAAACTTTTAGAAATGCAAAGTGAAAATCAAAGATTAGAAATGATTTATAATCATTTGAAATTCCTTCAACCTATTATAGAAAAAGCAGAAGGAATTGAAAGATTAGCCCGAAACGACGGCTACTTTTCAATTTAATTGAACTCTCAATAATAAAATATTCTTACTTTAATTAATAAACTAATTTGAAATTATTAGAATTAACTAATAATCTATTAAAAGTATTTAGATGTGCCCTACGATAATATGAATTTTCTCGGATGGAGCAAGCTCTGTCCCTACGAACTTGGATGTTTTTTTTATTTTTTAATCATAAATTTATCTCTAATTCGCTTTAATTGTTTTTCAATTTTAATTAAAAAGGAAATTATGTTATCTCGATTACAACTTCTTACAATATTATCACTTATTGTGATTTCTTTTACTTCTTGCACCGTATTTAAAGGAGAGCCGAATTGTTGCTCGTGGTTATGGCGATACAATGCCGATTGCCGATAATGAAAGCGAGGAAGGACGTTCCAAAAATAGAAGGACAGAATTTAAGATTTTGAAGAAATAATTTGCAATTTATTAGTCATTTTCGTAAATTTCAAAGTAAATCAACACTAATTCGTTTATCCATTTTCAAAAAATGGAAAAGTGATGGTAAAAATTGGAAGGTACAACAAGTTAGAAGTTATAAAGTTTGTTGAGTTCGGAGCATATTTAGATGGTGAAGATTTAGGCGAAATACTTTTGCCGAACAGATACATTCCTAAAGATTGTAAAGTTTATGATTTCGTTGAAATCTTTTTGTATAAGGATTCGGAAGACCGACTGATAGCAACAACCGAAAAGCCTTATGCACAAGTTAATGAATTTGGATATTTAGAAGTAGTAGCAAATGGGAATTATGGTGCATTTGTAGATTGGGGATTGCCGAAGGATTTGTTAATTCCATATAGTCAACAGAAAACGGACTTGCTGGTAGGCAGGAAATATTTAGTTTTTGTTTATTTTGATAAGAAGACAAATCGGATTGCGGGCACAACGAAAATAGAGGAATTTGTTTTGGATTATGATAATGATTTCCGAGTTGGAGACGAAGTGGAAATAATTACGACTGAAAAGACAAATTATGGCTATAAAGTGATTGTAGATAATTTAGTTTGGGGAATTATTTTTGATACCGAAATAAATACTCAAATGTACGTTGGAAAAAAGACAAAAGGGTTTGTTAAGGAAATTAGGAAAGATGGCATAGTTCACGTTGTTTTGGAGTTAAATGTTCAGTATAAATTTGATAGGCAAACTCAACGGATATTGAATCATCTTAAAAAGAATAATAATTACTTAGCAATTAACGATAAAAGCTCTCCCGAGAAAATATCAGAGTTATTTGGTTTTAGCAAAAACATTTTCAAGCAGTCAGTTGGGATATTGTATCGTCATCAAATCATTGAAATTGATGATGATGGGATTAGATTAATTAAGCCAATAGATTAATGAATTATTATACGATATTTTGTGATGCAAGTGCCCATCCTCAAACAAAAGCAGGAGTGGGAGCTTATTTATTGATAAAGCAATCTTATCAAGCGATCGAAAGTTCCACAATTATTCCAACTGAAGCTAATATTAGAAATTGCAAAGGCAAAATGTTTGAAAACACATCTTCTACAAAATGTGAACTGCAAACATTTCTTTGGGTTATTGATGATATTAAAGAAAGTTTAGTTGAACCATATAAAATTACTTTCTGTACAGATTCCCAAGGTATTACAAGTTTAGAAAGAAGAAAAGAAAAACTCATAAAAAACAATTTTAACAACTATCACGGGATTGAACTTCACAATGCAGAGTTTTACAAAGAATTTTACAAGCAGCAAGATATTTATAAATTTAATGTAATTAAAGTGAAAGGACATTCACCAAAATCACAACAAACAACAATCACAAGCATCTTTTCGATAATTGATAAATTTACAAGGAATGAATTGAGGCTAATCTTGGAAAAAAATGGAATTGAAAATTCTGCAAGCCAAAAATAAATAAATAAACTTATCAGTATATTGATTTTAATTTTCTTAATTTTGCTATCTTTTTTTTAACACTTTCTAATAATATGAATGCAATAGTAAAAAAGTTCAATCGAACAGTTTTAATTGATTATTTAGTAATCATCTTTGGTAGCGCTCTGATGGGTATTGGTATTGGCGTATTTCTCATTGATGCTAAAGTTGTTCCCGGTGGTGCCACTGGACTCTCAATGGCTGTGTATTATTTGACTAATGAGAAAATTGGTGTTGGTATTATTACTTGGATAATCAATATTCCTCTATTTTTCTATGGCATTAAAGTATTAGGAAAGGAATTTGGTATAAGAACTTTCTGGGGCTTTACAATTTCTTCTTTCTTCACGGATTTTTTCCGTGGTGACTTTCCTGGTTTTTCGTTTGTTCGTTTGCAAGATTCGCCTTCAATTCAATATTTATATCATAATGATTTTTTCTTCTTTATTCTAATTGGAACTCTGCTTCTTGGGATTGGATTGGGAATGATATTCAAAGCAAGAGCAACTACTGGTGGTTCGGATATTTTAGCCGCTATTATGAATAAGAAATGGGGCATTAAAACAGGTAATTCCATAATCATATTGGATTTTGTAATAATTTTTGTTGCTGGTTTGATCATTGGATTAAAGGGAATTGCTGGCGATAAACCTTTGATTGTTTTGATTTTATATGCTTTGCTTTTGGTATTTGTATCAAGCAAAATTATTGATTATGTTCTTGATGGTTTTGATTATGTTAGAGCCGCTCTAATTTTCTCTGATAAGAATAAAGAAATTGCTGATACTATTTTATTAAAAATGAATCGTGGTGCAACTGCCATAAAATCTCGTGCTTTATATCGTAGTATTGATACAGAGATTATTTATACTGTCGTAAAAATCAAAGAAATCACCAAACTCCAAGATATTGTCAAGGAAATTGATCCTGAATCTTTTATGGTACTAACTTCTGTCCATGAAGTTGTTGGGCACGGCTTCAGAAGAAGAATATAAATACATAAATTCACTTTTAGTAATGATATTCTCAACACTTTTTCACTACTTTTTGTGATAAATATTCTTGATTTTTATTGTTAATTTTGTATTATAATAATTAACAATATAATATTTATAATATTTATGAATTCATTAATTAAAACAATCCTCGCTCTATCTCTATTCCTTTTTTCCATCATCAATTTAAATGCTCAAAACAAAACTGATGTTATGCTTTTCGGGCATGTTGTAAATGCAACCAATGGTGAACACATTCCTTATGCTACTGTTAAAGTTAAAGGCACCAGATACGGAACTATTACCGATAAATCTGGTCATTACAAATTGGCAAATATTCCTGTTGGAACTCTAACTATTCAAGTAACTGCTGTTTCTGATACTGAAGTTGGTGCAAGAGCATTGGAAGTTGGTATTTGGGGTGCTTTTCGTAATGTTTTAATCAATTTACCGATTATAAATAATGAAGAATATAAGCAAAATATTTTAAAAGAGTCAAAAACTATTTCGGATAATGCCAAAAATGAAATGCAAGCAGTCTTAGATATTATTGAATCAAGATTAAAATAATAATTTATATTTATATATAAGTTAATTATATATTTAGATGTCCTATATTTGTAAAGTATAGGACATCTTTTTTTTTCTATAATTTCATTGTCAATTAATTATTTATTATTATTTTTGCATTATAAATTATTTTGTTTGTTCTTATACATATTTTTTTAAATTTTATAAAAGAAAAATATTATTTTTACTTTAAAAATACGTCCTTTTACTTTAAAAATACGTCCTTTTACTTTAAAA
>DYLM01000036.1 GCA_020722095.1 Chloroherpeton thalassium
TGTTTGCACTGGGAAATGTGGTGATCCAGAATCGATAATTTTTGCAATATTTTTTACATCTGTGACATACAGAGAAAAAGATGTTTTTCCCGATGTTTGTACGTTTGTAATATAAGTTTGGCCCAAATTCAAATCAATAGAAGTGTCTGGAGTTACTGCGGAAAGTGCACTCGAAACAATTGATGTGTTTCCATAAATTAGATTTTTTGCTTTAAGGACAAGACCTGGATTTGATCCTGTTGCGTCACCATTCGACACAAAAACCGTTGAAATAACATCAACAACTTTATTTAAGTAAGTATTAGATGTTAATGTTGCTGTTGTTTGTGAAGATGAAATTGTTACAGTATTTCCCGAAGAGCACATATCGAGAATTTGACCTGTTGAGGTATCAATGACAGTAAAATTGTGCTTAATTGCATCAGAAGATAATGTGCCAGTACCTCGGAATAAAAGTGGACTTCCTGTTGGAATAGTTAGTGATATAGTTGGAACACCAGCAACCGATGTGAAAGTTTTATTACGAAAAACTTTAGTTGATGTGTAGGATGTATTAACTATTGAAGATACATAGGGATTACCATATTGAAATAACAATTCTGGTGAAGATGTATTCTCAAAAATTGTTGCTCCTGTTGGCAAACCATTTACTTTTCCTGTGACATTGATATTTGCAGAGGCCGATGAATTTCTTAACGATTCAACTGAAGTTGAATCATATAAAAATCTAAATTGGGTTGTTGAATCCGGAGCAACCGTAAATGGCGTATTTACTGTAAAAGTTTTACCTAAACCGCTATAAGAAACGATTTTACGATAATCGCCCTGTGAAGTTCCACCGGTGATTTGGACTGTTACACCATAATATGAGTTTGCAACAGTTGAAAAATTTCCACCAGTATCATTGATTGTTATTGTTGTTGAAGTTCCTGTATTTGCAGTTCCATTTAATGATGTGAATTGAACATTTGCAACATAGGCATTGTAAACATAAGATAATGTATTAGAATCTGATGAATTAGAAACATAATCCAAATTGCGTATTTGTGCAGAACCAATCAAAGTTGAATTGTATGTGTTCGCATTTGTTGTGTCAATTTGATTTGCAGGAACACAATGTAAATCCACTTGTGGAGCTGTTGTAACATCAAAAACGCCAGAAACTGTATCAACAACAAAATAATTACCATAATCCACATAAAAAACAGAAGAATTTGCATCTGATGTTGTTCTTGCTCTGTTACTAATAAGAGTTAAATCACCTTGATTTTCCACTCTATAACCCCGAACATAGGCAACACCTTTACTAATTTTTAGATTATACTTAGTTAAATCTGCTGTATTTGCCGATGGCGTTAGTTTGAAATCATCAACAATATAATCACCATTTGATTCATAATCTCTTTTTGCAATATAATCATTGATTACAGAGTAAACAGTATTATCAACTTGACGAACAACCTTGCCATTTTCGATTCGCACAAGTTCAATAAACCCATTATCGTCACCTAAAGTTAGAGGAAGGGTAATTAAAGTTAGTGTAATTTGATATCGATCAGCCCCGGGTGCTTGATAGTTTGATGCACCGATAGCGGGATCCAATAAAGATGGATCGGTAATATAATCGACAATTGTTTCTTTAATTTTAAGACCAATTCGATAAGATGGGGTATTATCATACTTATCAAGTATAATTGTCTGTGGCAATACTGTTACGAAATTACCTATAGAATATTTTGAGTATGTTCCATCAGGATTTTGAACATTAGATTGTGAATAACCATTAACAACATAAAAAACACCCTCTGAGATTGATGCTACAGAAGATTTACCAGTTGAGGGATTTCCTGTTGTTGATTGTGCAACAGAAGCAATAAAATTTGTCCCATCAGTGGTATAAATTGTATCATTATCAACAAAATGAGTTCCACTCAAATAAGTTACAATCAATGTGGGTGGATCACCAGCCCCCACAGTTGTTCCTGTGGCTTCTGATGCAGCAATAACTTTTGCAATAACTGACCCGGTTGAATTTTGGATGGTTCTATTCAAAAATGCAACCGCAGAAATATTGACGTTATTATAAGTTTGGTTTAACTTAATAAAATCAACTTTTAGATTTGTTGTTACTTTTCCGCCCGTTACAGGAGTGTTTTGAGAAAAAATATTGGCAGCAAATTTTGAGATTTGATCTTGCAAAATCGTTTGCATTTGTGTCATTTCTCGTGCCTGAACTCCAACTTCAGGTTTGAACAAAATCCTCATATAATTTTTTGATGGATCAAAATCATCATAATAAGGATTTACATTAAAATTTTCTGCCATTTTTTTATTCCTATTTTTTAATATTGAAGGACAAATCTAAACTGTTCAATTCCATCAGAACTTCTTGTAATTCCTGAACGATTTTCAATATAAGCTATGTAACCAGACATTAATTCAAAATTTGAAATGGAACTTGATGCTAAAGTTCGTGTTGTTTGTGATGTATCGCCAAATAGAGATTGGTTTATTGTTGGAGTACCTTTTATATTTATCAGATTAATAAGATTTGAACCAACATCAAAATATACAACTTGGCCAGAAAAACTTGAATTTTCTAAATTTGTTCCCTGATAAACCATTTCTCCATTTACATAAGCACCAAATCCTGGAAAAACTGTAATATCTGTGGTTGTTCTATAAATTGATCCGTTTGCGGGATTGGGTGTATTTTCTAGTGTTGTTGGATTGATAATAAGTCCCGTTTGATAATATGTTATATCAACAGGAATAATCCCATTTTCAGTTCCATTAAATTCAACAGTGTACATTACATTAGAACAGCCAAATTCCGATAATAAATCTGAACCATGACCCCCTGGTGGAGAAATCGGTGCTGATAAAACAGCACCAGAACCAATATTAGACACAACAGAAACATTCGCTGTTGTGTAATTTTTTCCTGGATTTGTAACAATAATATCTGTTATTGAACCTGTAATAGAATCGATAACAGGAACAGCACTAGCATTTGAGCCATCACCAGTTATAATTATCGAAACGGGCGACATTGTTGGATTATATCCTGAACCACCATCAATAACATTAATGACTTCAATATCCCCATAACCAGATGGGGAAATTAGAGGATTGGTTCCCAATGATTTGATTGGAATGGGAATCCAATTAGAGTCCATAAATTGTTTTTTACGTCCTGAATCAACTGTGAACATATATTTCCACTTATATCCATCAGAACCGATATAGATACGATTCGCATTATATGCACCAGGTTCAAACATTGGTTCCACTGTGCTTGGAGAACCATTATTATTCCATAAACATTTGAAAACTTGATCGTAACTGTTTTTAACATAAAAAACACTAATCAATGAATTATTTTGATCTACTTTAAACATATCAATTGAATCATTATAAGCAGTATAAACTGTATTAGTTGTCCAATCAAATCTTCGAATAACAGGAGAAATATTATTTGATGTTATTTGCTTTACAGCAAAAATATTTTTATATGTTTTGCGAATATTTACCATATCTTCTGTTGGTAATGGTGGATTTGTATTATCGGTCCAACCATCAATATTACCCAAAAATCCATATACAGTAAATAAATTTATACCAGGAGAAGTTAATGCCGTAGCAATCGGTGCATAATAATCCTTTGCGACCGAATATGTTTTTAAGCCATATGTTATAGTGTTTTGGTTCATAAAAATTTATTATTGAATATTATAGAATGGGAAATTATCTGTTTAATTAAGAACTATAAATTGAATTGGAGGTATTAAATAAAACAACATTTGTTGTAACATAATTTCTTTTTACTGAAATGAGATTATTAGATAATGGTGTTGTTATTGTAATATCTAAGGTCAAAGTTCCAGTTTGATAATTTATTGAAGTTACATTTCCATAAATATTATTTCCGGCAACATTACTTATCATTACTTCATCGCCAGTATAGACTATATCCATCAGAGGATAGGTTGTATTACTGTATTGGCCGTTATTAATATAATTATAAGTCCCCGTAAGTGTATTTATGAATATATTATTACTATTCACCGACGCATTTATTGTTGCAACATTAGAAAATGTTAAAAATGGACGTTCGGAAATTATAACCGTATTGGAATTTATAGATACAACTTTTGATAAAATTTGTGGTCCATTCGTTGGATTTAAACTAATGTATGTATTAGTTGAAATGAAACTTGAAAGATTTGCGCCATTAAGAGACTGAAAAGAAATTATATTATTTGATGTATTTGTAAAATCTGTATTAATAGTGGCTTGCGATAAGGTTGAACCGGTATAATGAGATAAAGGATATCCTTTACCATAAGCGGAAACAGTTCCAATATTGAAAAGAGAATTAGAATTTAGAGCATATCGTCCAACCAATTTCATGCCCATAGGATGAACTAATTTCATCAAAATTTCTCTATATTTTGCTATTTCCTTACTAACAGTTATTTGATATGTGTAATTGTTGTAATTAGGACCCTGTAAAACATCAAAAGAACTCAATAGACCCTTTGATGAAATATATTGTCCTTGTCCAATAATTAAACCATTTAAAAATGATGCTGTTGCTGAGGCTGATGCGTCTCCATAAACAATAACCCCGTTACTGTTATATCTCGATAATCCTTGTGAATTATTAACTGGTGTAATACTTATAGATGTATCATTAATATATAATGGTTTTGTAGTATCAGGTAATGAAGAATAATTAAATAATCTTAATGAATAAATCGATTGTTGTGTATTGGCATAAGGTGTAATTAATGAAATTGAATTTACCGTTGCCGAGAAAGATGAAACATTTAATGATATTCCTTGATAAACGGTGTCTAAAAACGTTGGTGGTGAAGAAATTGATACATTAGAAACCAAAACATCTAAAACTTTTAAAGAAACATTTGGTGAAGCAATATAATCCTGTCCAGCATCTAAAATGTTAAACGAAGTTATCGAACCGATTCTATCAGTTTGTAAGGAGAACGAAGCACCAGAACCCAAAATTCCAGGAATAAAAATTGAAGCATTTGACGCCAAATTATTAGCAGAAACGACTTTCACAGAGGGCAGAAAATCAGGATTATATCCCATACCACCTAATGGAGTATTAGTATCATAAGGAATGTATTCGACTGAAGTGATTTCACCCGACGATGATACTCCTGTTACCACGCCTTTTGCACCAAATCCTGTACCGCCCGTTATAATAATTGGATCATTATTTACATATCCTGATCCACCAGACAAGATTACCATAGGAGCCAAAATACCCATAGTGTAAATGTCTGCGGCAGTTCCTAAATCTGTATTAAAATAAGAAGTAGCGGTTACCGTTGGTGTTTGTGTAATTCCACCTCCACCATTTGTCAACAAAACAGAAGAAATGGGAGCCAACTGATATGATTCAAAAGACAGTGCTTCCCCTATTATTGTATTGGCATTAGAAACGGCGACGTTAGCGAAATAATAATTTGTATTACCCAACATAATAAATCGTTTTAATGCAATACTATCAGAAGGCAAAAAAACATTTGTTATTTGTGTTGTATCCAATGAACCAACAACAGCTGATGCTCCACCACCGTTTTCAATAGATAAAGCTGTGTTGGGAGGTAAAGAATATCCATAACCCCCCGAAACTACAGAGATGCTTGTTATACCACCGGATGTCACTGATCCAATAACAACATTAGCCCCATGACCATAGATATTATCAGACATTCCTCCATAAACGATAACTGGATCTCCTGTTTTATAGAGAAGTCCCCGTTTTAGAGGATTAATATCAATTTGACTAATTGCACCAACAATTTTTGCTCTTAGATTTGTTCCATTAAAAAGAACATCTTGATTATTCGAATCAACGACCCGAACATATTCGCCCGATTGAAAAAGACGTTCGATATTAGAAATGAAAATTTCTGTTTTGCCACCAAATTGGGTTACAGCTTCAATAGTAGCAATAGATTTTGTTGTTTCTCCAAAAATTCTATAATTAGAGCAGTTCAAATAATTCAAATCATCTGATAATAACTTCAAACTTTTTGTGACATACCATTGTCCGGATGATGGTTGTAAAATTGCTTCCTTTGTTAAATAAACATCAAAATCTGAATTATAAAGAATCCTGAAAAGAAATTTGAATGATGCTGGAGTTCCCTTAGATTGGAAAAGTTGTTTTGAAAATTTGACAGCTCTCTGTGGAGAAATTAAAGCGTCCGATGGAAAATTCTGGAAAAAATCATTAATGAAATATTGAATAAAATCAGACGATGTTCGATCAATATCAATATAATTAAGTATATTTTTCGTCGAATCAGAAACATTATTTGTTTGTTCTAACCATTCATAATATGCTTGAATGAATGCAATAAAATTCCCATAAGAAGGATCATCCTGAATAAATGCAGGAAGTTGGGATGGTATTAAAAGTGAATTTTTATAATTATTAGGAATCATTATCAAACCTAATTATGTGGTTTTAACTGTTAAATTGACACTAATAGCTGTAGGATCAAATGGATCAACTGTAATTATTTGATTAAATTTAGACGATATTAACATTGTTGTCGGATTTGCTGTAATTGTTAATTGTCCCAAAGGATTATCAATTTCGTATGGATTAAAATTATTTAGAGTGATTATGCCATTAGTATAATCAATAGTTCCTATATTATTGTTTAATATAGTTTTTACATTTTGATTATTGAAATAATAAGACCTTAAAGTACCAAATTGTCCTTCTAAAATGGGTGTAGCATAACCCAAACGACCCGACGTGTCTCCTGGCGCATTTGTAATTGTAACAATAGCAGAAGTATAATTATTACCAGCATTTGTAACATTGATCGCAGATATTGTTCCTGAATTCAAAATAGCTTGGGCAGTAGCACCTGAGCCATCGCCTAAAATTGTAACAATTGGGGGCGTCTGATAACCAAATCCCGGATTTGTAATGTTGATTGTTTGAATTCCTCCGGTAAAGGAAGCAATTTCTTCAATATAAACACCATTAATAATATTTGATTTGTTTGTTGTATCGAGATATTGTAATGCGGGAGAACTTCCAATTCCACTGAATATTGCTCCACGTTTGAGGGGAATTCCATAATTTAGTGTATAAGTTGTTGGTGTTGTTAGATTTGGATTGAATTTTTTCTGAATTTGCAATGATATTTCATTTGCAATAATCGACGGATCAGAATATGTTATTGCTGTTGTTAATACAGATTGGGAAAATGTCGAATTAAAAGTATTCAGATTGTTGATTGAATAATTGTAAATGACTTGTTGAATTAATGTTTGTAACTCCGATTGGGAAAGCGTTGTTTTATTTGGATCATATAAAACATTAGAAACAATTTTCAAATAAGTATAATCAGGGTCAACAATTGTTGGTGTAACGGTCATAACAGAAATTGGTTTTAAGACATTCGTAATTAATTTTTGTTTTTGTGTTGTTGTGAGATTATATGAACCGGCAGGTTTCAATGATACAAAAACTTGTCCATAAACGGGGGGATTATTTTCTTCGCCACCCCAAACATTAATAGCATCAAATGGTATACCTAATGAGTTATTTTGCAAAGCAACAATATAATCATCTTTTGTGACTGCTCGACCTTGAGACGCATACGCTTTTGGTGCAGTGTATTTAATTGATGTGATTGTTTCACGATCTAATCCATTAGAAGATGCTAAAACAGGATTAATAATAATATTTGAAAACCCACTAATAGAATCAACTAAGGTGAAAACATTAGCACCCAACGATGCTGTGCCATTTGTGGAAATATATGAAATTTTAATAATATTTCCATCTGAAAGTTGTTTGCCGATTATACCATCACCAAACGATAGAACGTAATTACCATTTAGACCTTCATTGAGGAAATAAACTAGTGAATTAGAATTGAGGAAAAGAAAATTTGTTCCTAAAGTAAAAACTTGTGAATAATTATTTGATGCACTCGTTTGAACTAAAACATTTAATGATGAAGTGTCAATTCGAGAATCGGGAATCTCAAAAGAATATGTCGGATTTGTTACACTATCAACGACAAAAGAATATGATACGGGTGTTCCCTCTTTCAAAACGACATTATTAAATGTTGCTGTTCCATTCACAACATTTGAATTGTAATTTTCTGTTGTTACAAATTTATAATTTACGCCATTAATGGCCTGACACATAAAAGTTGTAAATTTAGGCAAAGACAATGATGTTGTTGTCACATTTGATGCGGTGATGTTAATAACAGCAGTTGGTGCAACATTTGATCGTGGTGTATAATTCAATAATTTCGCATGAGAAACAACTGAATTTCTTAGTAATGCAGTATCCAAAAACATTTCATTGCCTACCATATTTAAATAGTAAGCATTATATTGGGTATTATAAGCCAAAACATCTAATAAAACACTTAAAGCTGAACCCGTAAAATTATAATCTTTGAATACAGATTGACTCTTTAAATAATTTATTAGATTATTTTTAATTCCAGAAAAATCTAATTCTGCAATTTGAATGTTTGTATTAGAGGCCATTATTATCTCGTTCTCTGTAAAATTAAACTAATATTTGATGGTTGAGTATTATTTCCGATAAAAAATTGAAGTTGAATTAAAAATTGGTTTTGATCGGGCATCGCCACCACTTGACAAACTGTTCCACTCACTCTTGGTTCAAAATTTTTTATAACATCTAAAATTTCAGATTGTAATGATGCTGCTGTCGCCGCTGTTGCTAATTCAAATAAATGGGCTGATACATTTGACCCCACATTAGGTTGGAAAACTCTATCATAAAAGTTGGTCAAAAGTAAATACCGAACAGAACGTACAACGGCATTAGCATCATAACTGAGAGAAACGTCTCCCGTAACAGGATTTGGTTGAAATGTCAAATCCAAATCTGAATAAATTTTTTGTAATGATGGATTGATTTTTTGCATTTTGATTATTTATTTAAGAGAGAGTACAAGTAGGAATACTATAATTGTCCATAAAATCAAGAATCGTCTTGGTGTCACCATCAACACTGGCACCCTGTGGAATGGGTGGAGTAACAAATCCACCCTGAGGATCGGCATGTTTATGATTTAATAAAGAAACCGCTTGTTCATCTTTACCAGCAAACACATCAGATAGTCCATGAACCCCCCCTTCGACTGTCATATTTCCTTTTCCAATGATGTTAGCAAATGAAAAAATATCATCGTGGCACATAATTTTCTTTGTTGCTGTAATATTTCCATCATTTATGATATTTCCTTTTGTTACAATGTCACCCATATGATTTGTTGGACCAATAAAGGTGAATGTATTTGCCTCAGCAACAAAATCTCCAGTACATTGCATAAAAATATTACCATTTACTTTCCATTCAACTTCACCATCATTTTCAATTTTGGAATTACCCAAAATCTTTATTTTCAAACTTCCATTGATTGTTTTTTGGGAATTTCCCGTAATATAAATGAATTCATCCTTAACAACAATTTCGACTTTATCATTAACAATTTTGTCAACCCTAGTACCATCTGGATGAATTTCAATAAATGTTCCTGTACGGTGGGCCAATGAAACCCTTTCTGCATTAGGAGTATCATCTAATTCAAATGAGTGACCAGATTCTGTTACAACAGATTCATTATAAGGATAAACTGTATTATATTTTGTAATAGGTTCATCAAAAAAATTTGTTGGATTAACAACAGCTTTTAATTGATCAGCAATTTCTCTGATAGTATTAATACTATCAATTTTATTATTTGAAATAAGATTAAATGATGTATTAGCCATAATATTTTTTTTATTTTAAGCTATTTCTAGCTTATTGCCATTGATTGTAACATAAGTGTGAATGACATTATTTTCAGATTGAATCGACACTGTAAAAGGTCCTCTTGCATTCGTTTCAACGTGTTTTAATAATGTTGTTCCTAAATAAGTATGAGCACAAAATGCTTCATCAAATAGTATTTTTAATGATTTAGAAGTTGATGTTGACGAAATTATTGATACATTTACTGAATTTTTTCGAATTTCTTCTAATTTATTATTGTATGCTGTTTCAGCATAAGAATAAACATTTGATTGGGAAATTGTTTTCAGAACATTATTTGGATAACTATTATTTGCGGATGAATTATTTGTTATTGTTATTAAAGATGTTAATGTTGAGGGCGACCGCAATGATGTATTAACTGAGAACAAATCGGAACATTGGGATGATAGATAACCCGCAGAAATAGTTTCACTAGGATTAACGGCTGATGGTCCAACAATATTCAAAATTTGAGATTGTTTTCTTTGAACAATAATATGAGATTGATTGTTTGAACTATTGATAGCTAATTTATTAGTTGTTGGAAAATCTAATTCAATTGGATAATTAGATGCACTTTGATTTTGTATATCTGAGCCAATTCCATTGATATAAGATGTAATAAATTTTGGAAATGCGGGCGATAAGGCTAATTCAGTGTTCGAACGTGGATCGTAAAATCCTTTTTGGATATTTCCTTGATCCATCGGAATAGAAGGTAATTTACCTAAGTAAACTGGAAATTGACCAGCTTCACCATCCAAATAAAATCCAAAAACCCAATCTCCTTCCAGAGGAGTCTTAAAAGAAGAATTGTTAATTGAATTTAATGGTTGGGCCCAAGGTAAATGTGTCGAATCTATGTGTGTTTTATTATCTGTATGCCATCCAAAAATTCTAATTTGACAACGACCTAAATGTAATGGATCCATACGGGATTCGACAACACCAATCCACCAAATAAATCCATTTAACCCCATAAAAGCATTTTTTTCCATTAAATTAAGTTTCCTGTTACAAGAGGGCCCAAATTTGGACTCGTATTATTGACATTTGAATATTGTGTTGGTACACTATCTTTTGATATTTCAACAACAACATTATAGGCTTGTGGTTGAATCAAATGGCGAACTGCTGTAATTAGATATTTCCCCGAATAATATTCATCTAAAGTTTTTTGTTGTGTCGATGTTGGTGGACTGCCATCCATCAATTCAAAATCAATGGTATTACCCACAGAAAAGGCTGGATTTCCGGTAATATAAAATTTCAATCTAGTGTGATTCAAAAGATTTAATTGTGCTTTTCGATTTGTTTTGAACACCTCAAAAAAAGAATCAGGTGTAACCGATCCCGGTCTATTTTTCACATATTCCGAATCTGTTTGGGTTGAATTTCCAATCGAAAGTTTGAAATTGGCCATATTCGTATCATATAAGGCATCACCATTTCTATTTTGTAAATTGTTAATGACCGGATATGGATTCAAACTTTGTGAGATAGCTTGATGTATATTATAATTAAAATCTGTCGTTTTGAATCGTCTTAAAAGAGGATCGACAGACAATAATCTATTGGCATAAGTACCATTTGTAACATGTTCTAATGAATTAAAAGAATTTAAAATTTCATAAGCTGAAATATTAAAAATAGTTTTATTTAAATTGGATCCTGAGAAATCAACATTTTTTGGATTAAAAGAAAACTGACCAATTGTGGGTCTGGCATAAAGAGTTTGTAAAGATATGAAATTATATCCTTGAGAATTTTCAAAGAATACCATATCTGCGCCAATATTATTTTTTGGTAAAGCATAAGTTGACAACCAATTGATAGCCTCAAATGGATTCAAATATGGAACAATCATATTATATGTTCCTATTGTGGGCTCAATAAATCCAAATTTTACACTGGGAACTTTCAAGTTTTCAATTAAAATATCAGCAACTATATCAGAAATTGCCCAATTGGGATAAGCCCGACTGATTTTATATTGCTCATTTAGAATACCCTCATCAGAGCAAAAATGGATAACATAAGTTTCTGATTCACCATTAGGTTGTTTTTCTCGTGAGGTTACTTTATAAACACGAAACAATTTATCAATAGAAAAAGATTCATCATCATCTTTACCAAATGTCAATCGAATATACTCATTTCCATTCATACCAAATTTTTGAATCATATTTTGGCTATCACCCACCATCAAATTACCTGATGTGTAATTGCTAAAAATATCTTCAAAATAAGATAATTCAACAAAAATAGGCTTCAAATCTATAGGAGCAAATCCCGTAGAATATAAAGCTAATTGTTTGACGTAATAATCTTGATTATATTTTACGCCAGATTGTGGATTTCCTGAACTCATTGTTTCATCAACTGTTTAAGGGTATCTTCCATTTGGATAGAGTATTTTTTATCAATAATATAAACCCGACGTTTTTGTTCATTATTATCAAATTCATATTGTCCAATAGTATAGATTCTCTTACTTCTATTCACAGTCACATAACTACCATCTGGAAAAAATGAAGTGGTGCTTAAATTTGATACAAGATTTGCATAAGTTTCATAATCGACATTAAAATAATTAATTGTTACATTTTGTGTTATTGAATCAATACTAGTGACAACTTCTTGATATTGGTAAACTGTTGTTGACAAATATTCAGCGACAGTTTGATTATTTGCCCTTGCTAAAGTACTATATTTGTCATTTAAATAGATTTGAAAATTATTTTCCGGTAATGGCAAATCCCAAAATGGATCAACAACACTATTGCCAAAAAGAAATATCCAATATCTATAAGGATTGTTATAATATTTTGTTGCAATAATATCAGGTCTATCGCTATCCTGATAATTATAAGTATAAAATAATGCTGGATTTTGTATCAGAGATGGAATAATATTTACTCTTGCAAGTAAATTTGTATAGATCATCGAACTATTATCCAAATTTGTAATTTGGATTTTCGGAAAAACTTCAAAGAATTTCATCTTGCTCCACCCAATTGTAATTTAGTTCTATCAAGAATTGTAGTTTCTCTAAAAGAAAGAATTAATCGAGTTTGTACGGGTGCACCATCGTTATATGCGACCCATCCGTTTGGTGCATAATCTACCGTCATTGATTCTAAAACACAATCACTAACTTTAAAAACTCGATCATTTTCGAGGGTTAATGATTGGGCCATATTTGCACCAAAAATACCAGCAGCGATGTTTCCTAAATTTGCGCCCGAAACAACATTATTTAACTCAGATTGTAAAGTATTAAACATTGGAGATAAAGAATTAGAATTGGCTCTTTGGAAAGTAATTTCAAAGATAGATGGTGGTGTAAAATAAGTGCCTGGACCATCTTGTACGGTTGGTGCTTGAGCATAAGTAAAAGCATTCACAATTGCCGTCACTTGCGCCGCTTCTTCTTGGGATTTTGGTGTAAAAATGAATTCCATACCAAATGTTCTTAATCCAACACCCTGATAAATCATTTGAAGTTGAGGATTGATCGCTCGACCCATTTTATTCAAGATAATGGGTGTAGCATTTGTTCCAAATGCACCATCAATTTTTTGAAGACCTTCTTCTGCAATATAAGCTGAAGTGTCTCCACCCAAAGAATTGATAGCACCAGCCATAGATGCCCCATTTTTGTGGGTATTATTATACTGAATCAATCCATCAACAACAGATGAAATTTGACCCGCTTTTCTACTTAATCCATTTGTTGCATCGCTTAAAGACAACACTGAATAATTTTGGTTATAGTTCATCGAAAGGGTATCGGGCATATATAAAGATATTGCCGCTGTTGCTTTTGATGTTTGTGGTTGTAAATTCACCAAAAGATTTTCGAGTGTTTTTGTTCCTTCGCCAATTTTTTCTAAGATTTGTGGTGCCACAGACTTTAGACCATTATTCACAATACCATTATAATAAGAAGATATAACACTCGGCGCAGAAGAAAGACTATTTACCGCAGTTTTCACAACATTAAATGTTGTCGGTTGAATATTTTTGATTTTAAATTGAACAAAATGTTTTCTTGCGGGATCAGAACCCAAATCTAATGGATATTGAAACGCAGTTAGGCCAGAACTACCAAATAATGCCGCCAATGGACCAGAAGCAACATTCAATAAACTTCCTGTCGATATATTTCCTATTTGATTAATTAGAGCCATGAAAAAATCCTATTCCGGTGTTTATAAACCAATTCATCCCGAGAAATATACTGGTAATGTTAATAACATTATTTATCGTTCCTCTTGGGAAGCTAAATATATGAGATGGTTAGATTTAAATCCATCTGTGATTTCTTGGTCATCGGAAGAAATGTCAATTCCATATTTGTCTGAAATAGATGGTAGGATCCATAGATATTTTCCCGATTTTATCGTTAAGATGCAAACATCAAATGGACCACAAACTTTTATGGTTGAAATAAAACCAGAAAAGCAAACGAAACAACCTGAAGTTCCTAAAAGAAAAACAAAATCATATATCCAAGAAGTTATCACATGGGGAATCAATCAATCAAAATGGAAATCTGCCCAAGAGTACTGCAAAGATCGTTCATGGAAATTCATAATTTTAACAGAAAAACAATTGTTTAACGATAAACCATGGAATCAAAACTAACATCTCTTGCAAAAAGATTAAACAAACATCAGTTTAATCTTTTATCACAAAAAAGCATCGAATGGCTTCGCAATAGAATTTCTAATATAAGAAATCCTTCAGTTTATTCTGCACAAATTAACAGCGAAACGAAAAGACATAAATCGAAAAATGAATTAGTTAAGGGCGGTTTATACTTTTTTTATTATAATCCAAAATACGCTAATGAATTGCCATATTATGATCAATTCCCTTTGGTTTTAGTTTTAGATATTTATCCTGATGGAATTTTGGGACTAAATATTCATTATCTTCCAATTATAATGAGGGCTGCTTTTTTAGATAAGTTATTACCTTTAGCACAAATGAATCGGAATCATCAACCGGAACGAATAAGAGTCACATATGATATTCTTAATGCAACAAATAAATATAAAGAATTTCGACCATGTGTTAAAAAATATCTGGTATCTCATATGAATTCTTTTTTTCTTGAAGTTTTACCCACAGAATGGGAAACAAGTTTATTTTTACCTGTGCAACAGTTTAGAAAGAAAACAAGTTCGCAAGTTTGGAAAGAAAGTATCGAGAGCATTAAAGGTAAGTAAAGAAACATGCCAGCAAATATACAAAATATTGTTTCATCTTTAACGAAAGATTATGCTCGTCCGTCGAGATTTGACGTACAAATTGCTTTACCTATTAAATTGGCACAATATATCGGTGTCGCAAGAAATGCCAGATACCGATGTGAAGCATCTCAACTGCCCGGTGTTTCTATGGGAACAGTTAATCGTAAAATATACGGTCCAATAGAAAAACAACCACTATCAACAAATTATAATGATGCTCTATTGATTTTTGCTGTTTCGGGTGACCTATCTGAAAAATATCTTTTTGATGCCTGGATCAATTTAATTCAACCTAATTCTAGTTTTGATTTGAATTATAAAAGTGATTATGTTGCACCTTTGACAATTAATCAATATGATGTAACAGATAAACTTGTTTATTCCGTCACATTGAATGATTGTTTTCCTTATTCAATAAATCAACTTGATCTGGATTGGTCAAACGAAACAATGTTTCACAAATTATATGTGACTTTTGCTTATCATACTTGGACACAAAATACAATCCAATCATTTGAACAGAATTTAATTCAGGCTGGAATATCAACAGGCGTAAATCTTGTAACAGATGCTCTGAGAAATATATCAGGTCAAAACAATGGCAGCGGTATAGATTCATCAAATCCATACTCTTTTACTTATAGCATGTCCAATATTGCAAGCGTTATTGGAAATTAATATTATTTTGGAGAAATCGTAATTATGTTACCTAAAATTGACAAACCCGTCTATTCAATCACTTTACCCTTATCTAAAAAGGAATTAAAATATACTCCTTTCACAGTTAAAGAACAACGGAATTTGCTATTATCTCTTGAAACGGGCGATATTCAAACCATGGAAAAAAATATTGAGCAGGTTTTGAAAAATTGCACTATCACAGAGGGTATTGAGATTTCAAAACTTCCTTTAATCGATGTCGAATATTATTTCCTCCATTTAAGAGCACGATCTGTTGGAGAAATTGTAGAAAATCAATATGTTTGTAATAATGAGGTTGACGGCAAACAATGTGGAAATAATATTAAAGTGTCATTTAACATTTTAGATATTCCAGTCACTATAAATGAAGATGTAACAGATACAATTAAATTAACCGATAATATCATAATTAAATTAAAATATCCGGAATATTCTGTTGTTAAAAGAATGGAAAATTCTGAAACTGTAACAGATTTTGCCTTTAATTTGATTATAGAAAGTATTGATTATATTCACGATGGCGAACAATATTATTATGCCTCTGAAACAGATCCAGCGGAGTTGGTTGAGTTCGTCAATTCGTTGAATACAGAACAATTTGCTAAAATTGAAAATTTCTTTAATAATTTACCAAGTTTACGAAAAGACTTAAAGGTTAAATGTCCGAAATGTGGATTTGAACATGAAATCACTATTGAAGGAATTGAAAGTTTTTTCGAGTAACATTTGGCCATGATTCTCTGAAAAATTATTATGAAACCAATTTTGCTTTAATGCAACACTATCATTATAATTTATCAGAACTTGATAATATGATTCCCTTTGAAAGAGAGATTTATGTTGGATTATTGATACAATGGATTGATAAAGAAATAGAAAGGCTTAAAAATCAACAGAAATAATAAACCATGATTATTAAGAAGTATAATCAATTAGAATATATCTGGGACCCCTTAGCATTTAATGGTAAGGGGTATTGGTTTTTATTGGCTCCTTCGGGAAGTATCGCAAGAGCGGCGACTAAAAAAGAATATAATCATTTGGGTAAACCATCGAATTTACAATTAAAAACTAAATCCGATCAGTACCAACATGCCATTGAAATCTCTGGTATAAAACTTTCCGATTTAATAACAAATCGAATCAATGATACGAATGCTGGTGTATTTTCTGCTATTTCTGGTGGTATTAGTGATAAAGTCAAAGCTAAATTTACAAATATTAAAAAAACATTTGATCCATTAAATATTATTAGTAAATTAACAGGTAAAAGTAGATTGGCAACTTCAATTGGTGCCAGAATTTTAGGCCGATCAAAAGAAGATGTTGATTTTTTCACAAATAGAAAAAATAAGACAGTCGAAAAAATAGAAAACACAAAAAGAAAGTTAATATTAAAATTGGATGGGTCTTTAACTAAACGATTTACAGACATTTATAATATTTTATCAAAACATTTCGCCGATAAACAGAAACAATTTTTTTCAGAAATTAAAGAAATTCCAATCAATTCAAAAGAAAAAGATTTAAAAAATAAAAAATTAATCAAAGCATTAACTGGCAAAGATAAACTATTCAATGGAATTGATACAGAAAAACCAAAAGTAGAAGAAAAGAAAAAATTCAATTTTCTCGATGCTATCGGAATTGGTGCAGCAACTATCTTTATAGGCAAAGAATTCGTTGATAATGAATTGGGTAAAGTTATTAAAAAAATTCCACTTGAAGATTTAAAAACGACCGAATTGATGAAGCTTATCGACGATATTGGAGCCGCAATCAAATCAAAAGCCGAAGCACTCGAAAAAAAATTTGGTTTTGATGTGTCTTCCATCAAAAGTGAAACTGGTGAAGTTGCAAAGGATGCACCGAAACCTGATGTGGGAACAAAAAAACCCGAATCTGGTATTGCCAAAGCGGACGAAACTAATACAAAAAAACCCGAAATTATTCCAGTAAAAAACAAAAACGTATCTGCCCCAATGGAGTTGAAACCGGCAATAGAGTCAGCTAAACCGAAAGCACCAACATCACAAATTGAATCAAAGCCCAATTTACCAAAATCGATATCCGAAAAACAACAAAATCCAGAATATCCAAAAATAACACCAAAACCAAAAGCCGATTCCGTTCAAGAGAGATCACCAACCGTATCTAAAATTAGACCCAAAGTTGTATCTTCTATGGCAAAATCTGTTGAACCACAAAAAGTTAAACCCTCATTAACGGGTTCACCTCAAGAAAGAATCGCATCTTATTTGTTCAAATTGGGTTGGCCTAAAAAAGCAATTGCAAATGTTTTAGGAGAAATCCAAGCAGAATCTGGATTCAAACTGAGAGCTGAAAACACAAATTATAGACCCGAAACTTTAGTTCGTGTTTTTGGTTCAAAATTCAAATCGGTGGAACAAGCAAAAGAAGTTTTATCGAAAGGAAAAGTCTATTTGATGGATTATTTGTACGGACCACCAGGCATTTATGGACCAGGAACAGGCAATCGTGGTGGTTTAGGTAACACACAAATTGGCGATGGCTATAAATTCCGAGGAAGAGGTTATATTCAAATAACAGGCAGAAAAGCCTATGAAAGTCTTGGAAAAATAATGGGAGTGGATTTAGTTTCAAATCCCGATTTATTGAATGACCCCAAATATGCAATAGAGGCAATACCCGCATTCTTTAAGTGGAAAGGTAAAACTCCCGATCAATTAACTAACATAGAAACTGTAACAAGAACTATTGCTCCAGCCAATTTTAAAAATGAATTGATAAAAAGAACCAAATATGCAAATAATTTTGGCCATCAACTTAATGAAAAAGGTTCGGTTTTAGCATCTGCTGTAGATAATTTCCACAATAATGTTGGTATTGTAAATAATACAATCGTTGCACAAAATACAACTAAAACGAATGTTATTGTACCAAAGCAAAATGATACTTCTCCTATCTTAAAGGGAATAGGTTAAAATGATAATCAAGAAAAAATTAGGAAATACGATTTTTGGATGGAATGCCGCCGCATTTAATGGCAAAGGTTATTGGTTTACACTTGGAAAAAATGATTCATTTGCCCGTGCTGCTAATAAAGCTGAAGCGATTTCTTTAGGTAAACCAAATGATAATAAAAATGATACACCCAAAGATGTGTATAAAGAAAGATCCACTGATTATAAAGAAGCACATGCAATCAAAAAAATAAAACTTTCTGATTTGATTTCAGATAAAATTTTAGATGGTGGAAAAATAAGTACATCGATCAAACAAAGTATTAGTGAAAAATTAAAGGCCAAATCAACAAGATTTAAAGAAAAGTTTGATCCCTTAAATATCATATCAGCATTATCGGGTAGAAACAAATTTATCACTTCTGCTGCATCAAAAATTATGGGTAGATCGAGTGAAGATGCTAAGTATTTTTTCAATAAAAATAAGAAAAATAAATCCATCGACATACCACATTCAGCAGAGCAGGATAGTTCACAGGAAAGTAGCATAAGTTTAATAAAAATATCTTCTTCTGTCGAAAAAATATATTCTTTGCTTATTAAAAATTTCGATAAAAATAAAAAACTAGAAGAATTAAAACAAAATAAACTACTTGTCGAAAAAAGAAAAGATGATTTGCGATTTAATCAATTACTTGAGGCTATCGAAAATAGAGGCATTGATAAAAAAAAAGATGAAACTATAAAAAAGAAACCTGGAGGTTGGTTGGGATATATTTTGGGATTATTGGGAACATTATACGGTTTATTTAAGAATAAATTAGTTCCTTTTTTAAGGGGAAAAATAAAAAATTTCATTTTATCTCTACCAGAAAAAATAATTAATTTCTTTAAAGTTGCTTTCAAAAAGGTTTACAAGATAATAAAACCTATCATACTTCGCACAAAAAAACTTGTTAGTGATATGTGGAGTAGCGTAAAAGAAATAGTAGGTAAATTAACCGATGGAATTAAAAATATAGCTAAAAAAATATCGGATTTTATTGAACCCGCCATAACTAAAATAAAAGCATTTGCTTCAAAAGTTATTGATTTATTGGAAAAAATACCAGGAGTCAAAACTTTAACAGGAGCTATACGAAAATTATTTCCAAGTACAGAAAAAATAACTGAGAGGGGTGGAGAAAAAATAGCAAAGAAAACAATTCGAACGACAATTAAAAAAACTGCGATCAACCTTTCCTCAAAAGCATTAAAGGCTTCAGAGAGTATGTTTGATTTCTTAAAAGGATTAAGTAAAATCCCCGTAGTTGGACCCGCTATTCTTTTGGCCCAGGGATATTTTGATATTAAAAGTTCGATTGAAAAATACAAAAAAGGTGAAATAACAGGTGAAGAAATGACAAAGATTGTCGTTAAAGAAGCTGGCAATCTTTTAGGAAGTATTGGAGGAGCGGCTTTGGGGCAAATAGCAATACCTATTCCTTTTATTGGTGGAATTTTAGGATCGATTGCAGGAAGTTATGCTGGTGAATGGGCAGCAGGAAAAATCTTCAATTATTTCAAAGATCATGCTCCAATACCAAACAGCGAAATTAAATTAAAACATAAAGTTACATCCAATTTGTTAGAACCAGGATCAAATCCAAAGAGAAATATAGATGTTTCGGTGCAATTTCCACGATCATCTAAACCAATTAAACCAATACAAAGTGTTGCACCCAAATCAATTCCATCATCTGGTGGAACAACTAGTATTTCATCCAAATCAATTCC
>DYLM01000003.1:0-28647 GCA_020722095.1 Chloroherpeton thalassium
TTATGAACGAAAACTATTATAATAAACAACAAGTGGATAGAATCCTTCGGAGAGCTATCGAAAATACTTCTTTAAATAGCGATTATCTCTCCGAATCTGAATTATTCAAAATTGCTGATGAATTGAATATTGACCCATCACTTTTGCGTAAGTCAATAAGTGAAGAATTAACTTTTTCTGAATTTGAAAATGCTAAACAGATTTGGAAATCCCGCAAAAAACACGATTATTACAAGCATTTGGCTGCTTACGGTATTATCAATTCTTTTCTTGTGGCAATTAACTTTATAACATCTGGCACATTTAGTTGGGCTATTTTTCCAATTTTGGGGTGGGGAATTGGTTTGGCTTTCGATACTATTGATAGTCTATTCCCAAGCGAGCAAGCAATAGAAAAAGGAGCTCGTAAATTAATGAATAGCAAAAAATGGCGAGCAATTTTTGACAATATCATAGATTCATTTAAACGATAAAATATAATTTTAAAAAAAAATGGCAGCCTTGCGAGCCGCCATTTTGTTGATCAATTTTTATTATAAATTAATTGAATTTGAATGAATTGATTGACTTTTCAAAGATTGGTAAGTAATCAGCTTGTTCGCCTTTGAACCAATTTACAGTAATTCTATATAATTTATCACCATTGATTACAAAGTAAACTCTGGATAATGCATCTTTTCCGAATGAGTAATTCATTAGATATGCATCTTTGCCACCAATTTTAGTTTTGTTTGGAGTTGCATTTTTGTATATTGCACGATTATCTTCAACAATTTTATCTAATTTTTTGTTTTTGGAAGCATCAATTACATCAACGATAATATTGCAATCTGCACGGCGTTCACCGATAAAATTCTTTGATTCCAAAACACCTTTGGATGGACTTCTTTCTGCTGCAAAATTGTCAGGAATTTGAATTGAGTAGCCCATTCCATTTTTAGTTGTCATTGTTTGTGATGGCAAAGGTGCTTCTACAACTTGAGTAATTGTGTCAGCTTTTTTAGTTGGCATTTTACCCGGTTTGTAAGATGATAGAACTTTGTTGAAAGCGTCTTTATATTTTTCCCAAGTACCATCGAATGCTTCTAATTGAATGATGTTTGCATTTGAAGAATCAACTTCAATTACATACATTTCGCCATTGAAAGCACCAGTATTCAAATCAAAAGCATAAACTAATTTTTTGGCTTTTAAACCGCCAACTGTTGCATCAGTGATTTCGTAAGAATCGGGAGTGAATTTCATTGATTTCTTCATTACAGAGTCGATAGTGTAGGTTGTGTCCATTGCTACAATGTTTACATCAATTTTAGCAGCGGGGAAACCATCAGTATCGTAGCGAGTAAATCTTGTTTTGCCTTGATTATCATTGAAAACAACAAAACGAACGGGAGTTGTTGTCTTTGCCCAATTTTTTGGAAATTCTAATGACAATCCTGAGTTTGCATCAGAATAAGTTTCATATCCTTCAACATCGGGAGCCTTAGGACCTTTGTCGCAACTTTCAACGAATAAAGTAAGTGAAAGAGCCATTACAAAGAATGTTAGGAATTTTTTCATAATTACCTCGAATAATTTGAATTATTTTAATTTCAAAATTAATAAAATTTGTCTGAATTTTCATTAACATTTGCTAAAAAGTGAGCAGAAATGTTATTTTTTTGGTATTAACAATGCACCTTCGGAAATCCATTTGCGAATACCAGTTTTTTGATTTGCAGTAATAGAGCCACGATATATGTATGTTGTATGGGGCAGAGTGTTTTCCAATATTTGAACTAATGTACTTTCGTTTGGTTTGTAGGGTATCACAAAGCCCGGATAACTCATCACTTGAAAATAATCGTCAACAGATAATCCAGCGGCAAGAGAATAACTGCTGTGGCAGCCCGAGTAACCGCAATTGTATTTCAAAAAGGGTTGAACAGAAGTATTATAATCGATATTGTCTTCGGGGAATACAATATTATTTGTATTTGAACTTGTAGAACCTTCGCAATTCCAAACTATCAATGCCAGCAAAAGCAATAACCCCAAATTAATGATTGATTTCAGCATTTTAAATCCTTTTTAGTTATTTCCAATAATCTCTATCCAAAGCACGATATTGAATTGCTTCGCTTATGTGATTTGCTTGAATATGTTCAGAATTATCTAAATCAGCAATGGTGCGCGATACTTTTAATATCCTATCATATCCACGAGCAGACAAGCCCATTCTTTCTATTGCAGTTTTCAGCAATTTATTGGAAGTTTCGTCTAATTCGCAATATTTTCTGATCTGCTTGGATGTCATATCTGAATTTTTGAAAATACTTTTTGATTTTTTAAATCTTTCCTTTTGAATTTCTCTTGCTTTGATAATTCTTTCCTTGATGGATGCAGATGGTTCTCCAACTCGCTTTGACGAAATTTCTTGATAATTAATAGCAGGAACTTCTACGTGAATGTCAATTCTATCTAATAATGGACCCGAAATCTTGCCAATATATCTTTGAATAGCAGTAGATGAGCAAGAGCAACTATGATAAGGATCGCCATAATGCCCACACGGACAAGGATTCATCGAACAAACTAACATAAAATTAGCAGGAAAGTTTAGCGTTTGCTTTGTGCGAGACACAGTAATAGACTGATCTTCCAAAGGTTGTCGAAGTACTTCGAGTACATTCCGAGCAAATTCAGGGAATTCGTCCATAAACAAAATACCATGATGAGCCAATGAAATCTCACCAGGTCTGATTTTATTTATTCCACCTCCAACTAAAGCAGCATCGGAAATTGTATGATGTGGCGACCTGAATGGTCTAACGGTTATCAGTGGTGTATTTTGTGGTAATATTCCTGCAATTGAATGAATCTTGGTTGTCTCGAGTGCTTCTTCCATTGATAATGGAGGCATAATTGTTGGAATTCGTTTAGCAAGCATTGACTTGCCTGAACCTGGAGGTCCAATCATCAAAATGTTATGACCACCGGCAACAGCCACTTCCAATGCTCGCTTGACATTTTCTTGTCCTTTCACATCACCCATATCTATCAAGAAATTCTCTTGTCCTTGTGTGAAGATATTTTGAACATCTACTTTTGTTGGTTCGATTACCAATTCGTTATTCAAAAATCTAAATGCTTCTTCTAATGAATCTATTCCGATAACTTCTAAATTATCAACTAATGCAGCCTCTTGTGCATTTTCCTTTGGAACAAGGATTTTTGTAAAATTATCCTTCTGGGCTTGAATCGAAATAGGCAAGAGACCATTAATTGGACGTAATTTTCCATCTAAAGCCAATTCGCCGATAATAATAACTTTTTCTAAACTTTCTGTTGGGATCTGACCCAAAGCGGCTAAAATACCAATAGCGATGGGGAAATCGAAGCCACTACCTTCTTTTTTTATATTTGCTGGGGCTAAATTTACAGTGATTTTTTTGCTCGGCATTGTCAAACCCGAATTCTTTAATGCCGCAATTACTCTTTCGCGTGCTTCGCGAACGGTTGCATCGGGTAAACCAACAATCTGAAATGCTGGCAACCCATTCTCTAAATGAATTTCGATTTCAATTGTAAATGCATCTATTCCGTAAATAGAGGAACTAAATAATTTAGCATACATAATTATGCAACTTCTTCTTGTAAAACTTTATTGAGAAATAGGAGAATGTCCGTTGTTGTAATTAAACCTAATAAATTTTTTTCCCAGTCTACAACTGGAAGCACATCACTTTTGTATTTTGTGAATAATTCCACAACTTTCATTATGCTATCTTCTGGATATAATAAATGAAGATTTTTTTCTATGATATTATCAAAATCAAGAATACGTGTCTCGATAAAATCTTTTTCGTCTTCATTAAAATCATATAAATGGCGTAAAGTGTATTCCAAAATTCTTTGATTAGTGATAATGCCAATATATTTAGTGCCTTCAACAACCGGAACGTGTTTAATTTGTTCTCTTTTCATAATTTCATCGGCTTTTCGTAACTCGTCTGTAATTTCAATTGTGAACAAATTGGTTGTCATAATTTCAGAAACTTTGGTAGTTTTTAACATAATATTCCTTGATGTCTTTTTTTACATTATAAAATTAAGAAAAAAATTATTAAATTGTTCATTTAACGTTAAAAAAAATTAGTTTGCAATAACAATTATTGACCTTAAAGTAACAATTTTCCTTGAATTTACTTCCGTCCAAGAGACAATTATCGGATATGCTCCTGCTTGCAATTGAAAATCATTTACATTCAATCCATTCCATTCAAATTCAAGTGCATCTGTTTGGTTATAATTCTCGGATAAATTTCTTTTCAACACTAAATTTGCATTAATATCATAAATTCTAATTTCGATATTCTCTACTTTTGAATAAGGTGCAATTTTAATGATGCACTTATTTTTAGTTGGTGAATTTGACGAAAATGGATTAGGAGAAATAATCAGTTGTTCAGTTATAATTGACGTATCTATGCTTGAAGGAAAATTGCTGTTTGCTATTCCACAGGTTGATGAGTCCAGAGATTTACATTGAATTAAATTTGTTGAATTATCTGCGGGCGAATTAAAATCTGCTCTTTCAAGTGAAATTCCTGGCTTTGCCCAATTTCCTTTGTAAAAAAATGTGTCAATAATATCCCCGTCTTGATTCTTTATGAAGAGGCTATCGCCTGTATTATTCAAAGAAGGAATTTTTGCTTCAATTAGTAATGATGAATCTGGAATAGTTATGTATTGCTTCAATAATGCTGAATCTTTTACAATCACAATAAATGAGAAAGGTCTTTTGGGCAAAACCGAAATTGAATAATCTTTTGTTATATCTCCAATTGTAATTTGAATTGAATCCATTGGAGTATCATTTGCAGAATAATATAATTCAATCCATTCTGGCATATCATTAACAGGTGAGTACATTATTTCACTAAATTTTAATTGTGAAAATACTTTATACTGAAAAACTAATACCAGAAAGCAAACAATCGAAAATATAACAAAAGATTGCTTCATATTTGACAAACTGATTTTAGAAATAATTAAAATACAGCAATTGCTTCAATTTCTATCAAAACGTCTTTTGGTAATCTTGCAACTTCATAAGCGGCACGAGCGGGTTTGCTTTCGCCTAAATATTGGTTGTAAATTTCGTTCATTATCCCAAAATCAGCTAAGTTTTTCATCAATACTGTTGTTTTTACAATATTGTTCATAGTTAAACCAGCAGCTTCAACAATTGCTTTTACATTTTTTAATGATTGATGAGTTTGTTCTTCGATTGTTTCGCCAACAAGTTTACCTTCGGGGGTAAAAGGAATTTGACCCGAAACGAATAATAATTTTCCTTCTGCTATTGTGCCTTGTGAATAAGGACCAATCGGAGCTGGAGCATTTTGCGTTAATACAAAATCTTTCATACAAAACCTCGATATTTTGATTAAATATGGTAAAAAACCATATTTCAAAAATAATCAATATCTTTTGATTATTCGTAATTTTGTCAAAATTTAAAATAAGAGTTATCAAAATGAAAATATGTATAACTGGCGGAGCTGGATTTATCGGCTCGAGTATTGCAGAAAGGTATATCAAAGAAGGTCATCAAGTAGTGGTGATTGATAATTTATCTTTGGGATTTGAAGAAAATATTCCATCAGAGGCAAAATTTTACAAAATGGATATTAATGATGCCGAAATTATCAATGTGTTCGAAAAAGAAAAGTTTGATGTAGTTAGCCATCATGCAGCTCAAATGAGTGTGCGGCACTCCGTTTCCATTCCAGCAGATGATGCTCAAACAAATATACTTGGTGGATTGAATATATTCCAATCTGCACAAAAAACAGGAGTTAAGAAAATTATTTTTTCATCTTCGGCTGGCACTGTTTACGGCGAGCAAAATGTATTTCCTTGTGACGAAACGCACCCGAATTCTCCGGTATCGCCTTATGGTGTTTCCAAGTATTCCACCGAAAAGTATTTAGAATATTATAAAAATGTATTTGGATTGGATTATACAGTATTGAGATATACAAATGTTTATGGTCCAAAGCAAAATCCTTTTGGTGAGGCAGGCGTAATTGCAATTTATTTCCTAAAAATGTTAAGAAATCAAGATACTTATATCACTGGAGATGGTTCAATAACTCGCGATTATGTATACATTGATGATGTAGTTGAAGCAAATTTCAAAGCACTCTCACCCGATATGAATGGGGTTTATAATGTTGCAACCGGAATCGAAACTCCTTTGATTGAAATTTTTGAACGAGTATCCAAATTAACTAATTATAGCAGAGAAAAATCTTTTGTACCTTTCAAAATTGGAGAGCAGCTAAGAAGTGTTTGCTCTTACAATAAACTTAATCAGAAAACGGGATGGTTGCCAACTATCAAATTAGATGAAGGGTTGCTACTCACAATGCCGTATTACGAAAAGAAGGCATAATTATGCTACATTTGGGGATAGATATTGGCGGAACAAATTTAAAATTTGCTATTATTGATGAAAATTATAATTTAATTGCTTTCAAAAATCTCAAATTGCCTATTCAGGAAATTAGGGAAGTAATTTTAAATATCATAACAGAGCACATTGATAATTTATGTAAAGATTATTTCGATATTTCTACTATTGGTATCGGCGTGCCCGGTATTGTCCGAGATGATGGTTACATTGTTGTTTCGCCAAATATTCCTCAATTTAGTGATTTGCATATTGCAGCATATTTTACTCAAAAAATAAATCAAAATACAAAAATTCAATCAATCAAAGTTGATAATGATGCAAATGTGGCAGCACTGACCGAGTTGAAAATTGGCAAAGGTATGGGAAAAAGTAATTTTATCTATTTAACCATAGGCACTGGGCTTGGCGGTGCAATTATTATTAATCACCATATTTTTCGCGGTGATAATGGTTCGGCAGGTGAAATTGGTCATTATATTTTCAATCCGTTTAGTGATTCAGAGGAAGAAAAATCATTTAGAACTGGAGTTTTGGAGAATTATTTAAGCAAAAGAGGAATTGCAAAAATTGCAGAGAATATTATTGAAAATTATCCCAATTCCAGAATAATTTCCGAAAATAAGTGGGACGTAAAGTCTATTTCTGATTTTGCTGATAGTGGAGATGCTCATTCTATCGAGGTGTTTAATATTGCCGGTAAGTATTTAGGACTTGCGGTGGCATCGCTTGCTAATATATTTGATATATCCACATTTATAATTGGCGGGGGAATTTCCAAATCCACTTCACATTTTTATCAATCAGCCATTAAAACAGCTAATAATCGGGCTTTACCTCATTTACAGAACAAAATTTCTATTGAAAAATCCGAACATAATGAACAAACGGGGGCAATTGGTGCTGCAATTATAGGAAGTTTAGAATAAAATATTATTTTTCTGCTTCGTTCTGAATTAAAAAGTACAAAAGTGTAAAAAAAAATTTACACTGTATAAAAAAAAGTGCTTGTTTATTTAAAAAAAATTCGTAAATTGTAAAAGTATAAAAATGAAAAATGGAAATTCACTGTTTTAAGAACCAAAATGTAGGAAATTATGATTAGAAAAACAACAATAAAATCGAACATATTAATAGTAACATTATTGATTCTTGCTGTGTTTTTTGCAAATATAACTGATACGCAAGCAGCTAAAAAGAAGAAAAGAACTAAAAAAACTAAAATAACCCGCAAATATAATACTCAAGCAAGCAAAAAAATATCTCTTGATATACTAAAACAAAATGAAGAATTAGCTTGTATGGCTAATTTAGCCCCAACCATAGATGGCAAAGAAGTAACACTTGACGAAAACAATCAAATCATAGGTGAACAAGGTGAAGATCTTGAGGAACTGGAAAAAGAAGATGATTTCACTTATGATGCCGAAAATTTCCAAATGATGTGGATGGCACTCACAGATGATGAATATACTGCTGCTGGTATCAGCAAATCAGAACTACTAAATACTGCATTAGATTTGCTTGGCATTCCATATAAATTTGGTGGAGTTACTAAAAAAGGTTTAGATTGTTCTGCTTTTACTCGTTATATTTATTACCAAGTTGCAGGAATTGTATTACCAAGAACTGCACGCGAGCAAATTACACACGGTAAAGTAATCAAAAAAATATCTGACTTGCAATTTGGTGATTTGATTTATTTCCATACTTATTCCAAAACATTTGCTTCTCACGTTGGTATTTATTTGAATGACGGATTATTTGTCCATGCTGGTACTCGTTATGGTGTTGCAATCGCCTCAATTAATTCAGCATTTTACACCAAACGCTTTATTGGTGGAAGAAGATTAACTGAAAAAGACATTGAAAAATTGAAGGTAGATAAACGCGAAGACGAATCAACCGCATTGAAATCAGCATTGTAATCCCCGGTTATTTTGCTTTTTTAGAAATAAAATTACAATTTTTTACATAAAACCTTAAAGGTAACTCTGCACCTTTGTTAATTCCTATGCGTGTAGTTGTAATGATTTCCGAATTAGAATAATCATTAAATTCGCAAATTCTTATCTCATTAGAATCAAGTTTTCTATAATTATAACTTTTATCCAAACTAAAAGCTTGTGCAAATTTTCCAGGACCAGTTAACAATTCCTTTAAGTCTGATTTTTTTCTATTTTGCATCATAAGTTCAATTCCGTCAATCGGTTTTGCAGAGCGAATAAGCACCGCCGCTCCTAAACCTTCTGCTTCGGTAACTACATTTGCACAATAATAGTTCCCATAAATGAAATATACATAAAGAATGCCTCCAAGTTCAAACATTGGAGCATTTCTATTTGTCTTTTTAATTGCTGCGTGGCAAGCAGGGTCATCTTTTGGCAAATACGCTTCGGTTTCGGTAATTTCGGCAGATATTATGTTCCCATTAAGATTTATTTGGAACAATTTGCCAAGAAGTTTTTTAGCAACAAGCTCTGTTTTTTGTAAATAGAAATCTTGATTGAGAGGAATATTTTCCATTATTAAGCAAATATCAAATTAAAATGAAGAAAATTCGTAATTTACTTTATTAAACGAGTATCAAAATGAAAACTTTTATTTACACATTAGTTCTTTTTGCCGTTTTGGTTTATTCGGGTTTTTCGCAACCAGTAATTTCGTATATTACACCAGATATTGTGACTCCCGATTATAATACATATTTTGAAATTATCGGCCCTTTCGACAAAATTAATAATTTTGGAAATGATGGATTTAGTTTGAATAACCCAGATTCTGATGTCAGTATTGTTTTGGTTGACCCCGAGGATTCAGCACTAATTGTTTTTGGTCCATTAGTTGTGAGTTGGCAAGGACGGATGATTTCAGGTCAAATGTTCGTTAAACCAGGAGTTAATCCAAAGCAATGGGATTGGGAATTATTAGAAGATAAATATAGAATTGCAATTCAAGTAAAGGTAAATGGAGCATTATCTAATGTTGATTCGGTTTATATTGTATTACCACAGCCATTGTTTGATATTTCAGGAATAAATGAGTCAGTTTTGGGTGAAGGTCAATTAGGTAAACGCTCACGGCGAGGAGCGATGATTTTTGATTCGCTACTGCTTGCAGATAAAGAATATCGAATTTCCACAAAGGATTGCGACCCACAAACTGATGGAAATCAAGGCTACTTGCCGGCAACAATCATTGCAAAAGGAAAGATAATTGGCACTTCGAACACTTTAATAAACGTTAGTGGAGGCTTCCCAAGAGTTCAAGACGCTGGTCCCGGTGGTGGCGGTGGTGGTGGTCGCTTTTATGATGCCTCTCCCTTAAATTTGAATAGTAATGGAGATGACGGAGGAAATGGATTTATATCTGGCGGACCAGGTGGCAGAAATAATAGTGGATTAGACTGGCTGGGAGCGACAAACGCATTTAAATCTTTTGGAATGTCTTCATTTAAAGATGGTAAATCCTTGAATGGCAACACTCCACCGCCAGAAGGTCAATACGAAGCAGCTGGGGGAGGAACTGGACATCCATTCGGCAAGTCAGGAGAACCTTGCTGGGATGGAAATAGTTCTTCACCTTTGGGAGGGAACGGAGGAGGAAGTGGAAGTACACAAAAACAAGATGGTGGTTCTGCTGGATATGCAGTAGACGGGCAAGGACCAAAGAATTCCAAAGGATTTGCTTATGGGAATCTTTTTCTAATTCCTTTTTCAGGTGGTTCTGGCGGAGCATCTGGTAATCCACAAAATACCGGAACATATTCAGGTAATGGTGGTGGCGGAGGCGGAGCATTGTCAATTTCTGCATCAAAATTGGAAGGCATAGACCTAAAAGCAAATGGTGCAAATGGAGGTAATGGAGATGATGCTGATGGCGGTAGTGGTAGCGGTGGCAGTATCAATATGGGTAGTAAATTATCGGCAAGTAATATTGATTTAGAAGTAAATGGTGGTAAAAAAGGAAGTTATTCAGCAAGTTACGGGCGTTTGCGGATTGACGCTACTTCCGTGCAAGGTGTGAGTGTATTAACTACAAATGCAGCACCATTTAATGGTTTTACAACAGATACAACACAATTAGTTCAAAGAAAATTCACATTAAGAGGAATTAAGCCATTTCAGAAAAAGTTGTATATTTATATAAAGCCAGAATCACAAAATTGGGAAATATTCGACACCATTTCAACTGACCCAAGTAGTTGGGAAAAAACAATGGACTTGTCAAAATATAAAGATACTTTGTTTTATTTAGTTGCTGCTTACCAAGTTGAAAATCCATCAACAACAGCATATCAATTTAAACCAAGTTATGTGTTCTCGCAAGTTGCAGCAAATATTTTGAAAATTGATAAAGTTCCAGCAATGGTTTGTCCAAAACCAATTGAAGATAGAGTGTTTAGGTGTGCAGGTTTCCCAATCAATTATAAAAAATGGATACATAGTGTTGGAGAAGAAAATCTATTAGTAGAATTTCAAAATTCAAAGTTTAAACTTGGAGATCAAGGGTTTGAATTGACTCAACCGAAGGGCTTTAAGATTGTTCAGCCTGGCGATAGCGTTGAATTTACTGTAACTTTCAATTTGCCAAATATGTATACAACTTTTTATCAAGATACACTTTTACTTTATCATAATGCTCCAGGCTCGCCCAATCCTTTTCCGCTTGTTTATTCAATGACTATTGACACGCTTTTATTAACTGTACAAGATCCAGCAAATGTTCAACCAATTACAATAGATTATCAGGGTTTAGATACGCTGGATATTGGGAAAGTTTGTATTAATGAAAATTTATCAAAGGTATTTTTATTACAGAATTATTCATCAGCAAGTATAAATTTATCAAAAATTAGTGCAGAAAATTCAAAGTTTTCTATTGATTATGCAAATTCATTAATGGATTATCAAGAACCAAACAATACTCAAAATATAACGATAAATTTATTAGATAATTCAAAAAGTGGATTTGTTTATGATAAAATGATTGTTGAATTTCAGGAGTGCCCTGCAACCAAAAAAACTTTTATTTTGAAAGCATTTGTTGAAAAAATTGATTTCCAAATTCTTGGTAATACAAATTTTGGAAATGTAAATATTGGCATTTCTAAAACAGAGATGCTCAAAATTGTGAATACGGGCAATACTGATGCAGTAATCAACGACATTTCAGAGTTGTTTTTAGAGAATAATAATGAATTTAAAATTAAATCAATAAATCCAGCATTACCGATTGTTCTAAAACCTTTTGTTGATACAATTTTTGTTGAAATTGAATTCACTCCAATTAATTCAGGTGTAGTTACAGATAAAATCAATGTTTATCCAAAAGTAAAATGCAACTATGAGGAAAAATTTGATATTACTGGTCGCGGAGTAAATTCAAAATTGTATTTGTCTCGTTCAGAAATTGATTTTGGCTTGGATAGCAAATGTGCGGATAAGGAAGAGACCTTCTACATTAAAAATTTAGAAGATGCAACTTCTGACTTGAAAATTTTATCACGTGCAACAATTCTTGGAACAGATAAAGATAACTTTGTGATTTCCATTGAACCTGCTATAATTCCTTTAACACTTAAACCCGGTGATAGTGCCGAATATGAAGTTCGATACACAGCAATTGAGGGCATCGAAGGTTTCAAGAATGCCTATATTGAAATTACTACCGATGATTTGAATATTCCAACTGTTCGGGTTGATTTAAAAGCAGAAAGGGAAGACCTCCATTTGTTGATTAATCCTAATGATACACTTAATTTGGGCGACATTTATGCAGGTTTTGACTATAATGCCAATTTCATTTTATCAAATTTGGGAAGATTAGACCAAAATGTTAATGATGTAAAAATAAATAGCCCTTCTGTAAGTGTATTTCCTTATGGTGGGCGACTGGAAGCTAACTCCTTGAATAATATAGATTTTAAATTTGTAATTAATGAAAAGAATGAAGGAAATCAAGAATACATTGTACAGTTTCTTTTCAATGATCCCTGTCGCGATACTGCTTATGCGGTGATAAAAGTCAATTCAATTCATTCAAAATATACTATTCCTGATTCTTTAAATTTCGGAATTTTATCACCATGCGAAAGTAAAATTGATTCAATCAAAATACAAAATTTAAGTAAAGCACCATTTATTATCAAAAGTATAAGTGCTGTGCAAGGACTTAATGCAGATTTATTTTCGATAGGTCAAACCATTAAAAATTTGCCAGATACATTGTTTGAAAATGATTCTGAAACATTGATTTTTGACTTCAATCCAATAAATTCTGATGATGGAATTAAACAAGCATATATTGATATTGAAATTTATATAAACGGCAATACTGAAACCAAAAGAGTGTATTTAATTGGTGAAAGGAAATCGGGATTTTTAATAACTCCAAATTTCCTTGATTTTGGTGATGTAATTATCAATACAAGTAAGGAATTGAGCCTAACATTGCAGAATAATGGAATTTGGGACATAAGCAATATAAAGGTAATTCCACCTAAATATTATCCAACAAATTACATAATTTCATCGGTTAGTTTTACTCAATTAATTCCAAATGAAACCGAGAATGTACAAATTTCTTTCACTCCAACTGCATTGATTGACTATCCCGATAGCATTGCAATTACTTTCAATGTATTAAGTTGCCCAACTGATACAATTTGGATACAATTAGATGGTAAGGGAGTACCCGCCAAAGTGGTAACTATTAGGTTGCCTGAAATTTCTACATTGCCAACAAATAGCGATATTGAAATACCAATTTACGGGGTTTTAGATAAGCCTACCGATGTTCTAACAGGCTTTAATATTGATAATTTAGAACTTAATTTCAATAGGACTTTGTTGTATGTAAATTCAATTGAAGATGTAAATACAACTGCAACTTTTACTCAAAAATTAAATGTAGATGAAAGAATAATCAATATCAATTTAAGAAATATCAATTTAAGTGGTACTGAATCAGTTTTAGCCATCATCAAAGGTTCAGTATTGTTAGGCGATACAAATTCTACTCTTTTGTGGCTAACAAAAGCAGATTATACCCAGATTGATTTAGTGAGTGAAATCAAATTAATTTCGGGTGGATTATCATATCCATATTGTGATAATGGCGGTAATAGGTTCTTGAATTTCCAAAGGGATTTTTCGGCAGGAATTGTTTCGCCTAATCCAAGCGATGGAAACATAACAATTGATTTACAATTATTAGAAGTTGGCAATTACAAGTTAATTTTATTTGATGAATTAGGAAAAAGCGAAAAAGTAGATGAATTTTATATGTCGGATAGTTCCGAAATGAAATATACCAACAAATTTAATTTTACAAATTTGAATAGTGGAATTTATAGATTATTATTGCTAACTCCTTCTGAATCATATACAATTCCAATTATGATAGTTAAGTAAATTTGAGTTAATTTAGAAAAATATAAATTATATAAGTATTTATTAATAATTTTGAAAGTTATAAAAAAATAATTATGAAAAAGATAGTTTTAACATTTGTTTTTATAGTAAGTTACTTTTCATTGTTGTCAAATGAAGATAATTTAAAGCCATATTTTTATGTTGGTGGCTATGCTGGAGCTAATCTAAATCTGCATCAAGCTGGATTTCGTGAATTACCAGGAATACCAAGTTGTTGTCCAAAATTTGAAACTGGAAGTGGACTTGGTGCAAATTTTGGTGGACTTTTTAGATTGCCAATTAATATGAATTATTCCTTTGAACTTAAATTTGGCTATCAAAACTTAAGTGGAAAGTTAAGTAAGGAAGAATTTATTGGCAATTCTGAAATCCGTGATGCCAAACCACCTTACGAAACTATCGAAGTAGTAAAAGCAATTTCGGAACATTCAGTTGATGGAAATATTCAAGCAATCACATTCAATCCAATGTTTGTATGGCACTTGCCGTATAAGTTTAGGTGGAATATTGGTGCTCAAATCGGCTATTTAATCACTAATCAATTTTCGCAAGAAGAAAGGTTGTTGTCGCCTGATAATATTGTTTATTCTGATACTAAATCTCGTTTAAGAAATGTATATCAAAATTTGGAAATTCCAGAAGTTAATAAACTACAAGCATTTATTCAGACATCATTAAGTTACGAAATTCCGTTTGGTAAAAATATGTTGTTATTGCCCGAAGTTGGAGTCGCATATCCATTAACTAATGTTTTTTCGGGCGAATGGAAGATAATACCAGTTTCATTAACATTAAATTTAGAATATCCAATCACTCCAAGTGCAGAATTAGATACTGTTCATAACTACAAATACGATCGCGACACAACAATTATAGAAGATTTTGCTACTACTGAAGTGCGTGTAGTAAGAACAGATTCTTTAGGAAAATTGATTACAGATAAAAAAGATAATTTAATTGAATTTACTCATTCAATAACTGAACATTACGAAAAGTTTATCCCAAAGAAATCTACTATTTCTGGAAATTTAGTCATAAATGGAAAAGATAATAAAGGAAATATTCAGAAAAATCCAACATTAACCATAGAAGAAATTGAAGTAAGCGAAAGTTTTCCATTATTGCCATATATTTTCTTTAAAGAAAGTAGTAATGATATTAAAGCAACTTCGATGGAATTACTAAATCCAAATGAAGTTGATAATTTTGAAACAAATAAACTTTCTTGGGAAACTCTTAAAATATATTCAAATTTATTGAATATCATCAAAGAAAGATTAGATAAAAATCCAACATCGAGAATTGTTATTAAAGGTACAAATAATAATGTTGGCTTTGAAGAAAATAATACTGAACTTTCCAAATCCAGAGCCGAAGCAGTGCAAAATTACTTCATTACTAATTTAGGCATTAAACCAAATAGAATAAAAATTGAGTATCAAAATTTACCTGATAAACCATCAAATCCAACAACTGCCGATGGTATTAGTGAAAATCAACGAGTTGAAATTTATTCAGATAATAATCAAATACTTGCTCCAGTTGAATTAAGTCAAATTGATAAAATTCCCAATCCACCTATTGTGGAACTTGTCCCAAAAATTAATTCAGATATTGGAATTAAAGAATGGAAAATGACGATTAAGCAAAATAATACAATTTTACGTGAATACAATGGAAATATTATTGAGAAGCAAAACTGGATTGTTGGAGACGAGCCAATGCCAATGTATGAAGATCCAATTGAAGTGCAATTTACTGCTATTGATAAACAAGGAAATCGGTATGAGACAACTGAAAAGATTAATATTTCGCAAAAAACAATCAAGATGAAGAGGGAAGAAATCAAAAATGATACTGTTTTCCAAAGATATTCACTAATTGTTTTTGACTTTGATAAATCCGAATTGACGGCAAATCATAAGCAAATTTTAGAAAAAATTAAAGATAAAATTAAATCAAATAGTCAAGTTGAAATTTATGGTTATGCAGATAGAACTGGAAATTCGCAATATAATCGCGATTTAGCAGCACGAAGAATCGATGAAGTGGTTAAGTTTTTGAAGATTAAACCCGAAAACCTAAAAAAATATCCTATAGGAAGTGATGAGTTAATTTTTGATAATGATATACCAGAAGGAAGGTCATATTCGAGAACAGTAAAAATTATTATAGCAACACCAATTAAATAACATTTAACATAAATTTTTATTATGAAACATAGCAACAAATTATTTAAATATATATCATTAATATTGTTTATTTTATATTTATTATTTAATTCAAATGCCGTATTTTCACAGAAATTAATTCATAAAATTAATCTTGATTTTGAAATCTCCGAACCCGGAAAGTTAGCTTACGGTTGGCGGATGCCCGAAAAGTTTCAGAAAATTGGCTATAAGGCTTATTCTAATCAAGTTAATCCAATTAGTGGAAAATTCTCTCTACAATTAGAAAGTATCTATAAATCAATTAATGATGCTGAAATCAAAGATTCAAGCAAATACATTGCTATATGTTATCAAGAGATTGATGCAAAGAACTATCAAGGGATAGATTTAGTCTTTGAATCAAAATCAATTTTAAGTAATACTTCTGAATTTAATTATGCAATATTTTATTTGGAGCAAATTGGTAGTGATACTTCTGCTATTGTTATGTCCGACACTTTGCGTCATAATGATATTCAGCAAATTACATTGAAAACAAAAGTACTTCCAGATGTTTCTACAATTCGCTATGGCTTTTTAATTAATGGGTTTGTAAAGGCTAAAATTGATAATGTTGAATTAAATATGGATTATGACCAATCCAAAAATGTTTCATCAGTTCCAATTGATGTCAAACATACTTCAAATTTGATTTCACTTGCAAAATTTATTGGAAATGTTAGATATTTTGCACCAATTTCGGAATATTCAAAATTAAATTGGGATAAATTAACCTATTCTTATGTAAAAGATATTTTTGAAAAAAATGTAAATTTTAATATTTTAGATAAATTAAAAACTGATTTTTCAGATTATTTAACATCAATCGAAAAGAACAAAATTGATGCTGATAGCATTTATTGTTATGAATATTCGGGTTTGCCGTCTAATGAAAATTCTGACTTAATATTTGGCAAAATTGTAAACATTTACGAACCAACAACAAAATATCCAGGAACCGTAATTCAGGTAATAAATATCGAAAAAATACAATCCGAGTCATTGTCGTTTTCCGCAAAAGCTAAATTGAAAAAATACACATTCAATGGAAAATTTAATGTTTGGATAAGAATCGACAGCAAGGAAGGACAAAGTTTAATGGAATATAAGTCGCCACAATTATCAACAAATTCTGCGGACTGGGAAACGATAAAATTTTCGGTAAACACTCCAAAAGATGCAGCAAATGTTCGAGTTGGATTAGTTCTATCGGGCGATGGAGAAGTTCTGATTGATGATGTTGAAATGGCTATTAAATACAAAGGTAAATCTCAAAAAAATAATTTGCGAAATAGCAATTTTGATGAAATAAATAATAGCAAAGCTATAATTGGTTGGTCGATGCCTCAATACTCAATAATTAATGGTTATTCCAATAGTTTAGTAAGTGAGGGAGTTGATAATTCTAATTGCTTGAAAATAATTTCTAATAAAGAGAATGCAGTAGTTTTTCCCGATAAATATACTTTTTACAAAGAAACATTTAATGATGGAATTACACTTAATTTTCCTCAAACACTGAATAAATTACAGATTAATTCAGCATCTAAACCAACATTTCCATTTCCCGATAACTTTGCAATTAATGAAAATGATGCGTACTCACGATTTGTAATTTTGATAGATTTGTATAATTATATTAGAAATTTTGGATATAATAAAGTTCCTGATGAAGAATTGAATGAAGCATTTATTCAAGCAATTGGTGCAACGAGCAAGGAAATTTCAATTGACAATTTTTTAGATATTATACATAATTTTTATGCAATTACGGGCGACTTAAATGCTAAATTTTGGAATAGCGATTACGATAATTCTTTTCTTCCTCAGATTGGAATATTTATTGATGAAACGCAAAATACTCCGCTTGTTTATTCTGCTACTCAATTAGGAATCCCCGATAGTTCAGCAATCTTGAAGGTTGAAGATACTGAAATGTCTAAGTTAAATAAATTAGATAATAACCCTAAATTTGAGATTTTTAAAAGTATTGCAAGATTATTGAGTGGCAGACAAAAAACGACTGTAAATTTAACTTATAAAACTCCAAACGGAGAGATTAAGGTTGCAATGCTTGAGCGAAATTCATATCAATTAAAGAATTTAACAATGCCGGATTTTGCTACAGAATTGGATACAGGAATAATTTATATTAATTCTTCGATGATTAATGATGTTGAATTAAAATCAATTCTTCCACAATTAATCGCACCAGATATAAAAGGAATAATTTTTGATTTTCGTGGATTATCTAAAATTTCTGATTATTTTCTGGGTGTTCTTACAGATAAAACAACTTTGAATTATATAACTGAAATCCCAATTTATACAGCACCAAATAAGTCGTTAGTATCTAATTATTCGTTTGAAAGTGAAATAAAAAATTTCCCAAAATTGAACAATACCAAACTTATTTTCTTAGTTAATCAATTGACAAGATCAAATGCAAATTTAATTGCTTATATTGCAAAGGAAAATAAAATTGCCACAATTATTGGCGAGCGAACTCAAAATAATTATGTAGATGTGGGCGAATTGTATCTTCCAGCATTTTTTTATGGCACACAATCATATTTCCGTGTGAAATTTAATGGAAAATATATCTCGCAGCCAGTGGTTCCAGATATTGAAGTAATTCAAACATTCAAAGCAACAGCGCAGGACATTGACTTACAATTAGATAAAGCAATTGAAATTCTGAAAAATTAAATTTCAACAATTAGATTTCTACGATTGTAACGCCAGCGCCTCCCTCAATTAAATCTCCATCTCTGTAAGAAATTACCGATGGATTAGTTCGCAAATATTCTTGTATTGCTTGCCGCAACGCACCAGTGCCTTTGCCGTGAATAATTGTCAGGTATTTTATACTTGATAATAAGCCATTAGAAATTGCCTCCTCAACTTTGCGGATTGCTGCCTCCGCTCTTTCTCCACGAAGGTCTAATCGAGTTTGTGCATCAAATTTGATGTGTTCGGAGTAAGTTGATCTAACTTTAAAATCCTTATCATCTGAAATTTTATCTTCACTTAATTCCAATAATTTTGTTTTAAGTTTGAACTTAATTCCATTAATCTCAACAACAGCAATTTCCTTATTGTTTAATAATTCAAGAACTTTGCCGTAAGAATTATTGTCGGCATAATACACATCGCTACCAACTTTAATTTCCTGATTGTTTTTCTTTGATTCAGAAATTATTTTTTCTGGTTTTGCTTTTTCGATTTGCTCTAATATTTCTTTTTTGGCTTTGGCTATTTCCTTCTTTATTTCGACTGGAGTTTTAGTTTGTTCCTTTATTTCCTTAATTGTTCTTTCAATTAAAGCATTTGAATTTTCTATGATTGCAAGTGCTTCTTGGCGAGCTTCCTTTAATAATTCACTTTTCTTGGATTTTAATTCATTAAATTTTGTTTCATATTCAGCCAGAATTTTATCTGCTTTTGCTTTTTCTTTTGCTGCTATTTGCAATTTGTTCAAGGCGCGTCTTTGGAATTTATGAAGTAATTTTATTCCTTTTTCTAATTCTCTTGCTTTATTATCTAAGTATTTCCTTGCTCTGTTTAGAACTAATTCAGAAATGCCAATATTCCTTGCTAACGAAAAGGCGTAGCTATTACCAGGAACACCAACCAAGAATTTGTAAGTTGGCTTTAAGTTTTTATCATCAAATTCAAGCGAAGCATTTTCAATTTCTTCACGATTTAATGCAAATGTTTTTAAAGTTGAATGGTGAGTGGTAGTAAGGAAAAATAAATTCATTTGAGCAAACGTTTCCAAAATACCTGATGCTATTGCCGACCCTTCCACGGGATCTGTACCAGAGCCAATTTCGTCAATTAATATAATTGAGTCCGATTGTGCTTCCGATATGATTTGCTTTAATCTTAATATTTGAGCAGAAAATGTGCTCAAATCATTCTGAATTGACTGGCTATCACCAATATATGTAAAAGTACGCGAAATATTAAAAGTGCATTCACCCAACGGGTAAATGCCACTCATAGCTAAAAGCGAAGACAAACCAATTGTTTTGAGGGCTACTGTTTTTCCGCCCGCATTTGGTCCAGAAATCAATAATCCACGTTTATTTCCATCTAATTCTATTGATAATGGAATTACATTTTTCTTGCCTTTGGAATGTGCTAAAAGTGGATGATGAACTTTATTTAGGTAAAGATATTTGTCTTGTGTGATTTTTGGCATCATACCATCAAAATCTAATGCATATTTGGCTTTGGCTGAAAGTGAATCAAAGTAAGCGAGAATATTTAGACTTTTAAGCATTTCATTTGCTGAATTGCCTGTTTCTTCGGTTAAATTTGATAAAATTTTGTAAATTTCTCTCTTCTCTTCGTTTTCCAAGAGCGATAAGTCATTATTCAACTCAATAATCTCTGCTGGTTCCACATATACTGTCGAGCCTGTTTGTGATGCTCCGTGAATAATACCACCAATAATTCTCTTATTTTCCACTTTAATTGGTAGAACAAATCTACCTTCGCGAATAGTGTAAAAGTCTTCGCGAGCAATTTCCTCATCGCTATATTTTTTAACTAATTTGGAAAGTCTGCTACGCAAATGCTGGCTTTTGGCGATTAGTTCACGCCTAATTCTCATTAATTCTCTCGAGGCATTATCTCTAACATTGCCCGATTCATCTATTGTTTCTTCAATATGTTTTTCTAAAACTTTATTTTCGATTAAATGCCCAGCTTTTTCTAAAATATAATCAAAATGCTCTTGGTGTTTGAACACAAATGACCGAACATAACGAGCACTACGAAGAATGCCCAAAACTTTTAGAAAATCTTCTGTTGCTAATACTGCATTTGCAATTTTACTTCGGTATAATATTTGAGAAATGTCTGATAAATTTGAAATAGGAAATTCCTCGCCTTTGAGCAATATCAATCTAACTTCTTCTACTTGATTTAATTCAACTTCCAACAATTTTTGGTCGTAAATTGGCAAAGTGTTAAGGATAATTTCTTTGCTTAAATCCGAAATTGCATATTTGGAAATAATATCGAGAACTTGGAAATATTCCAATTCTTTTAAAGCAACTTTTTCTAATTCGGTTAGTGGTTCTTGGTAATTTGTTTCAAACATTTTTTTAGCTTAATAATCTTTTTAAAATACTCTGAACTACTGTTCCATCGGCTTTCCCAGCGAATTTTTTCATTGCCGAACCCATTACTCTTCCCATTTCTTTTTGAGTGGCATTCATTTCTGCAATTAATAATTTCAATGTTTCCTCGATTTCGGCTTCATCTAATTGTTTTGGTAAAAATTCTTGAATTACAGCTAATTCAGCCGCTTCCTTATCTCGCAATTCGGGACGATTACCTTTTTCGAACATTTCGATTGCTTCTTTTCTTCTTTTGGCAAGAGTATTTAGCATTTTTAATGCTTCATCATCGGTCATTGGATGGTCTGCACCACTTTTATTAAATTCAATTATTGCACTTCTGATTGAACGCAATGCATCAATTCTAATCTTATCTTGATTCTTCATTGCTGCTTTAAGTTCTTCGTTAATTCTTTCTTCAATATTCATAATTCAATAAAATTTATTTTACAAAAATATTAAAACAATTATCATCAGAAAAAATTGTAAGATTTAAGAAAATTTGCAAAAAATTAGTTTGTTTTTTAGTGATTTTACATTACTTTTGCTTAAATTTGTGGTATGAAAAATAAATCCATAGAAATAATTGTAGATGCAATATACAAATCCAACAATCTTGTTGCATTTACAGGTGCGGGCATATCTGCCGAAAGCGGTATTCCTACTTTTCGGGCTGATGATGGAATTTGGAAAAAATACAATCCACAATTATTGGAATTGAGCTTTTATAAAGAAAATCCAGCAATATCTTGGAAATTTATCAAAGATATTTTTTATAGCAATTTTGTGAACACAAAGCCAAATAGTGCACATTTAGCTTTGGCTTGGTTCGAAAGAATTAACAAACTACGGGCAATCATCACTCAAAATATTGATAATTTACATCAAGAAGCTGGGAGTAAAAATGTAGTTGAATTCCACGGCAATTCCAAAAAGCTTGTTTGCTTGTCCTGCAATGCAATCCACAAACTTAATGATGATATTTTACAAATGCAAATTCCAAAATGCTCGATTTGTGGTGGTTTGCTAAAACCCGATTTTGTTTTTTTTGGCGAGAATATTGATAAGAAAATACATAATTTATCAATGCGAGAATCGCAATTAGCAGATTTATTCATAATAATTGGTGCAAGTGGCGAAATTTTTCCAGCTGGATTGATTCCCGAAAATGCAAAATTTTATGGAGCAAAGATAATTGAAATTAATCCAGAAGCCACAAGGTATACAGGAGCAATTACTGATGAATTTTTGCAAATGAAAGCAACAAAAGCATTGGATTTGATAATAGAAAGGTATAAAGAAAAATATTTTTAATAATAAAACGATTTATAAATAATTTTTTTTCATATTTTTGAATTTTAATAGAAAATAATTTTTAAATAATCAAAAAGAGGTGTGAAATGTTTTCCGAAGAAATGTATTTAGAAAACCTAAAAATGCTTTTAGCAAAAGACGAAGATTTCGACGATGATGAAGACTTCGAAGATGAAGATTTCATAGAAGGTTGGGATGAAGATGATTATGTTGATGAAGATGAAGACTTCGATGATGACGATTTTGACGACGAAGACTTCGACGACGAAGATTTTGACGATGACTTAATTAACGATTTTGATGACGATTTTGACGACGATGATTTTGAAGATGACTTAATTGATGATTAATGATTAAACGCAATTATTAGAATACATAAGTTTAATTAAATAAAAAATTCCCATCCGTGAGGAACATCTAGACTCGCCCCATTTTATTCCCCCTCTGTGAGGGGGACGAAGGGGGAGGTTCTGATAAAAATCAATAACCCACGAATAAATTCGTGGGCTATGATTATTTGACCCTACATTCTCAAATTCTCAAATTGTCACATTCTCAAATTGATTTATGGATTCCCACTTTCGTGGAAATGACAGCAAATCTGACTTATGAGACAGCCTCTTTTTTTCAACACTTATAATTGTTTTTTGATTTAGTCCCGGAATTTTCGGGGTCTATCTTTGTCGCGACGTTTTTCCATTATTTGCTTACGCACTTCTTCTTGGAATCTTCTTTCAAATAGAATGTATTTAGCAAAGTTTTCCTTTGATAAAATTTTGCTCATACTTTCAAATTTTGCTTGCACTGCTTTTGTGAGTTCGTCATTTGCTTTTAAATAATCAGCATTTAGCTTGTCTATGTTTTTGTAATCTTCATCTTGAACTGCTTTACGCAATTCGTCTGTGGCTTTGTCCAAAGCTTTGAACTTTTCTGTGACATTTTTCTCTAATTCATTGAATTTAACAATAAATTTGTCGGCTTCTGCTTCGTTTAAGTCCAACACTTCGAGTAATTTTACTTTTTTGAGTGATTGTATTCTTTCCATTGCTCTTGGGGGCATTCCTTGGGCTGAAAGGTTCATAGTTGTAAATGCTATCATAAAAGCAAACAAAAACACTTTTTTAAGATTTGAAGTTAACATTTTGTATCTCCTCTATTATTTCTAAAAATTCTTCTTCTTGTAAATTATTAAAATTATTTATATTTAATGCATTAATATCAATATTCATTAGTTCAAAATCTGTTAGTTTGAATGATTCATCAAAAAAGTAATCATTATATAATTCATCTACACTTGCCACTAAATCTGGTGCATCTTCCGCTTCGATAATAATATCTTGATAAATCGTTGATTCTTCAGCTAATTGTTCGATAGTACTGTCGGGTATTTTGCTCAAATCAAGTGAATTGATTTTTTGCATTGTTTCGCTTATTTTTGGAGGCTTGTTTGTTGATACTGGTAATACTTTATCAACCCAAAAATTGTTTTGCATTCCAATGAAATAAACCACTGCAAATACCATAACAGGCACAATCAATCGCAAGGGTTTCCAAGCAGAGTATTTGGATTCTGCTGTAATTTGTGGTTGCATTTTGCGAGCAACTCTTGTTGGCAAATCTTTTGTTTTATCAAATAATACTTTATCGTAATCAATTTTGTCAAGTTTGGCAAAAACACTTCTTACTTCTTCAATTTCTTTTTGAATTTCAGGAAAATTTGGCAAACTTTTTTCAAAAATCACTTTTTGAGTATGTTCTAAATTCCCAAATATATAATCGGGCAATCTTTCCTGCATTTCGTTCTCATTAAATTGAAAATCAATATTTTGGTAATTATCATTCATTTATCTTTCCATTATTTTTTTCATATCATTAGAAACTTTTTTTATAGCATGAAAATAGTTTGCTTTTAAGGCCCCAACAGAAGTTCCTGTAATTTCGGAAATTTCTTCGTAAGATAATCCTTCGAAATATCTAAATGCAAAAACTTCTTTTTGTTTTTCGGGCAAAGTATTCATTACTTTTAGTAATTTTTCGGATAATTCAGAATCTGTGTAATTTTCTTCTGGATTTCTACCCGAATCGGCAATTTCAGAATATTCATCATCATTACTTAAAGAAAAAAATTGTCTGATTTTCTTTTTCCGCAAGTAAGTGAAAGTTTCATTTACCGAAATTCGATAGAGCCAAGTTTTAAAAGAACTATTCATCTTGAATTTAGATAGAGAATTCAGAACTTTTATGAAAATTTCTTGTGTAATATCTTTTGCTTCGTCTGTATCTTTAATTTTTTGTAATACGGTTAAATACACAAATTTTCGGTATTTTTGCACAATAGTATAAGCAGCAAGCTCACTTTTTGTTTTTATATATTCCTGTATGTATTCTAAATCTTCGTTCAAATCGTTTTCGTATTTGATAATTAGACAAAATTAAGAAACAAAAGGTTTAATTACATCATAAAATTTTAATTTGGCATATTATTTGTATATTTTCAAAAAAAAATTCATTATGATTGAAAAATTTGGAAACCGAGATTATCAAACCACATTGCAAGGTGGTTTTTCTTCACAAAAAGCCAGCGGCAAATTACCTAATCCACTGCCCAATCCACTTTTGCTTAATTTGGGATGTGGAAATGATGTGCGAGAAGGATTTGTGAACATAGATTTATTTAGCGATAACCCTAATGTTGTGGGAATGGATATTCGCAAATTAGAATTGCCTGATGAATCTGCTGATTATATTCTTGCAAGCGATATTTTGGAGCATTTTTCACACAACGAAACTCTAACAGTATTGTCAGAATGGGTGAGAGTACTCAAAAAAAATGCAGAAATAGTTGTCCGCTCGCCCTCGCTAAAACTTCAATCACAAGCATATTTGCGTGGAGATTGGAATGCTGATATTGCATCTTATATGATATTTGGGGGACAAACCAATCCAGGAGATTATCATTGTGTCGGATTTGATAAAGAATCGCTTACGGAGCTTTTCGGTAAAGTTGGTTTAGAATTGACCTACTATGAGGAGCAAGATATTCCTCAAAATCAAGGTTATATCAATCTGAATTTTGTAGCAAAGGGCAAAAAAAATGTGCAGGAATCATTTAATGATGATGATTATCTTTCACAAATTTTTGATTCAAAGAAAAAAAGTGATTTACAACAAGAAACTGATGAGGATAATTCATATAACATTGCTTTGCTCCAAGAATTAGTTGACTTGGATAATAAACATCAAAGCAAAGAAGAAAAAATTCAATCTACCCCAATGTTGAATATTGTTTGGGAAGGTTCGCAATTTGTTTATCATTCGCTTGCACTTGTAAATAGAGAACATTGCTTGAATATAATCAAATCAGATAATGTAAACTTGACAATTATCCCTTATGAACCCGATAAATTTGACCCAAAGATTAATGATAAGTATTATGCTTTAGCCCAAAAGGACATTCGCTACAAACCTGACGATAATTCTGAAATATCGCGTTTGCCTTATTTATGGATTAGACATCAATGGCCCCCAAAGTTTGACCCACCAAGAGGTGCCAAATGGGTAATAATGCAACCTTGGGAGTTCACTCAATTGCGAAAAGACTTTGCTGAATTATTTAACCAAGCCGATCAAATTTGGACACCATCTAATTATTCAAGGCAGTGTATGATTGAATCGGGGATTGACTTTGACAAAGTACAAATAGTTCCAAATGGAGTTGATCCCGAATTGTTTAAGCCCGATGGAGATAATTATCCATTAAATACCAAGAAGAAATTGAAATTCCTTTTTTGTGGTGGAACAATTTACCGAAAAGGTATTGACATATTGCTCAAAGCTTATGTGAAAGCATTTAAAAAAGCCGATGATGTTTGCTTGGTGATTAAAGATATGGGTGGCGATACTTTTTATAAGGGTCAAACAGCCAATCAAATGATTCAAGAAATACGACTGCTTCCTGATTCGCCCGAGATCATTTATATTAATGAATATTTAAAGGAAGAGGAAATTGCAGCACTTTATCGCTCGTGCGATGTGTTTGTTTCGCCATATCGTGGCGAAGGTTTCTCTATTCCAACACTTGAGGCAATGGCTTCGGGCAAACCTGTAATTGTAACTGATGGCGGAGCAACTGATGATTTTGTTCTTGATGAGTTTGCTTATAAAATTCCTGCTGACCCAATTTCTATTGGAAGTAATATTGGTGGTTATGAATTAACAGGTGAGGCATATTTGCTTGAACCGAATGAAAATGAATTAGCGAATATTATGATTTCGATTTATAAAAATCCTGCAAATTTATTTTCGCAAGGTTTGATTGCACAAGAATGTGCCCGTAAGAATTGGAATTGGCAAAAAGCCACACTTAAATTATATTCTTTAATTGATAATTTGTATAATCTTAATTTGAGAAAATCTGCCGAAGAAAGATTAACAAGTTTTTCTGATAATTATCTTGTTTTGGGAAATGCTGAGTTAGAATATCAAGAGGGAAATTATGAATTAGCTTTATCGTTATTTCTTGAAATTGAAAAAGAAAAAAATCGTTTCAGCCAAAAACATTATTTACATATCCAAAAAAGAATAGCTGAAATCCTAATCAATTTAGATAAATCCAACGAAGCTCTACAAATAATTGAAAGTATTAAAAAAGAGGATAATTATGATGCTTACTATCTGGAAGCATTGCTATTAAGCCTAAAAAAAGAAGATACTATTGCTTTAGAGAAGCTAACTTATTTGTTAAATGAATGGTCGAATAATAAATTTAACACAACAATTGGGTTTAATTTAGATGATTTATTAGTAATGACTGGAAATATATTTGTATCTCAAAAAAACTATATTGATGCCTTAGACGTTTATGAGTTTGCTTTAAAAGAAAATCACGAAAATGCTCAAGCTTGTTATGGTTCTTCTATCGCCTTATATAACCTAAATTTATTTGAACAAGCAAAAACAATGATTGATTGGGCAATTACACTTGACCCAGATTTCTCGGAAGCAAAGGAATTTTTAACTTTAATTAACAAAAATGTTGGACAGTAAACAAGAAAACCCAAACTTTGGCACGCTTTACATAGTCTCCACTCCCATTGGACATAAGAGAGACATTACATACCGTGCTGCAGATATTTTACAAATCTGCGATATCGTAATTGGCGAGGAATTCAAAGAAGCAAGCCGTGTGCTTATGAATTTAAACTTAAATAAGCCAATAGAATTACTAAACGAACACAATGAGAAAGAACAAGTAGGCGATTATATTGAGCTCTTACAGAGCGGTAAGACATTAGCATTAATTTCGGATTGCGGCACTCCGATTTTTGCAGACCCTGGTTTTATGCTGGTAAAGTCAGCCATACAAAACAATATTCCGGTTGTAGTTGTTCCCGGAGCTTCGAGCATTATGACAGCCATCGTTAGAAGTGGCTTTCCTATCAAGAAATTCTTTTATGCAGGATTTTTAAGTGCTAATTCAGAACAAAGATACGAGGAAATCAAAGAATTGATGTATTTCCCGTACACATTCGTTGTGATGGATACTCCTTACAGATTAAAAGTTCTGTTGGAAGATTTTGCTGATTTATTACCAAAGCGAAAAGCATATTTGGGAATGAATTTAACTTTAAATAGCGAAACACATCATTACGGCACACTTGAAGAACTTTACGAAAAGTTCAAAACTAACAAAACAAAAGCTGAATATGTACTTGTGGTTGAAGGATTTGCAAAAGGTTCATTAGCTGAGTATTTAGCAGACGAAGACGAAAATGAAGATGAGGATTACAATGAAGAATTAGAATTAATTTCAGATTCAGAAATTATGGAAGGTTTCATTGGCGATGATGATGAATTAGATGAAGGAAATGATTCGGAAGACAACGAAATTCTTGAATTAGTTGAGAATGATGAAGAAAGTGATGACGAAGATTCTGAAAGTGAAGGTACAGAAACTACTGTTGAAGAAAATTTGGAAGTTTCAACCGAAAAGAAAGCAAAAAGTAAAAAAAATCAAGTAGAAACTGAAGAAAGAAGACCAAGAGAAGACAGACGTGACAGAAGAGATTATGGAGATAGAAGAGACAGACGCG